>JAGAFT010000244.1 GCA_017627975.1 Oscillospiraceae bacterium
CGACCTGATAGATCTTCTTGTTCTTCGGGTTGTGCTCCTCAAGCTTGACCAGGGTGTTTCCGACCTTCACGTGATAGTTCTGGTACGAGCCCATGAAGCAGCTGAGCACCACCTCGCAGGGCAGGCCCCCTTCGTCCGCGAGAGACGCGGCCTCCGGCCGCAGCACCAGGGTATAGTCCTTTCCGGCCTCCATGTGCTCCGCCGCCTCGACCTTCAGCGGGTTGCCCTCGATGTCCAGCACGGCCAGGGCGCCGTCTTTCGCGGTCATCTTCCCCTTCAGGAAGTTGGCCTCGCCGATGAAGTCGGCCACAAATTCGTTCACCGGGTGATAGTAGATCTCCTGCGGCGTGCCCATCTGCGCCACGACGCCCTTATTCATGATGATGATCTTGTCGGACAGGGCCATGGCCTCGGACTGGTCATGGGTGACGTAGATCGCCGTGATGCCGACCTCCTGCTGGATTCTTCGGATCTCGGTGCGCATCGAAACTCTGAGCTTCGCGTCGAGGTTCGAAAGCGGCTCGTCAAAGAGCAGCACCGAGGGTTCGATCACCAGGGCTCTTGCCAGGGCGACACGCTGCTGCTGGCCGCCGGAGAGCTGGTTGGTCATGCGCGCTTCCATTCCGGTGAGCTCCACCAGGTCCAGGATCCGCATCACGCGCTCCCGGATCTCGTCCTTCGGCACCTTGCGCAGCTTCAGGCCGTAGGCCACGTTGTCAAACACGTTGTAGTGCGGCAGCAGCGCATAGCTCTGAAACACCATGGCCGTGTCGCGCTTGTTCGGCGTGAGCTCGTTGATGGGCTCGTCGCCCAGGTAGATTTCGCCCTCGTCCGGACTCTCGAAGCCCGCGATCATGCGAAGCGTGGTCGTCTTGCCGCAGCCCGACGGCCCCAGCAGTGTCACAAAGGAGCCCGGCTCGATGTCCAGCGACGTATCCTTCACGGCGTAGAAGTCTTTTCCCGTCTTCGGATCCTGATAGATCTTGGAAATATGCTCCAGTCTTACGCCTTTTTTCGTCTTCTCCATGGATTAGTCCTCCTTGATCTGTTTGCTGGTGCCGAAGTGCCGGATAAACAGGTTCATCAGCAGCACGGCGCCGTAGGTAATGATGATCAGAATGGTCGCAAACGCGCAGGCCAGGCTGAACGAGCCCTTCTCCGCAAACTCGTTGATCTGCACGGTGATGAGCAGGTACTGCGGCGTCACCAGCAGGATGATCGCCGAAATGGCCGTGATGCTGCGCACAAAGGCCGTGACCAGACCGCTGAGGAACGAGTCCTTAATCAGCGGCAGCGTCACCGTCATGAAGACCCGGAAGCTGTCCGCGCCCATGTCATAGGCCGACTCCTCGATGGACTTGTCAATCTGTCGCAGGGCCGAGATGCCGCTTCGCGTGCCGGTCGGGAGCGAGCGCACCACAAACACGATCACCAGGATCAGGCCCGTGCCGTAGATGCCCTGCAGAATGCCGGTGTGGAACAGGCCGCCCGAGAAGCCGCGGATGTATCCGACGCCGAGCACCGTGCCCGGCACCGCCATCGCCAGCATCGAGACCGCCTCGATAAAGCCCTTGGCCTTGAATTTGCGCTTGACCACCAGATAGGAGATGATCATGCTGAGCAGGGCCGTAATCGGCGCGGAGATGAACGACAGCACAAAGCTGTCCTTGAAGGCCTTGAACCCGTGATAGCGGGTGAAGACCAGCTTGAACCACTTGGTGGTCAGCGGGAAGAACTTGTAGCCCCAGGTGGGGAACAGCGCCCCGATGGGGACACAGATGTACATCATGATGACAAACAGCGCCGCCAGCGAGCAGAAGATCGTCAGCGGGACCTTCACGCTTCTGTCCTCGATGAGCATTCTTGCCCGCGAGGCCTTGCCCGTGAGCGTGGCGGCGGTCTTGGCCTCGAGGTAATACTTCTGCACCGCAAACATCGCAAGCGTAATGCACAGCAGCACCACGGCCATCGCCGCGGCCCCCGCCTTGTCATAGGCGCCCGTGATCTGAAGGTAGATCGTCGTGGCCAGCGTGTCGTAGGATCCGCCGATGATCATGGGGTTTGCGAAGTCCGCGATCGACTCGATGAAGGTCACGAGGAAGGCGTTGCCCAGTCCCGGCAGCAGCAGCGGCAGCGTCACGTCCTGAAACACGCGCCAGCGCCCCGCACCCATGTCCCGCGCCGCCTCCTCCAGGGAGGGGTCGATGTTCTTCAGCAGGCCCTTGAGCATCATGTAGCACACCGGGAAGAAGGTCAGCGTCTGGACGATGACGATGCCCCAGTAGCCGTACACGCTGTTGTCATAAATGCCCAGCAGGAAGCGCGTGATGATGCCCGCCTTGCCGAAGAGCATGATCATCGAAAGGCTCAGGACAAAGGGCGGCGACACCACCGGCAGCATGGACACGACCTTGAACAGGCCGCCCACGAAGCGGTTCATCCGCACGTACACTTCCACATACGCGAACAGAAGCCCGATCAGCGCGGAGAGAATTCCCACCACGAAGCCGACCTTCAGCGTATTCATAATGGCGCGGGTAAAGCTCGGCATCGCGAAAATCCGCTTGAAGATGCTCAGGCCGAAGGTCCCGTCGCCCACAAAGCTGTCCACCAGCAGAATTGCCAGCGGATAGAGAATGAACAGAGTCAAAAAGGTGATCAGCACGACAATGGTCGTCACCATGATCGGGTCCGCCATCAGCTTCTTTCGATCCAGTGCCGCGCCCTGGCTTTTCGCCATAAAAACAGCTCCTCTCTTTGCCGTCTGTGAAAAAGAGGATGGCGGAGAAACCGCCATCCTCTTGCGGGTAGATGAAACTCAGTTCAGACGCGCGAGATTGTCTCCGCCCGATCAGGAGGTCTGGAAACGTCCCTCGCCGACATCGGCGCCGGAGTTCTCGATGGCCGTCATGACGTCCTCGACGTTCTGCGCGGTGTCCTTCACCGCCTTGGCGAAGTCATAGCCGTCCCACACCAGGCTGGGATCCAGGCCGAATTCCTCTGCGGCGGCAGGCTGCTTGGCATTGTCGATGACCAGGAACTGGTACGAGCCGTTATCGGCCGCCAGCTCTACGCAGTCCGGGGACAGGGCGTACTCGACAAAGAGCTTCGCGGCGTTCGGATGGGCCGCGCCCTTGAAGATGGCGACCGGTCCGATCTCGCAGGTCGTGCCGTCCTGCGGAACGATCAGCTGGACATTGTCATAGCCGTTGTCGACGATCTGGGTGATGCCGTCATGCAGGAAGCCGATGCCGATGACGCACTCACCGGTGCCGACGTTCTTGGACGGGCCGGAGCCGGACTTGGTGTAGACTTCGACGTTCTTGTCCAGGTCGACAAGGTACTGGATGCCTTCGTCATGGCCCTTGAGCTGGATCATGAGGTTGGCGACCAGCTTCGGGGTGCCGGCGGTCTTGTAGTTGGAGAGCCAGATCAGGCCCTTGTATTCGGGCTTGAGCAGGTCGTCCCAGGTCTGGGGCGCTTCGAGGCCCATGCGCTCAAGCTCGTCCCGGTTGACCATGAAGCCCAGGAGCCCCGTGTAAATGCCGTACCAGTAGCCGTTGGGATCCTTGTACATGTCCTTGGTCAGGTGGCTTGCATTGATGGCGTCATACTGATCCAGCAGGCCTTTCGCGGCGGCGTCGTCATAGGGGTTGTTGGTGCCGCCGAACCAGACGTCGGCAGAGGGCTTGCCGTTCTCTTCCTCGATCTTCGCGGGAACCTCGCCGGTGGAAAGACGCTGATAATCGGTCTTGATTCCGTAGAGCTTCTGGAAGTTCTCGCAGGCCGCGGCCAGATATTCTTCCTCGCAGGAGCCGTAGACGACCAGGGTGCCTTCTTCCTTGGCGGCCGCGATCAGCTCATCCATGGCGGCGGTGCTGTCCTCCGCATAGGCCGTGACGCCCAGACCGAAGACCATCACCAGTGCCAGCAGCAGTGCAAATACTTTCTTCATTCTTGGTTTCCTCCTTACAGTTAAAGTTTCGTTATTATCGCACGCCCGAGCGTGTAATAAACCCAGATTTTTCCGAATGCTTCAGCATTTTGAACAAACAAATTATACCGCCATGTCCGGATATTGTCAATCATTCCTCAAGCTTTTTTTCAACTTCGCTCTCCTGTCCGCCCCTCCCGCACGGTTCCCTCTCCGTCCCCGCGTTTTGCCCGCTCTCGGGATCTGTTGTCATAATATCGTCATTTTGATTTCAGAAAAGAAACTTTTCAAGGTCAATTTGGTGCCAAATCTTGTGTTTTTCGCTCTTTATCTTGACAAGATCTTGTGTTTATAGTATGTTAACGTAAAGTCTTTATGAAATTATTATAAAGAGGTTGAGACAATGAAAAAACTGAAAGTTCTTTTGTCCGTTCTCCTGGTCATCTGCATGGTGGTCGGCTTTGCCCCCATGCACGGCACCGCCAGCGCCGCAAGAGAGGACTGGGAGTGGTACTGGAGTGAAGAGTACCGCAACAATGGAAACTGGAACGGGTGGAGCTATACCGACGGCTGGTACGAGCTCTCCGACAGGTGGTACCAGGTTGACTTTAACACCGTGAAGGTCCCTGTGGAAGTCAACGCCTCCGGTACGGTCTCCAACGGCGCCGCCACCGCCGCCGGCAGCACCGTCCAGATGGTCGGCACCAGCTTCTCGTATTTCTATAACGAGTGGGCCGGCACCCTGATCATCCGCGGCACCGGCGAGATGCCCTCCTTCAGCGAGGAGTATCCCGCCCCCTGGGCCAACCTGAAGGATAAGGCCGCCCGCGTGATTCTCGAGCGCAACATCACGAAGATCTCTTCCAACGCCTTCGTGGACTTCTCCAGACTGAGAAGCGTGGTTCTTCCCGCGACGCTGAAGGCCATTGATCCGGACGCCTTTGTCTGGAGCGATGAGACCAGAGAGCTGAAGACCTTCCAGAAGCTGGAGCGCATTGAATACTCCGGCGATCTCAATGTCCTTGACAAGGTCCTCACGGCAGCCAGCATCAAGGACCTTCTGGATGCCAAAATCGTGAAGGTCACCGAGAAGGCCATCCAGGATGAGATCTGGCAGCTCACCTGGTACCGGATCCGCAAGCCCGTCCGCGTCAAGTACGACAAGGCTGGCCGCCCGATCCTGATCGAGCGCGTCGATAAGGACGGCTACTTCCGCACCGAGATCACCTGGGACGACACTCTGGCCGATCCCAATGTGCACAGTGCTTCCCAGCCGACGAGCCCCGACACCGTTGCCGCCGGCAAGAGCTTCTCCCGTGACGTGATCGAGAAGCGTGAAACCTACAGCGTCACCCCCGATGGGGTCGAACATCTCTACGAAAAAGAGAAAAACGACCTCGGCCAGACGACCTACTCCGCCGCCTTCCATCTTGACAACGGCGTCATCACCGGCGGCACCCAGACCTTTGCCGACGAGACCGGCGTCACCAAGACCGGTACGCTGAAGGCGATCCAGCACTACGGCGAGGAAACCTACCGCTTCTGGGAAAATGTCCTGGCAAACGGCGGCGGTCTCGAGCAGATGATCGAGGCGCTGGACAAGTTTGGCAGAGTCAAATGGATCACGACCGACAGAGGCGACAACATCGTCAATATTTACAATGAAAAGACCGGCCTCCTGGACTCCAGAACCGTGACCGAATCCGGTGAAATCACCAACTATACCTACAATTACAAGGACAACATCCTGCAGTCCGTCCAGGCTGACAAGATCGACTCCTCCACCGGAACCGTCACCAATACCAACACCGTCAAGTACACCTATAACGACAACGGCTCGATGAACAGCAAGGTTCAGACCGAGGGCACCACCACGGTCACCACCCAGTATAACCTCTACAACAGGGCCACCAAAGAGGTCATCACGGATTCCGGCAATGTCCAGTACGTCTATGAATATGCCTATGACAGCAACGGCGTCGTTACCCAGCGCACCGTAAAGGACAAGGACGGCAAGGTCGTCGGCCTCGACACCTTTGAGAACGGCCACATCGTCAAGTCCGTCCGCGAGATGCCCGCCGCCGCCGGCACCAAGTCCGTTGAAACCACGACGTATACGTATACTCTGAAGGGCGAACTCCTCGAACAAACCGTCTCCACGGTGACCGCCAAGCTCGCAGCAGCGCCTGCGAAGACCGAAGATCTGAGTCTTGCAATCGCCAGCCTTGCAGCCGAAGGCGGCGAAACAAAAACCTCCGCTGAAAGCGGCGAAAGCACCGGCCTGACGAAGATGAGCACCAAGAGTCTTTCGGTCAGCCCCGAAGATATCGTCAAGACCTCCCTTCTCGACGACACCAAGCAGACCTTAATTGACGGGCTCAATCTCCTCGGCAATAATGAGAACACCAATCTGAAGACCGGCGACCTTGTGCTTCTCTCGGCGAACAAGGTAACGAAAACCTATGATGGGCTTGGCAATCCTCTGAAAACCGAGACGAACGACATCCTGGGCGAAGGCGATATTGTTGCCAAACGGGGCGTCGAGATTCAAGACGGCCAGCAGGTCGCGCTTAACACCTCGATCGATGACAACACCGGTGACGAACCTCAGAGTGACTCGTTCAAGGAGGAGACCAGTCTTGATGTAAACAAGAAGCGCTCTAAGGTTAACACACTCGCCATAGGCTTCACCGGCCATATGGTCAGCACTGCCGACACCTTCAACAGCAATGAACAGCCGGTCACTTCCGTCATTGAAGAATCCACAGAAGACAGCCCCACCATCGTTGAGTCTTCCAACTTCATTCCTCAATCCTCCGGCGATACGACAAAAGAAACCCTCGTGTATGATAAAGACACCAAAATGAATCTCGGATATTCCATTGAAACGATCCCCGCAGCCGAGAAAGAGCCCGCGGTCATCGAGGGCGCCGGTGAGGGTGAAGGTGAAGTCACCGAGGAAGGCAAGGTCACCGACGGTGAAGAACTCGACAAACAGCTTGACAAAGAGCCTATCGTAGGCGGCGATGCAGCTCAGAACAATGAGATCGTTCTTGAGACTGACGACGAAAAGGCCGCGACCTCTAAGGATGACAAGACCGAGCCCGAGGACGATACCACGGTCGAGGGCGAAGGCGACGAGGAAGCCGACGAGAACAAGGCCGAAATCATCATCGAGGACAAGAAAGAAGACACCGTCCCCGAGGCTGCCCCCAAGGAGGAAGGCTCCGTCGAAGGCGATGAAGAGAACAAGCCGGAAGAAATGAAGGCCGAAATCATCGTCGAGGACAAGAAGGAAGAAACCGTCGTCGAGGACAAGAAGGAAGAAACCGTCCCCGAGGACAAGAAGGAAGAAGCCGTCCCCGAGGACAAGAAGGAAGAATCCGTCCCCGAGGATAAGAAGGAAGAAACCGTCCCCGAGGATAAGAAGGAAGAAGTCGTCGTCGAGGATAAGAAGGAAGAAACCGTCCCCGAGGACAAGAAGGAAGAAGTCGTCCCCGAGGACAAGAAGGAAGAAGTCGTCCCCGAGGACAAGAAGGAAGCCCCTGTCGTCGAGGACAAGAAAGAAGAGGCCGTCCCCGAGGAAAAGAAAGAGGGCAACGCCGTTGAGGAAAAGAAGGACGCTCCTGTCGTCGAGCTCATTCAGGAAGAAGCCACGCCCAAGGCTGAGCCTGTAGTTGACAACTCTGCTGTTGAAGAACCGCAGCCTGCACCCGCAGCCGAGCCTCAGCCTGCTCC
>JAGAFT010000245.1 GCA_017627975.1 Oscillospiraceae bacterium
CGATGGACGCTCCAGCTTCCGTCCGGAGAGAAGATCACATTGCTGTTATAGAGCGTGCCGTTTACCGCGTCCCGCTCCGAAAAGCCCATGCTCACATAGGCTTTGGCATCTCTCGCCGCGTCGGAGAGCTGTCTGAATTCCTCGCCTCCGGCGATCAGGGATGCGTCGTAGTAGCGCTTCCAGTCCGCCCGTCCCGCTTCGGTCCGCTTTCCCATGCTGAAGCCAAAATTCATCCCGATCGGATATCCGGGGATAAAAAGCTCCGGAAACACAATCAGCTCCGCCTCTTCCGCTGCGGCATTCCGAATACAGCGCAGCGCCTTCTTCAGGCCGCCGGCTTTGTCGAACATCACCGGTTCCGCCTGAATGACGGCGATCCGGCAGGTCTCCTGTACATCTTTCATCAGAATCAGCCTCCTCTGCAAGTTTTCCGGTTCTGCGATATGCTTTGATTTGAGTATAGCAAAAAAAAGAGAGCCACACAAGAAAAAAGTAGAAAACCATACCAAGTATCAAAAGACTGCGTACTTGATTTCAAAAACAGATATGGTACAATGATTATACTTGAAACTGTCATCCGCTGCGAAGGGAGGCGTCTGAAGTGCAGCTGGCAGAGCTGATCACCTATGCCAAAGAGAATTATCAGATTGAAGAACAGCATAAGTGGTCCGATTTTCCCGGCTTCTCCGTGCTCTGCCATCCGCAGACCGGAAAATGGGTCGCCCTGCTGATGCGGCAATGGGACGCCGAAGCCGGCGCAGAGATCGAACGCTGTGACCTGAAATGCGGCGGCGAAAACCAGCGGCACTTTCAGCAATCTTATCTCTCGCCTCCCATCCGGATGAAAGGAAGCAAATGGGTGGATATCACCTTCGATGACCGCACGGAGCAAAGTGTGGTCTTTGCGCTTTTCGATCAGGCTGTCACAGAGGGGAACGGCCACGGCTATACCATCGTTCTCCCTTCACTGCATTCCTTCGGCGAAGACCATTATCAGGAAACTGCCTTGCCCTTCGCCGGAAGCACTTGCATGGCCGAAAAA
Organism: Oscillospiraceae bacterium; assembly: GCA_017627975.1. The sequence goes on from JAGAFT010000245.1 coordinate 1,043, forward strand.
GAAAAACTCCCTGATCGCCTGCGGGAGATGCGGCGTCTGTATGAATATGGCAGAGAATCCACCTCGGCCAAGGCCGGCAATTTCTATCGCCAGGCGGTATTCATGCAGGATTATGAGGATGACGTTCCGTGGACGGGCGATTTTGTCTGCTTTTTTCCAACCTATCATGATCTGACCACGAAGCAGCTGCGCGGTTATTTCACATGGCGGGCCCGGCTGCGCAAAGGAGATTATCAGCCGATTGCCACCTCTGCCGCATATTTGTACATCTATGAGTTGTTGAATGGCGTCGGTGCGGCTTCTCCGGAAGAAAGTCTGCAAAAGCTTCGGGATTTTGAGAAGGGCTATTTGGATTCCGGGATTGGAGATGCGCATATGCGGCCCAATCTGCGGCGCTGGATGCTGGAATTCTCTGTGCTGAACAATCTTTCTCCGACATTGGCCAGGCAAGTTGCGGATCCGGAAATAATCGAACGGGATGCGGCCCTGGCGGCTTTACGTTCACCGGAAAACCATTCCGATGAGGATGTGTTTGCCGCACTGTGCTGCCTTGGCGGGAAAAAAGCGGAGAACTCCCCTGTGCTCGCGATCCATTCGGAAAGGGGCAAAGCCCTGTTCGCGCAATGCTGGCGGAAGGCCTCCGCTTATGTCTGGCAGGGAAAAGATCTGTTTGCTCTCTGCTTTGGTGAAAAGACCGCCCGTCGCTGGTATCCGTTGACCAACGCAGTATATTATGAGCAAACAAGGCAGAAAGACAGAGTCTATTTCCTGAACGACTGCCGCAGCTACTGCTGCCGCAACGGTGCCTGGCAGGTGGAGGCCTATGAAAAGCTGTCCTTTGACAAGAGCCGGCTGCAGGGCTTTCTGCATGAGACAGACGCCCGGCTGCGCCGCTATCTGAAAACAGGGCGGTATTTGCGGGAAAACACGGCGGATGAATGGGCCGTTGCCTATATTGACGCGGTGATCGGCGAGGACAAAAAGGCCGCGATCGAAGCATCCAGACCCTGGATCACCATCGACCTGTCCGGCCTGGAACAGATTCGGCGTGACGCGGACACCACCCGCGAGAGCCTGCTGACGGAGGAGGAGATGGCAGAGCTGGAAGAAGCGGCCCCATCCACAGCAGTGGATGAACCCTGCAGTCTCCCTCTGGATCTCATACAGATTCAAATCCTTCGATCCCTTCTGGAGGAACAGGATGCGGCCGGGATCATCAAAGCTCATCACCTGATGCCGAGTATGACGGCGGATGCCATCAACGAGGCACTCTTTGACGAGATCGGCGATACCGTTCTCCTGTGTGAAGATGATAAACTGCTGCTGGTGGATGACTATATCGAAGAACTGAAGCAAATCCTTGGAGGAACAGGCAATGGATGAACACAGAAAAGTACCGAAACGTATCGCACAGACGGTACTGAACTCTTTGAAGGGCGGCGTGGTGCCGCGCATCGGACTGCCGTATATCACGGTCGGCAGAAAAAATGAGATTGAAGCTCTGCTGCACGATGTGGATATCATTTCAGAAGGCGGCGCGTCGTTCCGCTTCATCGTCGGGCGCTACGGCAGCGGCAAGAGCTTTCTCCTGCAGACCATCCGCAACTATGTGATGGACCGGGGCTTTATCGTGGCAGATGCCGACCTCTCCCCCGAGCGGCGTTTACAGGGCACCAGGGGACAGGGACTTGCCACATACCGTGAACTGATCTCCAATCTGTCGACGAAAACGAAGCCGGAGGGCGGTGCTCTGACGCTGGTGCTGGACCGCTGGATCAGCGCGGTTCAGAATGAGGCCATGCAGGAGGCCGGACTTTCTCCCGATGATCCCGCCCTGGCCGCCGCCACGGACAGGAAAATCTACGCGGTGACGTCTTCCGTCAGCGAGCTGGTACACGGCTTTGAATTTGCCCGGCTCCTGTCCGCCTATTACCGTGCCTATGTGAATGGGGACGATGCGACGAAAGCGAAGGTCATACGCTGGTTCCGGGGCGAGTACGCGCTGAAGAGCGAGGCAAAGGAAGCCCTCGGCGTCAACATCATCATTACGGACGACGACTGGTACGACTATCTGAAGCTCTTTGCCTCCTTTTTCCGTCTGGCGGGCTATACCGGCATGTTCATCATGATCGACGAGCTGGTGAACATCTATAAAATTCCCAACTCGATCACCAGACAGTATAACTATGAGAAGATGCTGACCATGTACAACGACACCCTGCAGGGCAAGGCAAAATATCTCGGCATTCTCATGGGGGCTACACCCCAGGCCCTGGAGGACAAGCGGCGGGGTATTTACAGCTATGAAGCGCTGCGCTCCCGGCTGGCGGAAGGGCGCTTCTCCAGACCGGGCGCAAGGGATCTTCTCGCCCCTGTGATCCGACTGGAACCGCTGACCGCCGAGGAGATGCTGGTGCTGTGCGAAAAGCTCTCGGAGATGCACGCAGGACTGTACGGGTATGCCCGCAGCGTTACCACCGAGGATTTGGTGAATTTTATCAAGATCGAGTACGGACGCATCGGTGCAGATCAGAACATCACACCCCGTGAGGTGATCCGCGACTTTATCGAGCTGCTGGATCTGCTGTACCAGAATCCGAAAATGCACATTACCGAGCTCCTTTCCTCCGAGGAATTCAGTTACGCCAAATCAGAAGCTGTCTCCGATGAGGCCGAGGCGGGCTTTGTGGAGTTTACCATATGAATGTATTTGAGCGCTACGCTCCCTTTATTCAGGACTATATCTACCGCTCCGGCTGGCAGAGTCTGCGGGCGGTACAGAACGCCGCGGGAGACGCCATCTTCAACACAGAAGAAAATGTGCTGCTCACGGCCTCTACGGCCTCGGGCAAGACGGAGGCTGCCTTTTTCCCGATCCTGACACTGCTGGATGAAACCCCTTCCCAAACCGTTGGCGTTCTCTATATTGCCCCGCTCAAGGCGCTGATCAATGACCAGTTCGGACGGCTCAGCGAGCTGTGCGAGGAAAAGGGTATTGCCGTGACCCGCTGGCACGGAGACGCAGCCCAATCCGGAAAGAGGAAGCTGCTGAAAAAGCCCTCCGGCATCCTGCAGATCACACCGGAATCTCTCGAATCGCTGCTGCTGGGCAAGCACATGGAGATCCCGTCCCTGTTTGGTGACCTGCGCTTCATTGTCATCGATGAGATCCACTCCCTGCTGCGGGCAGACCGGGGTCTGCAGACCTTCTGCCTGATCGAGCGGCTTTGCAAGCTGGCGAGCTGCGACCCTCGCCGCATCGGCCTGTCCGCTACCATCGGGAATCCGGAGCTCGCGGGACAGTTTCTGGCAGCGGGCAGCGGCCGCGGCACGGTCATTCCGAAATTTGACGGCGGCAAAGAGGTCTGGCGGCTCAGTATGGAGCACTTCTACAACTCCCCGCCTCAGGTAGACGAAGGAAAGCTCATTCCGCCGGATCTTCCGCCGGTAGAGGAAGCCACCGACACCGCACCGAAAGCTGCCGACCCGGGGATCGGCTATATCTTTGAGCATACCCGAGGCAAGAAGTGCCTGGTGTTCACCAACTCCCGTGAGGAATGCGAGGCCGTCTGCCAGCAGCTTCGGCAATACTGCGAGGTCAATCACGAGGCCGACCGTTTTCTGATCCACCACGGCAACCTCTCCGCTTCTTACCGCGAAAGCGCCGAGGAGGAAATGAAGGATGACGATTCGATGATGAGTGTCTGCGCTACGGCAACGCTGGAGCTGGGCATCGATGTAGGCCGTCTGGAACGGGCTTTTCAGATCGACGCGCCGTTTACCGTCTCCGGCTTTCTGCAGCGCATGGGCCGCACCGGGCGTCGGGGTGACCCCTCGGAGATGTGGTTTGTGATGCGGGAGGATCACCAGGAGGCCCGGGCCATGCTGCCGGACAGCATCCCATGGTACCTGATTCAGGGCATCGCCCTGGTGCAGCTCTATATTGAGGAACGCTTTGTAGAGCCGCCTCGTCTGGATCGCCTGCCCTACAGTCTGCTGTATCACCAGACCATGAGCACCCTCGCCTCCCACGGCGAGATGACGCCGGGCGAGCTGGCATCCCGTGTACTGACGCTCAGCTGCTTTCAACGGATCACGCAGGAGGATTACCGCCTGCTGCTGCGGCATCTTCTTGAGATTGACCACATCAACCGCACGGAAAACGGCGGGTTGATTCTTGGCTTAGCGGGAGAGCGGATCGTCAACAATTACAAGTTTTACGCGGTGTTTCAGGAGAACGTGGAATACACCGTACGCGCCGGCTCCGAGCAGTTGGGCACCATCGTAAAGCCGCCCCCTGTGGGCGACAAAATCGCCATTGCCGGCCGTGTCTGGGTGGTAGAAGACGTGGATCACAAACGGCGGGAGTTGTTCTGTACCCTGGTCAAGGGCAATATTCCCGCCTACTTCGGTGACGTGGCAGGCGATATCCACACCCATATTCTGGAGCGTATGTACCGGGTGCTCTGTGAGGACAGGCAGTATCCTTATCTGATGCCCCATGCCGTCTTCCGTCTGGCGGATGCACGGGAGACCTTCCAAAAATCGCACATGGCAGACAGGCCTCTTGTTCATCTCGGCGGCAGGATGTGGGCGCTGTTCCCCTGGGTGGGCACCTACACGTTCCTCGCTCTGGAACGCTTTCTGAAGCTGCGCTGCGGTCAGAGGCTTGGCCTGAAGGGGCTGCAGTCCTCCCGCCCGTACTATATGCAGTTTACCATGCAGGTGAGTGAAGCGGAGTTTTACGAAATCGTCAGTCTGGAAGCGGAAAAAGAAATTGACCCGCTGGAGCTGGTGTATGAAAAGGAAGTTCCGGTCTTTGAGAAGTACGATGAATATGTGCCGGAGGAGCTGGTCCGTAAGGGCTTTGCCTGCGGCGTGCTCGACATGGAAGGCATGAAGCAGCGTGTTCTGAGCTGGAAAAAGTATGGAGGGAAACAACTTGAAGCGTGAGTATATGAGCTATGAGGAATATCTGGTCAATGTGAAAAAGGGTATTGTGACCAAAGACGGAAACTGCCCCGTGACGCCGCTGCTGATTATGCTGCAGGGACGGTGGAAGTCTCAGCTGATGTACGAAATGTGCATCTATGACACCGTTCGCTTCGGCCAGCTCAAGAAGGATCTGCCCGGCATCACCAACACCATGCTGACCAAGGCCCTGCGGGAACTGGAGGAGTCCGGTCTCATCAGCCGGGAGCAGTTCAACGAGATCCCTCCCCACGTAGAGTATTCTTTGACTGACATGGGCCGCGATCTGCTGCCCGTTTTCTACGCCATTATGAACTGGGGCTTTCAGCATGAAAAGGAACTCTATGGGAAAACGAAGTCTTCCCATTGTGACAACGATGCGCCTTAATAAAATGCTTTGCCCGGATCCGACGCGATGGTAGAATCCGGACGGCAGGGGAAGCGGCAACTATCATCCGGTTCAAGCGGTAAACGCTTGTTCCGCGCTGCACGCATAAATAACGGCAGGGACTGTGTCTCCGTTCTCGGTGATGCAGTCCCTGCCGCTGTTTTCATCCTACAGCATGTCGATAATGCCCTGAATGCCGTATTCCTCATAAATCCACTTGTACCAGGAGACCTCGTCCCGGATCAGGTCGTCGATGACCCGCATGCCCAGCAGTTCCACCGGCGCCCGGTCATCCGTCATACGATAATTTCCTGCCTGCCAGGGCGTGAGACTCTCCCTGATCCGCTCCATCAGACCTCGAAGCTCGCCATCGTTACAACGCGCCGTGTTGCGCTCCATGGTCTTCAGCATCTCCGGATTGCAGGAGGCAAAGAGTTCCCGGTTCGTGCTGTACGGGACGTCCGTGGTCCAGACCTCAGGGAACACTGCGGCGATGGTGTCGGAGAGGTAGTGGTTGATTTCCCCCTCTTTCTCTCCGTGCATGTTCATGTTGACGATGAGTACACCGTCCTCCTTCAGGTGTTCCCGAACCATGGTAAAGAACTCAATCGAAGACATCTGGAACGGGATCGTAATGTCCTGGTAGGCGTCCACCATGATGACGTCATACCGCTTTTCCACCGCATTCAGATAGGCCCTGCCGTCATAGGTACAGACGTACAGATCCTCCGGCATCTCAAAATAGCGATGTGCAAGGCGGGTAATCTTCTCGTCGATCTCCACGCCCTCAATGTGCATGCCCGGGAAGTAACGCGTGCACTGGCTTCCGTAGGTTCCGGTTCCCATCCCGAGGATCAGCAGCTCAAAGGCCTGACCCTCTGCAAGCTTCTCCTCCGCTCCCGCCATCATGGGCGCCGCCAGGGCATAGTCATAGTACATGCCGGTGAGGGATGCATCCTTGCGAAGAATGGACTGGACCCCGAAGAGGACGTTGGTTGAGAGGATGACGCTGTCATCGGTCTCCTCCACCTGCAGGTAGTTGTAGACCGACTCCCCCTCATAGACCAGATCGTTCTTCCAGAAGGCAAAGTTCGACCGATATCCCAGCACACAGCTGAGAAGGAACACCATAACTCCCACCACGGCAGCGGCGCTGCGTGTCTTTGTGCTGATAAAATAGATCAGCCCCAACACCAGCAGGATCCCCGCAAAGATCAGGAAGGTGATCGACGTGCCCACGGCCGGGATCGTGACAAAGGTCGGCACAAAGGTTCCGATGATGCTTCCGATGGTGTTCGCCGCTCCCAGCGTCCCGACGATCCGGGCGTTGTCCTCCAGGTTCTCCATGCTGTACTTGGCCAGCGACGGCGTCACCGTCCCCAGCAGGAAGAGCGGGAAAACGAAAATGACCATGCAGGCCGCAAATGCCGCCCAGATCAGATAGTTGGCGTTTACGGAAAAGATCATCACGGCGGAGATACCGAGGATAATATACTTCCCCGCCACCGGGATCAATGCGATCCAGGCGGAGGCGATGAGGATTCTCCGGTACAGGCGGTCCGGATTCGGGTCCCGGTCCGCACTGCGGCCGCCGTACAGATTGCCGAGGGCCATGGCGATCATGATCGTCCCGATGATGATGGTCCAGACGATCTGAGACGAGGAAAAGTACGGTGCCAGCAGGCGGCTGGCCCCCAGCTCCACCGCCATCACCGCCATCCCGGCGAAAAACTCTGTCAGGTAGAGGTAGAGCTTATTTCTGAGGATCGGTCTCGTCATTGCAGGATCAGATCGCAGATGCGGTCCACCGTTTCGATCGGGAGATCCGCGTACATCGGCAGGGTCAGCACCCGCTCCGCCACGTGCGCCGCAACCGGCGTCTTTGCCGGGTCGAATCCGGCTTTTCCGGCGTAGCAGGCAAAGGCGCTGGTCAGGGGATAGAAATACTTCCGAGGGATGATCCCGTTTTCCGAAAGGCGGGCGAAGACCTCGTCCCGGTTCAGACGAAAGCCGTCAAACACCACCGGATAGTAGGCATAGTTCGGCTGGATCTCGGCCGGATGCGCATTCAGCTGCAGGCCCGGCACTTTTTCGAGGCGCTCGTCATAGCGCTGCGCCACCAGCCGGCGCTTCTCGATCTCTTCTTGCAGATGGCGCAGGTTGCACAGCCCCATCGCCGCGCAGAATTCGTTCATTTTTGCGTTTCCGCCGACATAGGCCACCGTCTCCTCGTCATGGATGCCGAAGTTTTTCAGGTCGCAGAGCCTGCGCTGGATCTCCGCACTGCGGCAGCAGACCGCGCCGCCCTCCACCGTGTTGAACACCTTGGTGGCATGGAAGCTGAACATCGCGGCATCGCCGAAGCAGGCGGAGCTGACCCCGTTTCGGAACACGCCGAAGCTGTGGGCCGCATCGTAGATCACCGGCAGCCCGTGCTGGGCCGCAATCTCTTCGATCCGGTCCACGTCACAGAGATTTCCGTATACATGAACCGGCAGGATGGCAACCGTCTTTTCGGTGATCAGCGCCTCCAGCTTCTCCGGGTCCAGGGTATAGGTTTTCGGGTCAATGTCACAGAACACCGGGCTGCAGCCGCAGCGCACGATGGCATGGGTCGTGGAAGCGAAGGTAAACGGCGTCGTGATGATCTCGCCGTGAAGATGGAAGGCCTCGATCACGTTCTCCAGGGCCAGATGTCCGTTGGTGAACAGGGCAATCTCTTCACAGCCCAGAAACGCTTTCAGTTCCTGTTCCAGCTGCCGGTGCTTGCTGCCCATGTTGGTGAGCCAGTGGCTGTCCCAGAGTTCACGGATTTCCTCACAGTATTCTTCAAACGGCGGCATGGAAGACCGTGTTACATTGATCGTCATGTGCTCCATTCTCCTTTCACGGGTTCAGGCAGTCCCGTACCGCCCTGATGATAAAGTCCATTTCCTCCGCTCCGTAGCGCTGGTCACAGGGCAGCGGCAGAATCTCTTCGGCCAGTCTGCGTGCCTCTGAATCGTATGGCTGCTGCGCCGGCACATTCGGCCAGAGCATGGGAACAAAAATTTTCTGTTCAATAAGCCTCTTTCGGATCTTCTGTCCCTCCGGAAGCATCAGCGGATAGGCATAAGCCCCCTCCGTCATGCGCACCGCCAGAGCGTTCCAGGCACAGAGGCCCTCATGCAGCCTCCGGAAGTTTTCCGTCCGGATTCTTCTGACCTGCTCGTAATCTACCGCGCGCAGGAGGTTTTCCGTCAGGGCGGACATGCGTCTTGGCTCCATGGAGAGCTCGTCGTTGTTCTTCGCGGCGGCGGCAAAGTATTCCCCCGCAGGGCGCTCGAAGCGGCCAAGCACAAAGCTCATCCGCTCCCGCGATTCATCCGCCGGGAGTTCTCTCCCCGGTGCGTCGGTATAGACGAAGCCGCCGTCCGCAACACCGAGAAATTTCCGGCAGGTATAGAGGGTATCCACTCCCTTCAGCGGCAGGTCAAAATACGCCTGGGCGTTGTCCACGATGAGTCTGGGTACGCGCCCGGCGATGCTCTTCAGTTCATCTGCCGTCAGCTGGCCGTAGAAGTTTACGAGATAGAACCACTCGTTCTCTTCTGTCTGCAGCGTTGTCGGCCGGAGATCCGCTCCCACGGGATAGAAACGGATATCTATCTCATGAGCCCTGCAGACCGCTTCCACCACGTCGCAGTCAAAGTCCGGCAGGGCGATCTTCCGGATCCCGCGCTGTTCGATCAGATAGCTGAGACATGCCCGGCCGCTGGAGAGTGCCAGTGCTTTTTCGTGCAGCATCGGCCCCGTGAACCGTTCCAGCTCCAGATAACCGCCGATCTCCTTATGCATCCTGTTCTCCCTCTGTCAGGATTCGCGCCCAGTTTGACACATCCGCCATACGGGCATCCCGCTCTGCCTCGGTGGGCCAGTTCATCACCAGCGAGCCCACGGCATTGTTCGCGCCGGCAAAAGCTTCCACCGGATCTCCCGGATTCACCCAGAGGTCCTCTTCCACCACGGATGCCCTCGCATCCTCTGCGATCCAGAGCTTCCGGAAGGCACCGCTTCGCTCTGCGTGCAGCATTACGATGGACCAGTGCCCCTGATAGACAGGATCGTGCATCTCCTCCACCGGCAGGCCCAATGCCGCGCGAACCGCATTGTGCACCAGCCTTGTCCCGGAGGTGTATTCCAGCATCTCGCTCAGCCGGTTTCCGCCGCCCCGCGGGGAGACCTCCATGAGATAGGCATTTCCGTCCGTCCCGAGACGCACTTCGACGTTATAAAGCGCCGTCCCCATGTGCAGCAGGCTCAGCAGCCGCTGCAGCTCCGAGCGGAGCTCCTGCTGCTGGGCCGCCGGGATCGTGGATGGCCAGGTATAGCCGACCGGTGCGTAGGGATTATCGGCTTTGCGGTCAAAATACTGGTTGTCGAAGGAGACAAACTTCAGCTCCCCGTTCACCGAGAAGCAGTCCGTATCGGAGGAATATCCCTGCTGCTGGATAAAGTCTTCCAGGATGAATCTTCCGCAGCGGGTGAATTTCAGCGCATACCGGATTGCCGCCTCCAGCGTTTTCGGGCTGTCCACCCGGCCGACACCCTTGCTGCCCGCGTTGTCCACGGGCTTGACGATCAGGGGATAGGAAAGCTGCTCCGCCATCCTCAGGGCATCTTCGAGGCTGGAAAAGCTCCGGCAATTGGGCACCCGGAAACCGTGCTCCCGCAGGAAAGCGCGGAAGCGCCCTTTGTCCTGCAGAATCGCCACCGATTCGTACGGGCCGACATTCGGCAGGCCCATCCGGTCCGCCACATAGGCTGCCGTGATGACACCGGGGTCACAGGCGAAAGACATTACACCGTCCACCTTGAGCTCCTCTGCCAGCTTCAGCGTTGCCTCCTTGTCGACGATGCTCACATTGTGGTATTCGTCCGAGATCTTATGTGCGTAGTTATCCGGGAGATAGTCGCAGGTGATCGTGTGGCAGCCCAGCGCCTTTGCCTCCCGGATCACCGGAACCAGGTAGCGCGAGCCGCCCAGCAGCAGCAGTTTTTTCATGGATTTTCTCCCGCCCTTCTTTTTTGCAGAATCGTTTTCGCCATGTTGAGGATATAGTCGAAGCTGTCCAGCTTCAGGAGCCTTGCCCCCAGGATATAGACCAGTACGCCCAGCGGAACCTGGATCACAAGGGTCACGAGGTCGTGCAGTCCCAGCAGCTGCACTGAAGCCACACAGCCTGCCATCGCCAGCGACAGCAACAGGCAGGGCAGCAGATCCTTCAGCTGCGTCCAGTACGGATAGCCCAGCAGCTTTTTGTTCGGCCAGGCGTTGATAAGCTGTGCCAGAATATCGCAAAACAGCTGTCCCAGCGCCATTGCCAGCACCCCGTAGCGCAGGGTATAAAGCAGCACGCTGGTCTCCACGATTTTCTTGATCACTTCCAGTTTCAGGAAGATATCGCTCCGCCCCATGGCCTTGATGGCGTTGAGGTTTGCCGTGTGCAGGGGATAAAACGCGTAGATCGCGCAGAAAATCTGCATAAACGGCACACAGGGCAGCCACTGCTCCTTCAGCAGCAGCCGGACCAGCGGCGTGGCGCAGGCCGCAAGCCCCGCCATCATCGGCATCATCACAAAGGAACTGGTCTTAATCGCGCGGCGGGTCATCTCCCGCAGGGTATGGACGTTGTCCTGCTCCGCCGAGAGCACCGGCAGAAGCACACTGTCGAGAGAGGCGTTGATGCTTGTCGTGATCTGGTCCGGCCAGTTGCGGCCCTTGTCAAACTGGCCGAGTTCCTCCTTGGGATAGCGCTTGCCGATCACCAGGGAGTAGATCTGCAGATACAGCGTATCGAGGAAGGATGCCGCCAGCAGCTTCCAGCCGTAGGACAGCAGGCCCTTCAGGCGCTCGGCGGAGAACATTTTTTTCGGCCGCCAGCTCACCGTGAACCAGAGAATCAGGGTGTTGACGGCAAAATTACTCAGCTGCAGCGCCACCAGAGACCAGATGCCGAAGCCGAGATAGACCATCGCGATGCTCAGCGCGCCGGAGAACAGCGTCCCTCCCAGGGTTGCGAAGAAAAAGCGCTTGAACTGCATGGTCTTGGACAC
>JAGAFT010000246.1 GCA_017627975.1 Oscillospiraceae bacterium
AGACCGACTTTGCGCTTGAAGTAGGCGCAGGCGATGATGACCACGACAAAGCCCAGCAGGGTGAGAATCTGGTGAACACTGAACTTGGGGAGCTCTTCCTTTTCCATCCGGCGGGTCTCAACCTTGTGCCCCTTGAAGACAAAGAAGACAACCAGAGAGAGGATGACCGTCGTGACGGCGGCGTAGATGATCAGCGGCGTCTGGTAGCCGGCGATGCCCTGCGGCTCGGCCAGACTGCGGATCAGAACCGATTCCGGCGTGATCGGGGAGAAGCGTCCGGCAAAGGAGCCGATCTCACCGATCAGAGCCAGCATCACGGAGTTATAACCGGTGGATTTGCCCAGCGGGAGGGAGAGCGCGGCGACGATGCCGAGGGCCGGGACACAGCCGGGGCCGATGGCGGCGATCACGACGCCGATCAGGTAGATCAAAATGGGAGCCACGATGGCATGACCGCCGGAGAGCTGGAGGAACTTCTTGCTCATCAGCTCCAGGGACCCGTTGGTGATGCCGACGGAACATAGGAAGGAAACACCCAGCAGCATGATGAAGAGGCTTGCACTGAAGCCGCCGATGGTTTTGGAGTCCGACTGACCGATGCAGGTGCCGAAAATGGTGACAGCGAGGATCGCGACGAGGCCGACGTTGACCTTGCGGAAGAAGCCGATCAGAATGACGGCCACAAGGACAATCAGGGAAATGAGTGCGAGACTGTTCATGATTCTTTACCTCCTGAAAATTTGTTCTGGGATCAGCTGCGGGGATTTTGCTTTTCTTCTTGCCAATACCATACCACATGTGTTATTATAAGTAAAATATTTGATATTGATAGAATAATAGAATTTAACTATAGTAAAACAAGGGAGGAATCTTGCGATGAAGCTGTCGCAGATGCGTTATTTTTCCGCATCCTGTCACGCGGGGAACATCAGCCGGGCGGCCGAGGAACTGCATATTGCCCAGCCGTCCGTGACCGCGGCCATCAAGGCCCTGGAGGACGAGTTGGGGGTGTCCCTGCTGCATAGAGGGAACCGGTCGGTGTCTCCCACACCGGATGGGGAGCGGTTTTTGTACCGCTGCGACCAGATCCTGGCCGAAGTGGACAGCCTGACGGAAGAGTTTGCCGAATTGAGCAGAAAGCACCGGACCATCAACGTCGGAATCCCGCCGATGATCGGCTCCATCCTCTTTCCGGAAATCTTCCACAGCTTCCGGGCAAAGCATCCGGACATCGTCATCAACCCCGTGGAACTCGGCTCTGAATCCGCGCGCGAGGCCGTGGCGAAGGGAGAGCTGGATCTTGCGGTCATCACGATGGGAGAGGATCTGCCGAGCCGGCTGGACACGCTTCGCCTGACCAGTTATGACATGATGTACTGTGTCGGGAAGAAGCACCCGCTTGCGGACAGAAAAACCGTCTCCCTGCGGGAGACGGCGGAATACCCGATGATTCTGTTTTCCGGCGGATATTATCAAAACCGCCTGCTGGACAGCCGTTTTCGCCTGCTGGAGCTTCAGCCGAATGTCCTCTTCCACTCCAACCAGCTGACGACCATCAAGAGCTTCATCCGTCAGAATCTGGCCAGCGGCTTTATCATGTCCCAGGTGATTCAGAAAGAGGACGCGATCGTCCCGATCCCGGTAGAGGAGGGACTGACCCTGAATGTCGCGGTTGTCTGGAGAAAGGACGACTATCTGACCAGGGAGGCGAAGACCTTCATCAACTTCTGCCGAAGAACCTTCGAGGCGAAACACGATAATTAACGGAAAAGACAGGAATTCCTCTTTTGTCTGTGTATATAATAAAGACCGACAGAGAATCATTCACGGAGGTGTCATGCATGATCATAAGCAGAAGACTGATCAGCGCGGCAATCGCCCTGGTGGGGTCATCGGTCGGGCTGGTGCTGTCGGCGGCTCATACAAAAAAGGACCTGATCAACATCCGGCATGAAAAGTTCGAGGAACTGACCAAGGCAAAGGAGAAACGGATGAACAAGCTGAACACAGGCCTGGAGGAATACAGAAACACACCCGGAGCGGTCCTGCTTGACGTCCGGGAGAAGGACGATTATGACGAGGGACACATTCCGGGTGCGGTTCATGCGGAGCTGAAGGCGATTCAGTTTCTGCACTACGGTCTTGAGACGCCGCTTTTCCTCTACTGCTACCGCGGCAACCGCAGCGCCATGGCGGCGGGGATCCTGCGGGACGC
>JAGAFT010000247.1 GCA_017627975.1 Oscillospiraceae bacterium
GGCATTGATGACAGTCTTTCCACCAGCAAATATACATATTTCCCCATCAGGATCTTCGATTTCTTTCATTTTACTGGCCGTGATAGGCGTGCCTTTAATTCGCGTATAAACCTCTTTTATTTTCTTGAACGGAACCCCATCCGGGCAGAGCTCGGCAATCAGTTCATCCAGCCTGCTCATAATTCACGCTCCCTGTCCAGAGTCGGATTCAACTTTGTCTCAATGTCAGACAATTGCGAAACAAGCTGTTTCGTGATTGTCTTTTCGGGAATCTGAGCATCGGGAAAAAGTCGGTAAAACTGGTGCATATCGTCTCAGCCCTCGATTTCCGCGATGATCTGACGGATCGCCGCACGGAGCTCATCCTCGCGCCTGACGATCTCCTCAATCTCGGCGTTCAGCTTCACGATGTCCACTTCCTCGCGGGTGTCCTCCGCCTCGACATAGGTTGAGACGGAGAGATTATAGTCGTTCTGCTCAATCTCATCGAAGGAGGCCAGATGGGAGAAATGTGGGATCTCCTCCTTCCCGGCATAAGTGTCGACAATGCGTGAGATGTTCTCCGCCGTCAGCTTGTTGTTGTTTGTGACCTTGATGCATTCCTTCGTCGCATCAATGAAGAGCACATTGCTGTCGGACTTGCCCTTCTTCAGAACCATGATGCAGGTGGCGATGGAAGTGCCGAAGAACAGGTTCGAAGGCAGCTGGATCACACAGTCGACAAAGTTGTTATTAATCAGGTACTTTCGGATCTTCTGTTCCGCTTTGCCGCGATACATGATGCCCGGGAAGCAGACAATTGCCGCAACTCCATTCGGAGCAAGCCAGGAAAGACTGTGCATGATAAATGCATAGTCCGCATTTCCTCTCGGGGCCAGGACACCGGCCGGGGCAAAGCGCGGGTCATTGATCAGCAGCGGGTTATCGTCCCCCGCCCACTTGATCGAATAGGGCGGATTCGAAACGATGAGCTCAAAGGGTTCGTCATCCCAGTGCTGCGGATTGGTCAGGGTATCCTCGCAGGCGATGGAGAACTTATCGAAGCCGATCTCATGGAGGAACATATTGATGCGGCAGAGGTTGTAGGTGGTGATGTTGATCTCCTGGCCGTAAAAGCCGTTCTGGACCCCGTCCTTGCCCAGGACCTGCACCGCCTTCAGCAGCAGGGAGCCGGAACCGCAGGCCGGGTCATAGACCTTGTTGACCTTTGTCTTCCCCACTGTCCCCAGGCGGGTCAGGAGCTCCGACACGTCGGCGGGCGTGAAGAACTCGCCGCCGGACTTGCCGGCGTTGGAGGCGTACATGGTCATGAGGTACTCATAGGCATCACCGAAGGCGTCGATATCGTGGTCCTTCACGGAGCCGAGATTCATCGCCGCCACGCCGTCCAGGAGCTTCACCAGACGTTCATTTCGTTTGATGACCGTGCTGCCCAGCTTGTTGCTGTTCACATCAAAGTCATCGAAGAGCCCGGCGAAGCTGTTCTCGGACTCGCTGCCCTTGGCGGAGCCCTCGATGTTCCGGAAGACCCGCTCCAGGGTCTCGTTCAGGTTCGCGTCCCCCGGGGCATTCCGGCGGACATTCTCAAACAGCTCACTCGGCGGAATAAAGAAGCCCTTCTCCTGGATCAGATCCTCGCGGGCCTCCTCGGCCTCGGCGTCCGAAAGCCGGGCATAGTCGAAGTCGTCATTTCCGGCGTCGATCTCACCCCGGTTGATGTAGGCGGTGAGGTCTTCGGAGATATAACGGTAGAACATGGTGCCGAGGACGTAGTTCTTGAAGTCCCAGCCGTCCACCGCACCGCGCAGCTCATCCGCGATCGCCCATATGGCGCGATGCACTTCTTCTCTCTCCCGTTCTTTCTTGGTGTCGATGGGCATGTCTCATACCTCCGTCATGGTTCGGATAGGGTCAGTATAGCACAAAACGGCAGTTCATGAAAGACTTGTTCCGGAGATTTCCGGAGCTTCAAACCAAGGGAAGAAAAAAGAATACGCCCGCGGTCCGAAGACCGCGGGCGCCCTCTCAAGGGATTATATGACGCATCTTGAAAGGTTTACTCTGTTTTCTTTTCTCCGCTTGCGGCGATGACCCAGAAGACCACCAGCAGCGCAACGGCAACGATGTACCA
>JAGAFT010000248.1 GCA_017627975.1 Oscillospiraceae bacterium
AGTCCATGATGGTGCCGGCGCCGAAGGCCACGATCACATCGGGGTGGTCGAGCTGCTTCATCATGTTCTCGATCAGGCCCTTTTCGGAGAAGAGCCCCTTGGACTCCAGGACGATCTCCTGGTCGGCCTTGACATGCTTGCCCTCGGTCAGCTTGTAGATGACGGTATCATAGACCACCGCACGCCGGCCGGTGAGGCCGAGCTCTTCCATATACTCCTCAAAATGGTCCAGAGCGCCGTAGTCAACGACAACCTTCTTTGTCTCCAGGGTGTGGGTCCGGCCGCAGCGGCAGGGGCCGGTGTACTGCGCGCAGTTCATAATCATAGGGCTGCAATCTCCTTCAAGTTCATTTCAATCAATTCAGTTCCATTTTTGTTCAACATGCTCAAAAACGGCTGTATTTGTTTTCTGAGAATACTTCATTCGCACAGAATTGTCAATAGCAAATTGGACCGGGCTGGGGCGATTGGAAAAGGAATCGCAAGTTTTTCTTCGTCAATACCGCAAACCTCACAAAAATCGCTTCTCCATTTTGTGCAATCAGTCAAAAGCGTCCCTTCAACCTATCTGACAGGTTGACATTTCTGGCTTTTGCGCGTATAGTTTAGTCAGTATTCACAGGATGTTAATAATTTTCGCCGGGTTCTGAGTCCCCCTTTTATATCGCTTTTCTTCTTCCGTCAGCCGTGTTTCAGCGGCTGATCACCCATTTTTAGCGGTTTTCTATTATGTAAACAGCTGCTTTCGCGGGTCGGGAGGAGACTTCTTCGCGGTCTTGGTATGTGGTTAACGTGCAATGCACGAATATATAACCAAATAAAATGAAAAGGATGGCAAAATCATGAAAAAACTCCTCGCAATGCTGATGGTCATGGCCATGATCTTTTCGCTCGCAGCCGTCGGAACGGCCTATGCGGACGATGCGGATGACTTCCACATTGACCTGACCTACTCCAACGTCTTCAACCCCGCCGAGTGGAACTACAAGGCGGCCGAACTCTTCGCCGAAGCCGTCACCGAGCGGACCGAAGGCCACATCACCGTGACCTATCACGGTCTGAACGAGCTGGACTGCTACGCCGACTCTCTGGTTCACGCCTACAACGGCGACAACTGGATCGGTCTGGAAGAGCCCTCCCTGTTCGCCGAGTATGTCGGTGACTGCGCCGTTCTGGCCGGCCCGATGCTCTTCACCAACGACGAAGAGTACAACTACATCATGGGCTCTGAGATCGTGAAGGACATCACCGATCGTCTGGCGGAAGAGAACATCCACGTTCTCGATACCCACTACTCCTTCGGCTATCGCTCCGTCGTCACCAACAAGGACATCTATAAGCCCGAAGACCTGAACGGTGTCAAGCTCCGCTCCACCACCGCCCCGCTGTTCATCAAGACCATCGAGTGCCTGGGCGCCACCCCGGTTCCCATGAGCTTCACCGAGTGCCTTTCCTCCATCTCCTCCGGTGTTGTCGACGGCTTTGAAGGCTCCACCTCCACCCTCGCCGGTGCCGGCGCCCCCTATGAGCTGGTCAAGAAGGTCGCTCTGACCAACCACTTCATCGCAACCCGCTGGCTGTTCATGGCTCAGGATGTCTATGAATCCATCCCTGAGAAGTGGCGCGACATCCTCGATGAGTGCGCGCTTGAGTTCGGTATGTGGGAGCAGACCTCCTGCGCCGATGACGAGCAGGTTCAGATTGAGAAGATGAAGAACGAAGACGGCGTGACCTGGAACGAAGTCGACATCGACGCCTTCACCGAGGCCTGCGCGCCGGTCTATGACTGGATCGTTGAAGAGTACGGTGCCAACCCCGACCTGCATCAGCAGCTGGTCGACGCCCTCGCCGCGTTCCGCGCCGAGAAGGCCGCCTGATTCTCTCGCGAACTTTATCATTCCCAAGACGTAAACGACTGGACTGCCCGGTTTTCCGGGCAGTCCATGTCGGGTATTAGCCCCTGTTATGATTCTGTAAAGAAAGCAGATTATGTGATTGCCTATGAAAAAGAAACCTCTTTTTAAGCGGATTATGACCAACCTTGACGCGGTCATCTGCGGCGTGACGCTGACGATCTGCGTGATTCTCGTCAATGCCAACGTCATTTTTCGCTATTTTCTGAACAACCCCATCAAGTGGACCGATGAAGTGGTGACGAGCCTCTTCATCTGGACCGTCTTCATGGGCAGCGCCTATGCCCACCGCAAGCATGCGCACCTGGGCGTCGACATTGTGGTCAACCTCATCCATGGCAAGGCCCGGAGCATCATCGAGTTTGTCATGGATATTCTGCAGATTCTGATTCTGATTCTGCTGACTTACATCAGTGCGCAGTATGTCTGTGCGCTGATCTGGAAGCGCGGTATTGTCTTCGAGTGGGTGGAAGGCGCGCTTAAATACGTCGGGCAGATCAAATATACCTACACCGACACGCTCCGTATCCCCAAATGGTACACCGGCATTGCCGTTCCGCTCGGCTTCGGCCTCTCACTGATTTATGCAATCTACTTCTTCCTGCGCGACCGCCTGCACCTCATTAAGGCAAAGCCCCAGGAAGAGTCTGAAAAAATCGTCGAGGAAGGAGGAGCCTACTGATGCTGACCTTTACCAACCTGATCCCGATCTTCCTGGTCTTCATCCTCTACTTTCTCGGCATGCCGATCGTCTATGCGCTCTTCGGCTCCACCTTCTTCTACTTCCTGTTCATCAACACCACGGTTCAGCCCTGGACCATTCTCCAGAAGGTCATGAACTCCACCGGGTCCTTCTCCATGCTGGCGATCCCCTTCTTCGTCATGTCCGGCTCGGTCATGAACTACGGCGGCATCAGCGACAAGATGATGGACTTCTGTGAATGCGTGACCGGTCACATGAAGGGCGGCCTTGCCCAGGTCAACGTGCTGCTGAGCATGCTGATGGGCGGCTGCTCGGGCTCGGCCAACGCCGACTGCGCCATGCAGTCGAAGATGCTGGTCCCGGAGATGGAGAAGCGCGGATACTCCAAGGCCTTCTCCGCCGCCATCACCGCAGCCTCATCGGCGGCCACCCCGGTCATTCCTCCCGGAGTCAACCTGATCGTCTACTCGCTGATCGCCCAGGCCTCCCTCGGCCGTATCTTCGCGGCAGGCTACGTCCCCGGCATTCTGATGAGCATCTCGATGATGATCGTTGTGACCATCATCGCGCACAAGAGAAACTATCCCACCACGCGTGACAAGTTCCCGCCCATCACGACGGTGCTGAAGCAGGCGTTCATCTCCTTCTGGGGTCTGTTCTTCCCCTTCGGCATCATCCTCGGTATGCGCTTCGGTCTGTTTACGCCGGCCGAAGGCGGCGCTGTGGCGGTGCTGTACTGCTTCATCATCGGCAAGTTCGTGTACCGGCAGCTCAGCTTCCGGAAGCACTTTATCTCCATCATGCTCGACACCATCGCCGGCACCTCCAGCGTCGTGCTGATCATGGTCTCGGCCAGCACCTTCGGCCAGTACATGAGCATGATTAACCTGCCGAAGATTGTCGCGAGCTCCATCACCAACCTGACCACCAACCGCTACGTGTTCCTGATGCTGGTGAATGTGGTTCTGCTGATCATGGGCATGTTCCTCGAAGGCGGCGCCGCGCTGATGATCGCGACCCCGCTGCTGCTGCCGGTGGCCAAGAACCTCGGCATCGACACCATCCATTTCGGCCTGGTCTGCATCGTCAACATCATGATCGGCGGCATCACGCCTCCCTTCGGTTCCATGATGTTCACGACCTGCGGTATCACCGGCTGCAAGATCAGCGCCTTTATCAAGGAAGTCTGGCCATTCATCATATGCCTCTTCCTTGTGCTGCTGCTCATCACCTTTGTGCCCTGGCTGGTCACCATCGTTCCCGACCTGGTCTACGGCACGGCAAGCGGCAACCTGGTGAACTTCTAGTTTTTCGGTGCATGCACATGATAAGCAACACCCCGCCTTTCGGCGGGGTGTTCTTTCTCGTCAGAGATGCTCCGGCTCGCTGTTGCGCTCCCGGAGCCAGTCCCGAATCCGCTGGAACAGGGACGGACGCCGGCGGTAGAATTTCTTCCCGGTTTTCCACTCTACAAACGAAACGAAGTCCTTCTGCTTCTCGCCCAGGGCTGTCTTCGGGATGCAGTATCCCCCGTTCGGCGTTGGGAAGAGGTAGAAGAAATTCAGATCCTCGCCCAGTTTCAGAATCTCTCCGTAGCCCACCGGGGTCAGCTTCTCCTCGTCCGGTTTTCCCGGATGGAAGGTAATCTCGATTCCCTTGTCGGTGAAGCAATAGCGGGAGGAGGGAAAGCCTTTTCCTGATGCCTTGATGGCCTCGGTCAGCTTTTTCGCCGTGTGGTTGGAGGCGCTGTAGGTGCTGGTCATGAGATAGGCGCCGTAGGCCACCAGGGCGATTCCCCAGAAGCGGCTGAAATACATCGCCCCGACGGCGATGGCCGCAAGGCTCAGAAGGTTGCGGGCGATGAAGTTTCTTGTGCAGAAGAGATCATACTGCATGTGCGAAAGCGCGATGAGGCTGTCCTCGTTGTGTTCCATGGTGATGTCATACTGAAGCATTCCGGGCTCCTTTCCTCGGTGCGGCGGTACTGCCGCGGACAATCAGACGGCTGCGGTATTCCAGGCGTGTAATCGGATAATCCGCCTGCTTTTCGCTGCGCTCCTCCATTCGCCCGCGGAGCAGATGGAAGGCGCTTGCGCCGTGGTCCTGGGTCGAATGATCGACCGTGGTGAGCTCCATGCGGTGGAAGCCCGACGGGAACACATTGTCAAAGCCGCAGAGACTGTAGTCCTCCGGGACACGGTATCCCTTCTCCAGCAGCCCGTCCAGCACGCCGTAGCCCACCATGTCGTTGATGGCGACGATCCCGGTGATCTTCGGGTTCTGGATGCACTCATAGGCAAGCTCCCTCCCGGAATCCATCTCAATGGAAAC
Source organism: Oscillospiraceae bacterium (assembly GCA_017627975.1). Next base: position 4,948 of record JAGAFT010000248.1, read on the forward strand.
CGACTGGATCTCCTGCTCATATTTGTTGTCCTTGCAGTAGACCGAGACGCTTCCCTCCGGGCAGAGACGCCGAAAGGCATCCTGCAGCCCCTCGCAGCGCCGAACGCGGGAAATGTGGTGCGCATTCAGGGAGGTTGTAAGATAGGCAATGTGGCGGTGTCCCAGTCCGATGAGATGCTCGGCCACCATCTGGCCCGCCTGGAAGTTGTTCACGTCGACGGTGTCGATCCCCAGCTCGTTGACGATGTCCCCGATTGCGACAATCGGGATATGGCGGTCAATCTCCCGGGCCCGTTTCGCCTGCAGCGGGTTCATGAGGTAGATGATCCCGGATACCCGCTGCTGCTCCAGCAGGTTCAGAATGGAGAGCTCGATGTTGGGATTCCAATAGGTGTTGTAGATATGCGCAATGTAGCCGCTGGCCAGTGCGGCCCGGTCAATGCCCATCATGATCGTGGTGTGATAGGCATTGTTGACCGATGGACTGATCACGGCGATCTGTCTGATTCTGTTCCGCGCCGAGGGAACCGTATACTGCAGCATTCTCGCTGTCTCCAGGACACGGCTGACCAGCTCGGGTGTAAAACGGGAGAGATTCTTCCCGTTCAGGATCATCGAAACGCTGGCGGTTGTGACCCCGGTTGCGTCCGCGATGTCCCGCAGTGTAACTTTCTTGCTCATGGTCGATTCATCCTTTGCCCTGCCCTTCGTTTTGTCAAAAAAGGCACAATCGCCGTTTAAGATCGTGTTTAAATTAAACCATTTTATTAAGCATTTTTCAACTGACATTTTGTCCAAAAAAGTGAAGCAAAAACTGGTAAAATAGCCGAATTTCGGGCGTTAATATTGACTTCAATTTTGATCTGTGCTAAGTTCCAATCAAGCCTTTACGGCAAATTCGCAAAATTTTTTAACAGTCTTCAGGAAAAAATTAAACTGAAGCAGGAAAGGACGAATCACATGAAAAAACTTCTCGCGCTTCTCCTCACCCTCGTGATGGTCGTTGCCCTCTGCAGTGTCGGCACCACCGCTTTCGCCGATGACAAGGACGACTTCCACATCACCCTCAAGCTCAGCCACGTTTTTGCACCCACCGAACAGCTCACCGTCGAGATGGAGCAGGTCGCAGCCCGCATCCTTGAGCGCACCAACGGCGCTGTCGAGATCCAGACCTACGGCTCCAGCCAGCTGGCTGTCTACAAGGACAACCTGCAGCAGGTCGTGGACGGCTCCAACTGGATCGCCTGCGAAGATCCCTCCTACCTGGCCGACTACAACATCAACTTCGAGGCTCTGATCGCCCCGATGCTGTATGCAAACCTTCAGGAGTACTCCTATGTGTGCCAGTCTGATGTCGTCAAGGCGCTGTGCCAAGACATCGAAGACAACTACGGCATCCACGTTCTCGCCCTTGACTTCAACGTCGGCCTGCGCTGCATGCAGACCAACAAGGAAATCGTCACCCCCGACGACATGAAGGGTATGAAGATCCGCGTTCCCAACAGCTCCATGTACATCAACTGCCTGACCGCCATGGGCGCCACCCCGGTGGCCATGCCCTTCGGTGAGACCATCTCCGCCGTGCAGCAGGGCGTTGTCGACGGTCTGGAAGGCAACATGAACGCCTACTCCACCAACGGCTCGGCCGAGGTTGCCAAGCAGATGTCCTTCACCAACCACCTGATCGGAACCTGCGGCGCTTACATCAACATCGATGTCTGGAACTCCATCCCCGAAGAGTACCGCGACATCATCCAGGAAGAGTTCACCTACGGCGCTGCCGAGCTGACCCAGTTCACCGATGACAACTTCCAGAGCACCATGGAGATGCTCGAGAAGGAGCAGGGCTGCCACTTCAACGATGTCGACGTCGAGGCTTTCCGCGCTGTCATGCAGCCGGAGTATGACCGTATGGTCGCCGAAGACGGTGTCACCGAAGGCTTCATCGGTCAGCTTCAGGACCTGGTTGCCGAGTATGACGCGGCCAATGCCGCCTGAGCGGAACGAAAATCCTAACAGGAACTGAACATTTCTTATTCTCCAGACGTCCTGCCGCATCTGCTGCGGCAGGCGTCTGCTGATTCTGCAGAAAGAAGGTGCGTCACACTTTGAAAGACAGTCTGGGAAAGCGCATTCTGAAGAACCTTGACGCCTGGTTCGCCGGCTTCATGTTCGCCATCACCATGGTTCTGGTCATCATCAACGTCTTCTCCCGTTATTTCTTCAATGCGCCGATTGCCTGGGTGGAAGAGGTCGCCACCAGCTGCTTCGTGTATACGGTTTTCGTGGGGGCCGCCTGGTGCCTGCGGACACGTCAGCATGTCGGCGTTGACCTGCTGGTGGACCGTCTGCCCGAGAAGGCGAAGGAAATCGTCCATCTGCTCACGGATCTTGTCATCCTTGTCCTCAACGGCTATGTCACCTATCTGAGCGTCCTGTTCATGCGCTCATCCAAGGTCAAGACCATGCCGATTCTGAAAATCTCCGTCAACTATCTCTATTTTGCCCTGCTGCTCGGTTTCGGTCTGATGACCGTCTATTCCCTGATCCATTGCGGGACCGACGTCCGCGATCTGATTCGCGGGAAGGAAAAGGAGGTCACAGAATAACATGACGATGTACCTCCCGATTATTATCGCGCTGGTTCTGTACTTTACCGGAATCCCCATCGCCTACGCGCTGATGGCGGGCACGCTGTATTACTTCGGCTTTGTGGATACGACCTCCAAGGTCTATCTGCTGCTGCAGAAGTTCATTACCTCGACCCAGTCCTTCCCCTTCCTGGCCATCCCCTTCTTCATTATGGCCGGTTCCATCATGAACTACGCCGGCATGAGCGACAAGCTGATGGCCTTTGCCGATGCCCTGACCGGACACCGGAAAGGGGGCCTTGCGCAGATCAACGTCCTGCTCAGCATGCTGATGGGCGGATGCTCCGGCTCGGCAAATGCGGACGCCGCCATGGAGTGCAAGATGCTGGTCCCCGAGATGGAAAAGCGCGGTTACGGCACCGGCTTCTCCGCCGCCATCACGGCCGCCTCCTCCTGCATTACGCCCATCATTCCTCCCGGAATCAACCTGATCGTCTACGGGCTGATCGCCGGTGCGTCTGTCGGCAAGCTTTTCGCCGCCGGCTATATTCCCGGTTTTGTCATGGCCCTGGCCCTCATGGTTGCGGTCCATATCATCGCCACCAAGCGCGGATATGCGCCCAGCCGTGACACCCGTGCCAGCGCGAAGGAGATTCTGAAGCAGGGCGTCGATTCCTTCTGGGCCCTGTTCTTCCCCCTCGGCATCATCATGGGCATGCGCATGGGTCTCTTTACCCCGACCGAGGCCGGCGGTGTCGGCATTCTGTATTGCTTCATCATCGGCAAGTTTGTCTATCGCGGTCTGAAAAAGGAGCATTTCATCCCCGTCTTCCGTGAGACCATCTCCGGCACCTGCACCGTCATGCTGATTATCGTGGCGGCAAACCTCTTCGGCTACTACCTCACCTGGGAGAATATCCCGAACAACCTCCTCAAGGCCGTCAGCGGCATTGCCTCCAACAAGTATCTGATCCTGCTGATTCTGAACGTCGCTCTGCTCATCATGGGCATGTTCCTGGAAGGCGGCGCCGCTCTGATCATTCTTGCCCCGCTGATGGTTCCGCTGGTCAAGGCGGCCGGAATCGATCTGGTCCACTTCGGCATCGTCGTGAACGTCAACATCATGATCGGCGGTCTGACGCCTCCCTTCGGTTCCATGATGTTCACCTGTGTGTCGATTACCGGAAGCAAAATGTCGGAATTCATCCGTGAGGTTCAGCCCTTCATTCTCGCGCTGATCATTGCGCTGCTCCTGATCACCTATATTCCCGGCATTTCCCTGCTGCTGCCGAACCTGATCTACTGATTCCATCCAGGCGGTAAATATGATTTGCCCGGAATCTCTCCCCGCCTTC
>JAGAFT010000249.1 GCA_017627975.1 Oscillospiraceae bacterium
AGACTTCATCGCGTCCCGGAGAGAGGTCGTCTTCACGTTGATATCCGAATATGGGGAGAAGGGACACGGTTCCGCTCCGCCGTGGGAATTGATGTGGAAGAACTCTCTTCCCGCCGCCATGCAGCCGCCCATCGCCAGCTCATCTCCCGGGAAGGACAGCAGCACCATGTCGTCATATTTGCTGCGCAGTGCGTCAACGGCTTCCGCCATACAGGCGCGCTCCTTCTCTCCCGGCGCCAGGTGCGTCGCCTCCTCGGTGACGGGGACGAACTCCACATAGATCACCAGCTTGCAGCCCTGCTCGGCCAGGCCCCGGACAAAGGCCTCGGAGGTAACTTCCTGCACGTTCTCAGTGGTCACGGTGATGGATGCGCCGAAGATCAGGCCCTTCTCCCGGAACTTCTTCATGTTGGCGGTGACCCGGTCATAGATTCCCTCGCCGCGCCGCGCGTCGGTGATCTCCCTGCCGCCCTCGATGCTGAGGACCGGAACCAGGTTGCGGCAATCATCCAGCAGTTTGAAATACCGCTCGTCGATGAAGGTCCCGTTGGTGAACACCGGGAAGATGATGTTCTGCATGCTGCCGGCCGCCTCGATCACATCGCGGCGGATCATGGGCTCGCCGCCTGCCAGCATGATAAAGCTCACGCCCAGCTCGTCCGCCTCCCGGAACACCCGCAGCCACTCGTCGCGGCTCAGCTGCTCCACGGGGGACGCGTCGACGGTGGCGTTGTTGCAGCGCGAGTAGCAGCCTGCGCAATGCAGGTTGCAGCTGCTCGTAATGCTCGCGATCAGGAAGCCCGGCACATGCAGGCCCTCCTGCTCCAGCTTCAGACGGGTCTTCGAGGCTTTCCGGCTGGCCGCGGCGAAACGGACCATGAAAGCGCTCTCTTTGGGGTTTTTCAGCGTCGCCTTGATCGTATCCGAAACGATCTTTTCAACCCCCTGTTCGATGTGTTTCTGTAAATCAAAGGTCTCTTTCATGATCCGGCTCCTTCTTTATGTCGTTGATATGGACGTTTTCCCCATACTTTAAAAGAGAAACCCGCTTTTGTCAATGACGTAGTTTTTCGGTTGCAAGGAAGAAAAAGCTGAGTGTCGGGCAGGTCTTTTTCTGTCAAAGCCGCTTCTCCTGCAGTTTCCCGCTTGATTTCTTTCCCGAAACGAATAAAATACAAGCTGATCAGGGCATCGCCTGCCGCATGCCCCATCACAGAAGCAGAAAAGGAGCCCAAGAGAGATGAAAACTGCCGAACAGCTCGTGCACCCGTTCCCGCCGGTCTGGGACAAGAACTCCGAGATTCTGATTCTCGGGAGCTTCCCTTCGGTGAAGTCCCGGGAGATGGCGTTTTTCTACGGCCATCCGCAGAATCGCTTCTGGCGCCTTGTCGCCACCTTGTACGACGATGACACGCCGCAGACGGTGGAAGAGCGCCGCGTCTTTCTGCTCCGGCACCATATCGCGCTCTGGGACGTGCTTGCCTCCTGCAGCATCGTCGGTTCCTCCGACAGCAGCATCCGGGACGCCGTGCCGAACGACATCCGCCCCATTCTCGCCGGGGCTCCGATCCGCGGGATCTTTACCAACGGGCAAACCGCTTTTCGGCTGTACCGGCAGTACCTTCTCCCGCAGATCGGCAGAGAGGCGGTCTGTCTTCCCTCCACCAGCCCGGCCAACGCCGCCTGGTCCTTCGACCGGCTGATCGAAGCCTGGAACGTTATCCTAAGCTGCAGCACCTGATTCTGAACACATATCATCGTAACCAAGAAATAAAGCGAAACAGAATTATACATGTCGGTCTCTGATTTTCTCATGAAGGATCAGAGGCCGGCATGTCTTTTCATTCCGCCCTCATCTCTGAGGGAAGCCGGGACGTTCTGCGTGCTCCCACGAAACAGAATCCTCAAAAATCTTGAAAAATATCCCCCCCGGGGGCTTCCGAACGGTCCCCGGATGAAATATAATTCTTTTGTTCAGATACTGTTATGTCTTTTTTGAGGAGACGCACGTGAGAAAGTATGTGATAAGGCGACTCATCCAGCTGATCCCGGTTCTGCTCGGGATCACCTTTCTGTCCTTTGCCATGATGCGCATGGCGGGCAGCGACGCGATCACGGAGCTCTATGGAGATAAGGGTGCGGTGGCCCAGGAGGTCATCGACGCCAAACGCGCCGAACTTGGGCTGGATAAGCCTTTTTTGACACAGTATTTTTCGTGGCTGGGCGGCATGCTCACCGGCGACATGGGAAAGAGCTATGTCTCCGGGCGCGATGTTTTCAAGACCTTTACCTCCAAGCTTCCGGCGACGCTGCTGCTGACGGCGCTCTCCATCGCGGCAACGGTCGTGATCTCAATCCCGCTTGGGGTTCTGGCCGCGGTGCGCCATGACAGGCTGACGGACTATCTGCTGCGCTTTCTGAGCTTTATCGGCAACTCTCTGCCAAACTTCTTTGTGGCAATGCTCCTGATGGAGCTGCTGGCCATCAAGCTGGGATGGCTTCCTGTCATTTCCAACGGGACCACCGTACGCAGCGCCATCATGCCTACGCTGACCCTCGCCATCGCCATGTCCGCGAAATATATGCGGCAGGTGCGGGCCACGGTACTGGAGGAACTGAACAAGGACTATGTGGCAGGCGCTCAGGCTCGCGGCGTCCGCAACCGCGTCATTCTCTGGCGCAGCGTCATCAAATCGTCCATGCTTACGATCATCACGCTGCTGGCTCTCTCCATCGGAAGCCTCCTGGGCGGCACGGCCATTATTGAGAGTATCTTCATGTGGGACGGCGTGGGCAAGCTCGCCGTGGACGCGATCACCATGCGCGACTATCCGCTGATCCAGTCTTACGTGGTCTGGATGGCGATCATCTATGTGCTGGTAAACCTGATCACCGATCTTCTGTACCACGCGCTCGATCCGCGGATCCGACTGGGGGCGAGCGAAGGATGAGCACAATGAATGAACCCACTGTCCGGGTTCAGAAGATCAAGAAGGACACCATCAGGACCCGGCTCATCCTCTTCGGCGCCCTTGCGTTGATCCTTCTGCTCTGTTCGGTTTTCTGTGAGCATCTGACGCCCTACGACCCCTACCTGCAGGATCTGAAGAATGCCAAGGCCCCTCCTTCCCTGGAACATCTCTTCGGCACCGACCGCTACGGGCGGGACATGCTCTCGCGTGTCATCGTCGGAAGCCGGGCCAGCATCTTCTCCACCCTGCTTCTGGTGGCGATCATCACGGTGACCGGCACGGTGATCGGCCTGTTCTGCGGCTGGCATGGGAAGTGGATCGACACCGTGCTGATGCGCATTTCCGACATGTTTCTGGCCTTTCCGGGGCTGGTTTTTGCGCTGGCCGTGGCCGGCGTATTGGGCGGCGGATTGCAGAACGCGATCATCGCGCTGGTTGCGATCTCCTGGCCGAAATACGCGCGCATCGCCCGCAGCCAGACGCTGGCCCAGAAGGAGACACCCTATCTGAAAGCGGCGCGTCTCTCCGGCAGCGGAACCTGGAAGATCATCTTCAAGCATATCCTCCCGAACATCATGGGGCCCATCCTGGTAACCTCGATGCTGGACATCGGAACCATGATGATGGAGCTCGCGGGGCTGAGTTTCCTCGGTCTCGGCGCCAAACCGCCCACGGCGGAATGGGGCAGCATGATGAGCGACGCGCGAAGCCTTCTGTCTTCCGTACCCTGGGTCACTCTGGCCCCCGGCTTTGCCATTTTTGTCTCCGTCATGATCTTCAACCTCCTGGGCGATACCATCCGGGACTATGCGGATCCGAAGTCAAGGGGGCGCTGATATGGATGAGATTCTGCGTTACGACCATGTCGATATTTCCTATAACGGCGTCAAGGTTATCAAGGATGTGAGCTTCACGGTGAGTGGGGGCGAGATTCTCGGCATCGTGGGTGAGAGCGGCTCCGGCAAGTCCACGCTGATCAAGGCAGCGATGGGGCTGCTGGGCAATACCGGTCTTGTCACCCGGGGTGATATCTGGTACAAGGGCAAAAACCTGCCCGATCTCTCCGCCGCGGAACTTCGCAGGCTCAACGGTCCGGAACTGGGCATGATCTTTCAGTATGCCGGCAGCTCCTTCTGCCCGATCCGCACCGTGGGCGCTCAGCTCTATGAGAGCATAACGGAGCATGAGAGTATTTCCAAAGAGGCTTTCCGTGCCCGGGCGACGGAGCTTCTGGAGAAGATCGGTTTTGAAAACGCCCTGCGCATTCTCGAAAGCTACCCCTTCGAACTCTCCGGCGGCATGCAGCAGCGCGTCGGCATCGCCGCCGCCATGCTGTTGAATCCCGGCGTCCTGCTGGCGGACGAGCCGACCTCCGCCCTGGATGTCTCGGTACAGAAGCAGGTGGTGGAGGAGATGCTGCTGGTGCGCAGGACCTTCGGCACCTCAATTGTTCTGGTGACCCACAACATCGGCGTCATCGGCGCCATGGCGGACAAGGTCCTGGTCATGAAAAACGGCGAGATGGTGGAATACGGCGAGACCCGGCAGGTGCTGAACAATCCGAAAGAGGATTACACCCGCCTGCTCATGTCCGCCGTGCCCAAATTGAAGAGGTGAGAAGATGGCAGTTCTGAAAGTAGAAAATCTCACCAAAGTTTTCACCCGCAAGGGTCAGCCGGATTTCACGGCCGTGGACCATATCGGCTTTGAACTTTACCCCGGCGAGTGCCTGGGGCTGATCGGCGAAAGCGGCAGCGGCAAGACCACGGTGGTAAACATGATCACCCGCCTGCTGGACAGCAGCGAGGGGCGCATCGTGCTTGACGGCGAGGACATCACCCGGCTGAGCGGGAAAGGGCTACGCAAGGCCTACAGCAAGATGCAGATGGTGTTCCAGACGCCGACGGATTCCTTTGACCCGCGCTGCACACTGGGCGACGGCATCGGCGAAAGCCTGCGAAACCTCGGTATGGGCCGGGCAGAGACGAAGCAGGAAGTCGAACGCCTGCTCACGGAGTGCGGCCTCACACCGGAGTTTGCCTCCCGCTATCCCCATCAGGTCAGCGGCGGCCAGTGCCAGCGCGCGGCGATCGCCCGTGCCCTGGCGGTCAAGCCCAAACTGCTGATCTGCGACGAGGCGACCTCCTCCCTGGACGTGACAATTCAGAAGGAGATCATCGCGCTGCTCAATGAGCTTCGTTGGGCAAAGGACTCGGATCTCTCGATTCTGTTCATCTGCCATGACATCGCCCTGGTGCAGCAGTTCTGCAACCGTGTGCTGGTGCTGTATAAGGGAAAAATCGTGGAGCAGGGCGTCCCGGACGAGGTCATCCGCCATCCGAAGGATCCCTATACAAAGCGCCTGATCGACAGCATTCTGTGACCGGGCTTCCGAGCAGACAGAATTGATCCGCGAAACCGATGCGGCTGACCTGCCGCAGAGCATACGGATTGTCCGTGTTTGAGGGAACACCGGACGGAACAAAACAAGCAGAGAGGTACAGACAAATGGAACTGATCAAGCACCGCGTTTCGCATTACTGGGCGCATCGGGCCGAAGGCTTTGAGGCACAGCGCCTGCGTGAATTCGAGAGCGAAAAAAAGAATCGCTGGCTCACGGAGTTTCGGAAGTATCTTCCGCAGGGCAGACCGCTTCGGGTCTTGGACATCGGCACGGGAACCGGCTTCTTCGCCTGCATTCTGGCGGAGCAGGGCCATGAGGCCACCGGCATCGACCTGACTCCGGACATGGTTGAGCATGCGGAGCATATGGCGGCGGTGCTCGGTCTCGATGCCAGTTTTCTGGTCATG
>JAGAFT010000250.1 GCA_017627975.1 Oscillospiraceae bacterium
ACATGAACGATATCATTCTGGGCCTGGACTATATCTCCGAGGATCAGGATCTGACCTTCTTCACCATCGAAGCCGGCGAGATCACCTATGATGCCTTTGCTGACGCCGCCTGATCATCCATATCAGCTAATCAATCAGCAAATAAGTTTCAGTTCTCCCCGCCGTCGGCGAGGAGAACTGATTTGAAAGGCAGGTAAGACGATAATGAATTCCAAACACGCCGCTCGGCGGATCTGGGAACTGCTTTCCGGACTCACTTTGGCGCTCCTGCTGCTCCTGCAGACCGGTCTCCCGGCATTCGCCGCCGGGGCCATGGACGGTGTACTCGTCGTGGAGGATGGCATGATGCAGCCAATCCTGCAGTACTCCGATCCCCGCGCCTCCGACTATTCCAATGGAACCAGCGAGATCCTGCGCTACTGCGTCTATGTGGAGACCGACCATGACACCGATAACGACGGTCTGGCCGATCTCGTGAAAGTCATGGTTCAGGTCCCTCGGGCCGCAGCGGAGGGGCGTTATCAGGCCGCGACCATCTATGACCCAACGCCCTATTCCGCCGGGACGTGCGAGGAATACGCGGAATCCGCTTATGCCATGTATGTGGATACAGACTTTGACTACCAGCGGCTCTACCAGCCCGGTGAAAAGCGCAGCGCTGTCGGGAAATCTTCCACCATGGAGGCGGCCCTCGCCGCAAAGCCGAAGAAGGACTGGAACTATACCGTCCCCTACAGTGGGGACCTTGGCTATTCTACGCTTCAGGACTATGATTATTATCTGGTGCGCGGCTTTGCGGTCGTGCTCGCAAGCGGCATCGGTACCTACGGCTCAGAGGGCTTCGAGCTCTGCGGGATGGATCTGGAGCGCGACAGCCATAAGTGCGTGGTGGAATGGCTGGCCGGAAACCGCGTTGCCTATACGGATAAGACCCACAACATCGCCATCGAAGCGGACTGGTCCAACGGGAATGTGGCCATGACGGGGACCTCCTACGGCGGGACGCTCCCCTATGAAGTCGCCACCACCGGTGTGGATGGCTTGAAGACCATCATTCCTTATGCCGGTATCGCCAGCTGGTATGATTATACCAATTCCCAGGGTGTTCCCATATGGTTCGATGTCAACTATGCCGACACTCTCGCCGGCTATAACTGCGGCGGGACCTTCCTCGACAACGACTGGACGGTGCCCAGTGAAGATTACGGTGCCTGGCTCTGGCAGATTGCGCAGGATCAGGCCGCCACCAACGGCGACTACGCCCCCATCTGGGCCGAGTCCGACTATTCTGACGATTATGAGAACATCCGCTGCTCTGCGCTCGTGGTACACGGTCTGAACGACTTTAATGTCACCACCAAGCAGGCGGACCTGATGATGCAGGCCTTTGAGAAGGCGGGTCAGACCGCCAAAATCGTCCTGCATCAGGACGGGCACAACTGGCTCGATAACAAGACGCTCAACGGAGAGCTCTGGCAGGAGATCATGAACAAGTGGCTTTCCCACTACCTGTACGGAGTAGAGAACAACATCGAGACTATGCCAGCCGTGAGCGTCCAGAGCAATCTGGACGGACAGTTTACCTTCTATGACGCCTGGCGCTCCTTCCCGTACCGGGAAGTTTCCTCCTATGCCGCATCCTACAGCACGCCCGTCACCACCGAAGGTCTGGCCGCGTACTCCACACAGTATCTCAATGGCGAGGTGCCGGAGCTGGAAGGCCTGAAAGGGCAGGAGACCTACTACGCCACGCTGGATGCCCCCTTTGCCGGCTCTTACCCGCTCGACATTCCGGAAGGGACAACCATCGTCGGTGTGCCGGAAGTCCATGTGAAGATGTCCACCCCGGTAACGGACAAAGACGGTCTCATGGTGACGGCGGTCCTGGTCGATTACCGGGAGGACGGAACCCCCTTCAAGGCCTATATGACCAAAGATCGGCTCCAGACTAAGCTGCCTGTCAGAACCGTCGACAGCTTTGATCCGGGCGGCGGTCTGGAGGAACAGGATGTCCTTGAGTTTGTCCGGAGCAGCACCTATACAAAGTGCATCTCCTTTGGCTGGACAGACCTCTGCAATCCCGGCCTCGGCTACGATTCCAGCGATTATGCCGCTTCGACAGATCTGCAGGCCGGCAGAGAATACGACTACACCTTCTACATGCTGCCCACGGCCTATACCGTTGCCCCCGGCCATTGCCTGCAGCTGGTCATCACCGCCTGGGACCCCTACCGCGCCTTCCTGGATGAGGACTTCGAGCTTGACCCCACCCTCCCCACGGAGTACTCCAATTTCAACTATTCCTTTGTCATCGACAACGCTTCACTCCAGGTTCTCCTGCCGGTGGCGGAATGATCAGAGCCTCCCATAGCAAAAAACTGTAAATCAAGCCTGAATATCAGGTATTATGGAGGAATCTATGAAAAAAAGAGCAGTTGGACGAAAATGTCCAACTGCTTTGCAAGACGGTGTCATAAAATTGCACGGAAGGCCGGCAGACCTTCAGCATCGGGAAGGGAAGATCAGCTCAGAACCGGCACAATCCCGCTGGAATTTCCTTCCCCGTAGGTGAGGCGGATGAAGTCGAGAAACTTCCGGACCGGAGGGCTTGGATTGCTGCGGTAGAAGATCCCGTAGGGGAGAGAGTAATTCTGCTCGAAGGGGACCACGGTCATGTTGATGAGAATATCATGGAAGCACATGGGAACCAGCTGCACATCCCTGGTAAAGGCCGACTCCCAGAACATGTTCATGCCCGACCCGTAGTTATAGACGACGTTGACGTCATTCTCGCGCAGCAGGCGGAGAAGAGAGGCGATCGTCTCACAGGAGCCGTTGTTGATGGTGTGGACCGTCTTCCCGCGCAGGTCGTCCAGGGTGAGAAGAGATTTGTCCGCAAGAGGGTGATCCCGGACAACCGCAAATCCAAAGGGCACCCGACAGATCTCCAGAAAGCTCCACTCCCGCATCCAGAAGGCCCCACTGTTGAAGCTCTCGATCAGATCCGTCTGTTCCGGAATGTTGTGCTCGACGTCGATGTTGGACATCCGGATCTGACAGCCGGGCTCCTCGGCGGAGAACAGAACCCAGAGATCGTAAAGAAGGCGGCATTTTTCCAGGATGGAGGTGCCGATGCAGATGCTGTTTTCATCCGAGCGGATTTCCTGCAGACCCCGCCGGATCTCATCGCCCATCTGGATAAACGGGCGGGCGCGCTGTTCCAGGAAGAGACCGGCGGGCGTGAGAGAAACGCCCTTGCTGGTACGGAGAAAGAGTTCCGTACCCAGATCCTTCTCCAGGGTGCGGATCTGATGCAGCACGGCACTGGGGGTCAGAAAGAGAAAGTTTGCTGCCTTGGAGAAGCTGCCGCAGTCGCAGACGGTTAAAAAAGTTTTCAACTGAAGATTGTACATGAACGGTCCTCCCGGTGACTGAACAGAGGATGAAATGACGGTTAACGGATCAAGCGGCATTAAAAGATATTTAATGCCATTATAAAAGATCTGGTATTCATTTGCAAGAAGGAACCGCGGTATAATGGATCCGCAATCCCGAGTACAAATGAATTTAAAGGAGGAATCCCCATGGCAAAATTCATTTCCCGTCGTGACTTCCTGAAGGGCACCGCAGCAGGCGCTCTGGGCCTTGCAGCCGGCAGCCTTTTCGGCGGCAAAGTCGAGGCGAAAGCGGAGGGCCCCGGCGGCCCGGCCCCGGCGGAAGTCAGCCCGAACCCCAACATCACCTGGGACGACATCTTCGCTACCAGCTATTCCCAGGCGAACCGCCGCTCCAATCCGGATGCCAAGGCGCCGGAGAACCCGGAGGAGTATATTGTTCAGAAGGGTAACGGCGATATCGGCCCCTCCCTGATGGTCGGCACCGTCGGCGCACTCGGCATCACCGAGGACAAGTTCATGAACAACAAGCCGGCATGGCTCGGCGAT
>JAGAFT010000251.1 GCA_017627975.1 Oscillospiraceae bacterium
AGGAACCAGCAGGGAAGTGACCTTGCCGATGCGCTTGATGCCGCCGAGGGTGACGAGGGCCACGACCACGGCAATCAGGATACCGGAAGCGAGAGGCGGAAGCTTGAACAGGTCGGTGAGCGCACCGGAAATCTCGCTGCTCTGGGCGATGTTGCCGATGCCGAAAGAGGCGAAGCCGCCGAGCAGGCAGAAGATGACGGCGAGCCACTTCCAGCTCTTTCCGATGCCGTTTTCAATATAATACATGGGACCGCCGTGATAGACACCGTTTTCGTCCTTAATGCGGTACTTCATGGCGAGAAGAATCTCGGCATATTTCGTGATCATGCCGAAGAAAGCGGCAACCCACATCCAGAAGACAGCACCCGCGCCGCCGGTAAAGATGGCGCCGGTGACGCCCGCGATGTTTCCGGTGCCGACGGTGCCGGCCAGCGCCGTGGTCACGGCCTGAAAGGGAGAGATGTTGGCGCCGTGATCCTTGGAATCCTGCTTCTTGAACAGCGTGCCGACGGTGTTCTTGAGAATCCGGCCGAAGTGGGTGACCTGCAGCCAATTGACCCTGACCGTAAGGTAGATGCCGGTGCCGACCAGCAGGAGAAGCATCAGGGGACCCCAGGCAAAGCTGTTGAGCGCTCCGTTGACGCTCTCAATGGTGGAGACAAAGTTGCTCATCTTGTTCTGTTCCGTCCTTTTCCCAAAATTCAATTCAAACCGAATAAAAAAAGAGCTGCCCATACGAGCAACTCCGGAAAAGCATCTCAACAGCAACCTGAAAACGGCTGCATGGCAAGATTTCCGCTCTGTCCATTTGCCTGAGAGATTCGGCTTTCGCCTTGCACCTTCGGCTCCCGATTCAACGAGATCTCCAGAGTTCCTCCGCTTCCGGTTTCCGACAGGATCCCGAAAGCATCTACGGTATTGAATTGTGAACGTACTATAACACGCGAAAAAGAGAAATGCAAGAGACAATGGATATTCTGCTGCAATTTTGTATTTTTACACATGCCCGGCGGCATTTCATCGATCAAATTTGTCATTATTTTAATGCCGCCACGGAGGATTTGCCCGTGGCGGCTCAGCATACGGAAAGAGGGGGACTCAGCGGGTCTGCCCGTTTCCGCGGATGACATATTTATAGGTGTTGAGCTCTTCCAGGCCCATCGGTCCGCGGGCATGGAGCTTCTGGGTGGAGATGCCCATTTCGCATCCGAGCCCGAACTCTCCGCCGTCGGTGAAGCGGGTGGAGGCATTCACATACACCGCGGCCGAGTCGACCAGGGCGGTGAACTTTGCGGCGCTTTCATCATCCTGGGTGAGGATGGCGTCGCTGTGGCCGGTGGAGTGGCGGGCGATGTGCGCGATGGCGTCGTCGGTGCTGTCCACCACGGCGACGGCCAGAATATAGTCAAGAAATTCCCGGTCAAAGTCCGTCTCCCCAGCGGGTGTGCCCGGAATCAGGGCCGCGGCCCGCGGATCAAGCCTCAGTTCCACCGGTACCAGACCGCGCGCTTCGCGGTCCGTGACCAGGCGCTGCTGAAGCTTCGGAAGAAAGACAGGGGCGATCTCCCGATGAACCAGGAGAACCTCTTCCGCGTTGCAGACGGAGGGACGGCTGGTCTTGGCGTTTTCAATGATATCCAGTGCTTTGGCCTGGTCGGCGGAGGCGTCGACAAAGATGTGGCAGATGCCGGTGCCGGTCTGGATGCAGGGGACCTTGGCCTGCTCGGTACAGCGGCGGATCAGACCGGCTCCGCCGCGGGGGATCAGAAGGTCGATCAGACCGACGGCGGTCATGAGCTCTTCGGCACTGGCATGGTCGGTGTCCTCCACAAAGCCCACCAGGGCGGCGGGAAGGCCGGCATCCTCCAGGCCGTGATGAATGGCGCGGACAATCGCCGCATTGGAGCGGAAGGCTTCACGCCCGCCGCGCAGAATAACGGCGTTGCCGGACTTCAGCGCGAGGACGGCCGCGTCGGAGGTGACGTTCGGCCGACTTTCATAGATGATGGCGATGACACCGAGGGGGACGGAGGTCTTCTCGATTACGAGCCCGTTGGGACGCTCCACACGGCGGAGCACCTTGCCCTCCGGATCGGGCAGCGCGGCGACCTCGCGGACGCCCTGGGCCATGCCGGCGATGCGCTCGGGCGTCAAGGTGAGCCGGTCGAGCATGACCTCGCCGTACTTGTCGCGTGAGGCGTCAAGGTCTTCACGGTTCGCGGCGAGAATCTCCTCCTGCTCCGAGAGCAACCGTTCGGCGATCGCCAGAAGAGCGGCGTTCTTGCGCTCGCGGGATGCGGTCAGCGTCGGCAGCGCGGCTCTGGTTTCCAGCAGAATATCATGTGTTTTTCTCATGTGCGTTTCCTCCCGATAAAACGTGTTCCGATGGCCTGCCCGTCCAGCACGTCATAGAGAAGGGCGGGTTTCGAGCCGTTGAGAATAATCATGTCCGAGCCGGCATCCATGCAGATGCGGGCGGCGATCAGCTTGGTATGCATCCCGCCGGTGGAGAGCGCGGTTCCGCCGCCGCCGGCACCGGCGTCCATCTCCGGGGTGATCTCCCGTACTTCCGGGATCAGCCTGGCCGTCGGGTCATGGCGGGGATCGGCGGTATAGAGCCCGTCGATGTCGGAGAGAACGATCAGAAGGTCCGCCTTCACGCTCACGGCGACCAGGGCACCGAGGGTGTCATTGTCGCCGACGGCAATCTCATCCGTGGAGACGGTGTCGTTCTCGTTGATGACCGGCAGAGCGCCCAGCTCCAGGAGCCGCTGCAGGGTGTTGGCAAAATTCCGGTGCCGCGTGTCGTCCCGAAGGTCCTCGCCGGTCAGAAGAATCTGGGCGACGGTGTGGTTGTACGAGGCGAACAGCTTGTCATAGACATACATGAGCTCACACTGGCCGACTGCCGCGGCGGCCTGCTTGGTGGGCATATCGGAAGGACGCTGCGTGAGGTTCAGCTTCCCGACGCCCATACCGATGGCGCCGGAAGATACCAGAACGATCTCGTGTCCGGCATTCTTTATATCGCTCAGGACCTTGCACAGGGTTTCCACATGGCGGATGTCCATCCGTCCGGTGGCATGGGTGAGGGTAGAGGTACCGACCTTTACCACAATTCTCAATGGTATCATCTCCAAACATTCTGTCACAGCAGTGTGCTGAAGACAGTTTACTATAAAAGATCGAATCGGTCAAGATTGTGCTCAGAAGAGGCAAAATGAAGGAAAAAAGTTCAAAAAATTCATATAAAACAGCCAAATCTTGGCGAAACGCACAAAATGAAGTTGCGATTTTTGTACAGAATGCGATCTTGCTTTTCTCGGAATTTTCCTGTATGATAAAGCCAGAAAATGAAGGAGGAAAAAAACTCCAAGCTCCCCGGAAAGTGGGACCGGGTGAGTGCCGCTGAGGATCATATCAGGGAACGCTCCGACAAAGAGGATATCTCACCTATGAGATTTGCGTGACGCGCAGTTGAAACGTTAGAGAGAGGATTCCGTGAATGGCACAGCGGTGCATTTGATCCTGAAGAAAGAGAGGTTAAAAGATGTTAGATATTAAGAATTCAGAGAAGTAGGCCCTGATTGTGTTGAGCGATTGAAGCTGCAGTCAGGGCGTACTTCTTTTTTGTGCAGATTTCGATATATGATGGAAGACCGCCGGGAAGGGCGGCTTTTTTTATGCCCGTAAATGCCGGTAATGACAAGTTTTCAGTTTACAGATCCGGTGTTTCATGTTAGAGTAAGGACACAATACCAAAACAAGAAAGGAAGCGTACTCAGAATTATGAAGATTATTTCCACAGACAAAGCACCCGCCGCCATCGGACCCTATTCCCAGGCCTACAGCGTGAACGGACTTCTCTTCACCTCCGGCCAGATCGCTCTGAACCCCGCCACCGGCGAGATCGTCGGCACCGACATCGAGGCCCAGGCCGAGCAGTGCTGCAAGAACGTCGGCGCGATCCTGGAAGCGGCCGGGACCGACTTCTCCAAGGTTGTAAAGACGACCTGCTTCCTCGCGGATATGAAGGACTTTGCCGCATTCAACGCCGTTTATGCGAAATACTTTGTCAGCAAGCCGGCCCGCTCCTGTGTCGCGGCGAAGGAGCTGCCCAAGCAGGTTCTCTGCGAGATCGAGACGGTCACCTTGGCAGACTGATTCCGGACGAAGGCCCGGCTCCGCCGCGGCGGAATACGGCCGAAATCCGCATCAGGGAAAACACATCAAAACAGCAAAAGGCACAGAAGAGAACGCATCGTTCCCTTTCTGTGCCTTTTCGGCTGACAGGAAAAGAAAGCTCTGTGCAGGAAGCCTTATGCAAAGGCGTCCGCCTTGCGCGCAGCCTCGCAGATCAGCCGGACGCAGGTGTCATATCCCAGGAAACCCGTATCCAGAGAGAGCGTATAATTCCGGCTGTCGCCCCAATGCTTTCCGGTGAACTGCTCGTAATAGCTGCGGCGGGCGGCATCGGTCTTCTGCATCTTCTTCTGGATTTCCGTGGGATTCGTGCTGCCGATCAGTTTGCCGATCCGCGCGGCGCGGTGAATATCGCTGGCGTAGAGAAATACATCCAGGCTGGGGATGTTGGCCTTGGCCATGATTTCGTCCGCACAGCGGCCGAGAATCACGCAGGGGCCCTTCATGGCGAGCTCTACGATCACATGCTGCTCGATGGTGCGGACAGTGTCCTGCTGGTCCACGTAGGCGGCGGGAGCGATCATGCGCAGAAGAATCCCGGTACGGGTGATTTCTTCTTCCACACGCTCGACTTCCGGCATTTCCAGTCCGCTTTCCGCGACGGTGGCCTTGATGATATCGCGATCATAGAATTCAATGCCGAGCTCTTCGGCAACGCTTTTGCCGATGGAATGCCCGCCGGCGCCGTATTCTCTGCTGATGGTAATAATCATAGCCGCTTCCTCCTGTTGTGAATGCGAGGTATCATGCATCATCATACTGATGTGTATTGTAACACGATTTTTTGCGTTCTTCAATGGGGAATAAAAGGGATGCCGGACAGGAGGGAAAAATCAAAATTTCCTTGAAAATTCCTTGAAAACCTACCAAACTCACGGTATAATAGGAAAAAAGAAAAACGGAGGAACTCTCTCATGATGATTTCCACCAAGGGCAGATACGCGCTGAGGATTCTTGTCGACATCGCGGAGCATCAGGGTGACGGCTATGTCCCGCTGAAGGAGAGCGCGGACCGACAGGAGATCTCCGAGAAGTATCTGGAGAGCATTGTCAGCACACTGGTGAAATACGACTTTATCGAGGGCCTGCGCGGCAAGGGGGGCGGCTACAAGCTTGGCCGGCCGGCCGAGCAGATTGTTATTTATGATGTTCTGGACGCCATGGAAGGGACGCTGGTCCCGGTGGCCTGCCTGGAGAAGCGGGCAAAGCCCTGCGCACGGACAACGGTCTGCCAGACGCTCCCGCTGTGGAACGGCCTGAACGAGGTTGTGAAGGACTATCTGAGCCGCTATACGGTGAAGGACCTGATGAACCAGGAAAAGGATTACATGGAATAATGCTTCATCTGGTCAATGATCAGCTTTCCGACCGTATCGGCGAAATAAGAAAAATCGCGGATGCGGACAAAGTCCTGGCCGTATACCATTCGGGCTGAAGGCAGGTCCACGTCTTCGCCGGTGAAAAGGCAGATGACCGAGACACCGTCCGCCCGCAGGCGGCGCACTTCGCGGGCCGTATCGGTAAGCGCCCGGAGACCGTCATAACTGACGCCGACGTCCCGCTCGTCTTTCCGGATTTTCGCGATGTCCAGGGGCTTTACATCCGAGAGGATGATGAGCATTTTGTGCTCATAGGGGGCGTGGGACATCAGGTTTCCGGCTGCGCGGACGGCAAGCCCGTCCCGGTTGCAGCCTTCGGTGTAATAATCGAAGATACCGCTGTTGTCAGCGGAGGAATAGTCGTTGAAAAGGCGCAGAACGGTAAAGCCGTTCATGGAGCAGAAGCTCATCACCCGGCAGGGAACATGACAGCGCTTCAGCGCTTCGGCGATGATATAGGCCTGGGAAGAGATCTTCGCCACCCGGGTGATCTGAGAGTGAGATGCATCCAGAAGGATATCCACGCTCATATCGCCGGCATTCTCGTTCTCTGTTCGGGTGAAGACCCGCTCGTCGTCCAGCCTGGCGGCGCGCCAGGCGAGGGACGGATTGAGCCGGCCGGAATTGGCTTTGACCGGCGCCGGCTGCATGTGCAGGAGAACGGAATTCATGATGCTGTTGCTGAGCCTGGAGATCTGGAGCCGGTGCCGGAGCAGGTTTTTCTGATAATAAGCGTGGTTGTTGGCAATCAGTTCCTGCTGCCGCTTCCTCTGGTGCATTTCAAAGGTGTTGTAGACGCCATGGAGCTCAACAATTTCGCCCCTTGTATAAAAAAGGTGGGTGAAGCGGTGATTCCCGGTGCAGAGCTGCTTTTCCAGCTGTACAATACGCTCGGGGGGATAAATGGACTTTCCGAACTTCGTCTCAAGAAAATCGCGTAACTCGGACACGGTCAGCTTGGTGCTGATCGTGTTGTTGTATGTCCAGGGATCCGCCTGGCCGTGATACAGGTCCTTCTCGTGGATGACGATCCGGCCGCGCTGCAGAAAGCTGTCGACCGAGAGTCTTCTCGGACGGGACAGCCGGTGCTTCAGCCGGATTTTCCCGTCGCCGTAAAGACCGTACTGATCGAAAAAGAACTGCCTGGCCGTCTCCACAATTTCATCCGTGGTCATGTCGGCGTCAAACTTCAGGCCGCTTTCCGCCGGCTCGGGACGCATGGCCGCCAGAACAGGGCGCCCGGAGAGCTCCGTCTCAAACAGCACGGGTTCCAGGGCGTCCCAGAAGATGGCCTCATAGACGGCGGAATCCCGGTACCTGTCGAGCATGGCAAACAGCCTCTCGAACTTTTCGTACTCAAAGTGGCGTCTTGCGGAACCGTAGATGATGTTCCAGTAGAGATCCACATTGCCGTCGCTGTCGTAGGCCTTGAAGTCCGGCGCAAAGGAATAGTCCTTGGCACAGTTCCATATGAGATTTTCGGCGCGCCTTTTCTGAATGTCGGTAATTGTCTGATTCATAGGCATTCCGCAAAAAAGATCGAAAAATGATGGATTTCCCGCCGAAACGCTGATCATGATACTGCAGAAGATCATGATCATTTCTGCAGAAATTTTATTATCATCAGGATGGTTTGTCAAGAGGGGCAGCGCTGACCCATGATGCTGTTTCCGGCCGGACTCCGGAGAGAACAGAACGCCTGACCCGGTTAAAGGGAGAGGCGGAACGTCTTGCAACACCAGGCGGGCTATGATAGAATCAGCTTAACCAATCTCCCCCTCAGCAGCAATTGCGTGAGTAAAACAGCGAAGGAGGAACCATGATGTCGTCGGATCGGTTTATCAGACTTGTGGAAGAGAACGGTGGGTTTGAGTTTTATCAGGCCTATCAGAAAGACGTCGATCACATTCTTGGCGGGAAAAATAATACATACTGGTATGTTATCGCAAAAAAAGGCAAGCCAATCGAAACGTATATCGGAAAAAGGAACGGTAATGATTGGGAAGACATCTGTACCAAGGGGACGAAGACAAAGACCATGCCTGCCGGGAGCACAATCGGGCTGATTGAAGAAAAAGCGTTCTTCATGCAGGAGGAAAAATGGGTCAAGGGAAGAAAAGCGAAACTGATCGAAGATGCACACCCGCATTACCACTATGTCTACGGCTTTGGCGATAAAGGCCTGGATGTTTCGGAAAAATACGGTGTCACCATCGCCTTTTCGGATATCAAGGATCTTTCCGCCGGCTTTCATCTGAGATACCTTTATACCGGCAAGGATGTTGATCTTCCGTAAGGATCAGAAGCGCAGTTTTGAACAGGTGTTACAGGAGTATTAGAGCAGACCGTGACGGCCTGCTCTTCTTATATCCCGAATTGCGGTGAAAAGCGGCCAGAGGGGCCGCTTTGTGAACAGGCCGTTAATAATACTTCATAAAAAAGCCGTTTCAACCCGGAAAATTTGACAATTGACCTGAATTGTGGTAAAACGCGCAAAGCTCATCAAACAATGGAAAGAAGGGATATGATGAGTGAAAACGAAACCATGATGCAGTATTTTGAATGGTATCTGCCGAATGACGGACTGTGGTGGAAGCGCTGCGCCGCAAAGGCGGAAAACCTGGCTGCGCTGGGCATCACACAGGTCTGGCTGCCCCCTGCCTACAAGGGCACCTCGCAGGAGGACGTGGGCTATGGCGTTTACGATATGTATGATCTCGGGGAGTTTGACCAGAAGGGAACGATCCGCACCAAGTACGGAACCAAAGAAGAATACCTCGAGGCGATTCGGGCTTTCCACGCAGCCGGCATCGATGTCTTTGCCGACATTGTGCTCAACCACCGCATGGGCGGGGATGAGCTGGAGGAGATCACCGCAGTCACAGACAACCCCGAAAACCGCTGGGAACAGATCGGCGGCAGGCAGAAAATCAAGGCCTGGTCGAAATTCACGTTCCCCGGCCGCAACGGTACCTACAGCAGCTTTACCTGGGATCACCGGCATTTCACAGGCACCGATTGGGACGAAAACAGCCAGGAGACCGGCAACATCTACCGTTTTACCGGAAAGCACTGGGCACCGGAAACCGATCCGGAGAACGGAACCTTCGACTATCTGATGGGGATGAATGTGGATATGTCCAACCCCACCGTCGTGAAGGAGACCAAGCGCTGGCTCAAGTGGTATCTGGATGAGACGGGCGTCGACGGACTGCGGCTGGACGCAGTCAAGCACATCAGCTTTCCGTTTTACCGGGAGCTGCTGCATGATCTCCGTGAAGAGAAGCAGATTGCACTGCCCGCTGTCGGCGAATACTGGAGCGGTGAAATCGAACGCCTGCTGCACTATCTGGACGCGGTGGACAACGAGATGGCCCTCTTTGACGTGGCGCTGCACTACAACATCTTCAACGCCTCCCAGGCGGGCGAGAATTACGATCTGCGCACCATTTTCGACCATACACTGACGCGGGAGCGGCCCATGAATGCCGTGACCTTTATCGACAACCACGATACCCAGCACGGCCAAAGCCTGGAATCTTTTGTGGACGACTGGTTCAAACCTCTGGCCTATGCACTGATTCTGCTGCGGCAGGAGGGCATCCCCTGTGTGTTCTACTCCGACTACTACGGCAACCCCGTGCGCAACCGCCCGCTGGTGCCAAATCTCGGCAAGATGATCAAGCTGCGCCATACATATGCTTACGGCAGGCAGGAGGACCACTTTGAAAACGAGCACCTGATCGGCTGGGTGCGCAGCGGCGATGAGGAGCATGAAAACTCCGGTCTTGCTGTGGTCCTGTCCAACTCCGAACAGGGCGGAAGCCTGCACATGTACGTGGACACGCAGTATGCGGGAGAGAGTTTTTACGATGTTCTCGGCAACTGTACCGAACCCGTTATCATCGGTGAAGACGGCTGCGGCGATTTCCGTACCGAAGGCCGAAACGTCGCGATCTGGGTCCGTCAGGCCGCCTTTGAGGACCTGGTCATCAACGAATAATAATCTCCTGGTTCGTCAAAAACAGGGCCCGTAATGGACCCTGTTTTCTGTTGCCTGTCATGATACACCGTCTGCACTAAAAATAACCCTCGCTGTACCCAATTGAAACTTACCACTTCACGAAAGATCTAAAGATCTTTGATCGGATCACCAGGGGGGATTATACAACGGGTCGTTGTAAGGATAGGGTGCAACAGAGGGCCAGTGGTCGTAGTCAAACTGCTCGCGAAGCAGGGTATACCGCTCCGGAACCGTGCCATCCGGATTGATTCTCCAGCTGCCGGTGGCGGCCCCGCCGCCTCTGAACATGATTTCCGTATTCGGCAGAGCCGCACGGATCTGCTCTTCCGCTCCTTCTGGGAGATAACACCCGGTCTCCTCACCAATCCAGAGGCGTTTCAGCTTTTTCATGTTCAGCAGCACTTCCCAGCCTTCTGTTTTACCCATCGCGCAGATGTTCAGATGCTCAAGATTGGTAAGCTTTGCCAGTGGATGAAGGTCAAGATCAAGATGTGCGTAAGGAATAATCTCCAGATATTCCAGTTTGGTCAAGTTTTCCAGCATATCCAGTGATTCCCAGCTGCTCGACGTAAGGATCAGCACTTCAAGGTCCGGCATATACCGCAGAAAGTTCCAGTCATGCAGCTGCAGATTGTGACCGAGATCCAGATATTTCAGGTGGGTCAGATATTTGAGTTCCTGTGTCTCTTCATCCCACATATACGGATAAAAATTCGCACACCAGAGACGCTCGGAGTCTGTTCGCATGGTAAACTGATCATATGCAAACCAGATCCGCCAGATTACTTCCATATCCGGGTAAGCGTCCCGGATTTTTGCCATCTCCTCTGAGGAAACTCCGCAGGAATCCATATCCAGGCGCTTACAGTATTTCATCAGAGGCAGGATCTCCCGAACTGCTGCTCCTTCATCGCTCATGATGCTGTGGTTGAGGTCCATTTCCTCCGACAGCGTGCTGAGATACCTCCCGTAAAATACAAAACGGTAATCAAGATCTGCCTGGGGCACTGCTTCCTGCAGCATGAACAGATCCGACCATGTGAGATCGCGCGTCGCTTCTGCGGGGCGTTCTGCAGCCGCGGTCTCTGCATTCAGTTCCGCGCGTTCTGTTTCGGTCCAGGCCCCGTCCGTGCCGAGGTCAACATACTCCAGATTCGGCATCTGCTTCAGCAGCTCTGCGGTTTCCGGAACATCCTTGTGCGCCAGCGTGTGCAGTGTCAGCCGGGTTTCATCAGACGGATGGGTGGACCCATCCGGAAAACGCAACATGGGGACCGGCGTCGGGGTGGGCGATGGTGTTATCGTCGGCTCCGGTGTGGAAGCAGGCGCAGGATCCTCAGGGACTGCAGCGGGACCGCAGCCTGTCAAACAGCAGGGAAGCAGCACAATCAGCAAAACAGAAATCAGGATTTTCTTCATAAACAACACCTTTGGCGTCCGACTCAAATGAATATGTCAGATATCATCATTTGCTCTAAGCTTCAATAAAAACAGGACCCTAATCATTCAAGATTAGAGCCCTGTTTTGGTGCGAGAGATGAGACTTGAACTCACACGTCGGTTGACACACGCACCTCAAACGTGCCTGTCTACCTATTCCAGCACTCTCGCATCTGCCCTGAAGGCAAAAGCAATTATACACATGAGAGGGGCGCTTGTCAAGAAGGAATTTTCAAGTTTTTCGCTTTCGGGTTTTCGGCAGACCTTTGCGCAGGGCGCCGACCAAACAGACGAGCGCGAGGGCAAAGGCGGTGAACAGGGCCGCGGCGCCGTAGTTCATAAGCAGGAGATAGCGCATCTTGAGATATGCGTGATAACCCAGCAGAGAAGCAAACTGGACAAGGAGAGCGGCAGAAAAATACATGGGTACGGAGAAGGCCAGGACCAGAGACAGAATGTCCGCTCCGTAGAAATACCGTTCGTGCATATGCGGGAGCAGAAAGGGAATCCCGATGGCAAAGAGGAGACTCAGCGCGAGGATTGCCCGGTCGTTCAGCTTTTTCCGGTTCGCAAAGGCAACCGCCAGCAGATTCAGCATATAGACAAAGGCGAGAACAACGGCAACGGCTGCCGCGGCCTTCTGGTCCCGGATGTTGGTGAAAACCGCGAAAACGGAAGGCGAGTTGTAGTTGAGACCGCTGCCGATGCTGCCGGTCTGACCGAAATAGAGCGTGACGGTCTCCCAGAGCGGACGCCCCAGGCATACGGCCGGCAGAACCAGAACCAGATAAGTCGCGGGGAAGATAAAAATATGTTTCCAGTTCAGCTTCCCGCACATCAGAAAGACGGCGTAGATCGGAAGAATGAACACGGCCTGCAGCTTGAAGCCGAAGGCGACAGCGGCGAGAATCATCGAAGCCGCAGGATGCCCGGACAGCGCGCACCAGATCCCCAGCAGGAGCGGGGCGACATAGAGACTGTCACACTGGCCCCAGACGGCGCTGTTGAGAAAGACGGTGGGGAGGAACAGCGTGGTGAAAAAGGCCGCCAGCAGACGGGGACGGCTTTTGGTGAAACGGCTGCAGAGCAGAAGAACGCTCCAGGCCAGCAGCACGTCCGAGAGCGTACTGAGAAGTTTGATGAGGTAGAGATCATCCACGGGCAGCAGGGAGAAGAGCGCGAGGAAATATAAATAAGGAATGTTGTAGTTCCCGATGGAATAACGAAGAGCGGGAAAACCGCCGTGCTCCCGGAAAAACTCCACCCAGCGGGAGAGAAAGTTGAGATAATCCAGCGTCTCATAGTCGAAGAGAAGGGCACGAAGCCCGAGGGCAAGGGTGAGGAGCAGCACGCTGACAATCCAGGACAGGCGGCTCTTCAGCACACCGGAACGGTACAGCAGCCCCAGCCCCAGCAGGCCCTCCAGGACCAGAACGGCGATCACGCAGATAAAGTCTTTCGTAACAGTCATAAAAACCTCAAAGAACGTCCGGAGATCAGGCCGGAATTCGGTCAAAAAGAAAAAGGCCGGAGCTTTCACTCCCGCCGGACGAAATTTAACAAAAAAGACTTGACAAACGCCAAGCTCTGATGCTAAAATACCTTGCTCATTATGCGTGGGGCAGAAAACCCTCCTGCCCCATCCTGAATTCAGTATAGCATGATCAGCGAGTAAAATCAACGCAAGGGATTGAAAATGTTTCAACACACCCGGGCGTTCTTGAATAAGGAGAGTGTGCCAATGCCAACTGATGTTCTCTACGGGAAAACGCTGCGCAAGAGCTTTGCCCGCACACCGGAAATCATGGACATGCCGAATCTGCTGGAGATTCAGAAGAGCTCTTACCAGTGGTTCCTGAATACCGGCCTGAAGGAAGTCTTCCAGGATGTGGATGCCGTCACGGACTATTCCGGCAACCTGGAGCTGAGCTTCATCGACTATTCCATGAACGACGAGCCGAAGTACTCCGAGCAGGAGTGCAAGGCGCGTGACGCCACGTATGCCCGCCCGCTGAAGGTCCGTGTCCGCCTCCGCAACAAGGAGACGGAGGAGATCAAGGAGCAGGAGATCTTCATGGGAGATTTCCCGGTGATGACCGCCGGCGGCACCTTTATCATCAACGGCGCCGAACGTGTTATCGTTTCTCAGATTGTCCGCTCTCCCGGCGTGTATTTCGGCCGCGACCTGGACAAGTCCATGCTGAACATCTATTCCTCCACGGTGATCCCGTATCACGGCGCATGGTTGGAGTATGAGACCGACGGCAACGACATGTTCAACGTCCGCATCGACAAGAACCGCAAGCTGCCCATCACCTGGTTCCTGCGGGCCATGGGTGCCTATGACGAGAGCCGTCCCTCCACCTGGCTCAGCTGTGTGGCGGAGAAGACCGTCGGCGCGGTGACCAACGAGCGCCTGAAGGAAATCTACGGTGAGGACGAGCGCATGCTCGCCACCATCGACAAGGACACCGCCGCAGACCGGGATGAGTGCCTGATCGAGATCTACCGCAAGCTGCGCCCGGGCGATCCTCCCACGGTGGAGTCGGCCGAAACCCTGCTGGACGGCCTGTTCTATGACCGCCGCCGCTATGAGCTCTCCAATGTCGGCCGCTACAAGTTCAATAAGAAGCTCGCTCTGTATCCGCGTATCGTGGGCTATGAGCTGGGCTGCACGGTTTCCGATCCGGCCACCGGTGAGATCATCGCCGAAGAGGGCGAGGTCATCTCCCGCGAGAAGGCCCGCCAGATCGACGATGCGGGCGTCGTGATGATGGATGTCGTTATCGACGGCAAAAAGGTCCGCATCTTCTCCAACGGCATGGTGAACATGAGCCACTATGTGGACTTCGACCCGGCCGAGCTCGGCATCAAGGAAAAGGTCCGCGGCATCATTCTCCGTGAGCTCATGGATCAGTTCTCCGGCGACGCGCTGAAGGACGCGATCAAGGAGCACATGGACGATCTGATCCCGAAGCACATCATTGCCGACGACATCTTCGCCTCGGTCAACTACCTCAACTGCCTCGCCCACGGCATGGGCGAGCCGGATGACATCGACCACCTGGGCAACCGCCGCGTGCGCTGCGTGGGTGAGCTGCTGCAGAACCAGTTCCGCATCGGCTTTGCCAGAATGGAGCGCGTCATCCGCGAGCGCATGACCCTGCAGGATCTCGACATCGTTACCCCGCAGAGCCTTATCAACATCCGTCCGGTTACCGCGGCAATCAAGGAGTTCTTCGGCTCCTCGCCGCTGAGCCAGTTTATGGACCAGACCAACCCGCTTTCCGAGCTGACGCACAAGCGCCGTATGTCGGCCCTTGGCCCCGGCGGTCTGAGCCGTGAGCGCGCTAGCTTTGATGTACGAGACGTGCACTACAGCCATTACGGCCGTCTGTGCCCGATCGAGACGCCGGAAGGTCCGAACATCGGTCTGATCAACTACCTGGCTTCCTATGCACGGGCCAACGAGTACGGCTTCCTGGTGGCGCCGTATCGCCGTGTCGAGAAGGGCACCTGCCGCCTGACCGACGAGATCACCTATATGACGGCGGACATGGAAGACCAGTACGTCGTCGCCCAGGCCTCCGAGCCGGTGGATGAGAACGGCTGCCTGAAAAACAAGCGTGTCACCTGCCGTCACCGCAACGATACCATCGAAGTCAACCGCGAAGATGTCGACTACATCGACGTGAGCCCGAAGATGATGGTCTCCATCGCGACGGCCATGATTCCGTTCCTGGAGAACGACGACGCCAACCGTGCCCTGATGGGCGCGAACATGCAGCGTCAGGCCGTATCTCTGCTGACGACCCAGGCGCCCATTGTTGCCACGGGCATTGAGCACAAGTGCGCGGTGGACTCCGGCGTGTGCGTGCTGGCGGAGGAAGACGGCGTTGTCACGCGCGTGGACTCCACGCACATCACGGTGCGCTATGACTCCGGCAGAAACCAGGATTACAAGCTTATCAAGTTCTCCCGCTCCAACCAGGGCACCTGCATCAACCAGCGCCCGATCGTCTCCACGGGCGACCGCGTCCTGAAGGGCGATGTGCTGGCAGATGGACCGAGCACCTCCAACGGTGAAATTTCCCTTGGCAAGAACATCCTGGTCGGCTACATGAACTGGGAAGGCTACAACTACGAAGACGCCATCCTGCTCAACGAGCGTCTGGTGATGGAAGACGTCTTTACCTCGATCCATGTCGAGGAGTATGAATGCGATGCGCGCGACACGAAGCTCGGACCCGAGGAGATCACGAGAGACATCCCGGGTGTCGGCGACGACGCGCTGAAGTATCTGGACGAGCGCGGCATCATCATGGTCGGTGCCGAAGTCACCGCCGGCGACATTCTCGTCGGCAAGGTCACCCCGAAGGGCGAGACCGACCTCACGGCTGAGGAGCGGCTGCTTCGCGCCATCTTCGGCGAAAAGGCCAGAGAAGTCCGTGACACCTCGCTGAAGGTGCCTCACGGCGAGAGCGGCATCATTGTCGACGTCAAGGTCTTCACCCGCGAGGCGGGCGATGAGATGAACCCGGGCGTCAACCAGGTTGTCCGTGTTTACATCGCGCAGAAGCGCAAGATCTCCGTCGGCGACAAGATGGCCGGACGTCACGGCAACAAGGGCGTTGTCTCCCGCATCCTGCCGCGTGAGGACATGCCTTATCTGCCTGACGGCACTCCGCTGGACATCGTGCTGAACCCCCTGGGCGTTCCTTCCCGTATGAACATCGGGCAGGTCCTGGAGGTCCACCTTGGCTATGCGGCCCAGGCCCTTGGCTGGAAGGTCGCGACGCCGGTCTTCAATGGCGCCAATGAGGTGACCATCCGCGACACGCTCAAGCAGGCGGGGCTCCGTGAAGACGGAAAGAGCGTCATGTATGACGGCCGCACGGGCGAAAAGTTTGATAACGACGTTACGGTCGGCTGGGTCTACTTCCTGAAGCTGCACCATCTGGTCGACGATAAGATCCACGCACGTTCCACCGGCCCCTACAGCCTTGTAACGCAGCAGCCTCTGGGCGGCAAGGCCCAGTTCGGCGGCCAGCGCTTCGGTGAAATGGAAGTCTGGGCGCTGGAAGCTTACGGCGCTGCCTACACCCTGCAGGAGATCCTGACGGTGAAGTCGGACGACGTCACCGGCCGTGTGAAGACCTACGAAGCCATCGTCAAGGGCAACAACATCCCGCAGCCGGGCGTGCCCGAGAGCTTCAAGGTCCTGATCAAGGAACTGCAGAGCCTTTGCCTCGATGTCCGCGTCCTTGACGAAGAGGGCAACGAGATCGAGCTGAAGGACGACGATGACGACGATTACATCCCCAGCGATGAGGTCCGCGAGGAGCTCTATCAGGGAAGCGATGAGGAGATCGTCTCCGAGGGTTACTCCATCGACGATGTGCCGGTGGACGAGCTGGGAGCCGACCTGGACTTCGGCGGGGATGATTCCGACGATTACACAGAGGAGGATGAGTGATGAGCTATACACCGTTTGATGCCATTCAGATCGGCATTGCCTCTCCTGAAAAGATTCTCGAGTGGTCCTACGGCGAAGTCAAAAAGCCGGAGACCA
>JAGAFT010000252.1 GCA_017627975.1 Oscillospiraceae bacterium
GCACAACAGCAAGTGGGAATTCTTTATCGTCGTTTCCGGTCATGGCCTGATCCAGGAGCGGAAGATCGGGACGGACGAGGTGATTGAGTTTGAGGTCAGCGGAGAGAGAATCCGGGCAGTGCACATGCTGCCGGGCTATACTCACAACATCATCAATCTTTCGGATACGGAAAACCTTGTCACGCTGATGTGGGCAAACGAACTCTTTGATCCGCAGCATCCGGACACCTTTTTCGAGAAGGTGTGATACAGCCGAAAAAAGAAAAACACAGGCAGGACAGGCCTTGACAAGCCTTTCCTGCCTGTATTTTTGCAGAACTGTGTGCTGGACGCCAGCCCCTTATCGGGGAGGGAGCAGCTCAGTTCAAAAAGTCACGGAGCTTTTTGCTGCGGCTGGGATGACGGAGCTTTCGCAGAGCCTTGGCCTCGATCTGGCGGATGCGTTCACGGGTGACGTTGAACTCCTTGCCAACCTCCTCGAGGGTCCGGGTCCGGCCATCGACGATGCCGAAGCGCAGCTCCAGAACCTTCTTCTCTCTCGGGGCAAGCGTTTCGAGTACTTCTTCAAGCTGCTCACGAAGAAGAGAGAAGGAAGCGGCCTCAGAGGGCTCGGAAGCATCTTCGTCGGGAATAAAGTCACCCAGATGAGAGTCCTCCTCTTCACCGATCGGGGTCTCAAGCGATACCGGCTCCTGCGCAATCTTCAGAATATCACGCACCTTCTCCACCGGCATGTCCATTTCCGCGGCGATCTCTTCGGCACTGGGATCGTGACCGAGCTCCTGAAGCAGCTGCCTGGAAACACGGATGGTCTTGTTGATGGTCTCAACCATATGGACCGGGATCCGGATGGTTCTCGCCTGGTCTGCGATGGCTCTTGTGATGGCCTGACGGATCCACCAGGTCGCATAGGTGGAAAACTTGTAGCCCTTGGTGTAGTCAAATTTCTCCACGGCTTTGATCAGACCGAGATTTCCCTCCTGAATCAGATCCAGGAACAGCATGCCGCGTCCGACATAGCGCTTGGCGATGGAAACGACGAGACGAAGGTTGGCTTCCGTCATGCGGCGCTTGGCTTCTTCGTCGCCTTCGGACATGCGCTTGGCCAGGTCAAGTTCTTCTTCCGGCGTCAGGAGGGGAACCTTGCCGATCTCTTTGAGGTACATGCGCACCGGGTCGTCGGTGGCAAAGCTGTCCATCAGCGCATCGGTATCCGTTACCTCTTCGGTGGGAACCTCTTCGACCTCGCTGAGATCGTCCAGTTCCGGAAGCAGATCATCATCCAGAACCGGCATCAGGTCGCCGCCGGCATAGTCGATGTCGATACCGGCCTGCTCCAGCTGCTCATAGAATTTGTCAATCGTGTCAGGGTCCAGACTCAGTTCATTGAGCAGATCCAGGTCCTTGGTGGTGAGCTTTCCGGATTTCTTCCCCTTGTCGAAGAGCTCCTGCAGCCGTACCTCGGGCGGCCTGTTATCCACAGGGCCCTCTTTCTTGCGCGGAGACTTTTTGCGGCTTTTGATGAGCTCTGTCTCCTGTTGACCGGCGATGTCAGCGCCGGCGGCTTCCTCGATGAGCCTGTCGGCCATGCTTTCGAGGTCTTCTTCGGTCAGTTGCAGTTCGTCATTCATGGATGGTACCCCTTTCGTTCTCTGAGCCGGTCCCGCAGGGCATTGAGATCCATTTCTGCGCCTCCGGATTCGAGCTCGTGCTGTTCGCGTATTCTGGCAATGTAATCCTGCAGGGCCCGCCGACCGCTGGACAGGACTTCCGGTTTCTGAAGGATGTTGACCAGGAGATTCATTTCATCCTGGCTGAGCAAGCCGGAGAGAGAAGAGATGCTTACGGTGCCGCCTTCTTCGATCTTCTGACGCAGGATGGTATAAATCCTGCCCAATGCTTCCGACGAAAACATCGCCGCTTCCGGCAGACCGCTCTCCCGCACCAGCGACGGCTCCAGGTAGAGCAGCCGGATCACACCCTCTTCCGCGGCAGCCGATACCGGATTCCGGTAACGCAGCTGCTTGTCTGCGGGCTGTGCCATGCGTTCCGGGCGGTTCAGCTCCTGCTCTTCGCTTCGGGCGGCCTTTCGAAGAAGCTGCTTCCTTCGCCGCTCTACTTCCCGGATGACGGCATCCTGTCCGACTCCGGCCTTCCCTGCGACACGGATTGCGTAGACCTCACGCTCTACCGCGCCCGGAAGGGTTGCCAGGAGTGCGGTTGCCTCTTTCAGGAAGGCGACCTTCTGATCGTCCTGACTCAGATCATATTTTGCCGTCACGGTGCCGAGACGGTAATCCACCTGATCTTCCGAGCCCTCCAGCAGGTTGCGGAACGCGTCCGCACCACGGGTTTTGATGTATTCATCCGGATCCTTCGCTCCGGTCATGCGCAGCACCCGGACCTTCAGGTCCAGCCGTTCCAGAATCCCAATCGCGCGCTGGGAGGCTTTGATCCCTGCTCCGTCGTTGTCATAGGCAATGATCACCTCATTGGTGTAGCGGCTGATAAGCCTTGCCTGTTCCGGCGTCAGGGAGGTCCCCAGCGATGCGACCGCCGAGTCAAAACCGGCCTGGTGCAGCGCCACAATATCGATGTTGCCCTCTGAGAGAATGATATAGCCGGCTTTTGACTTCTTCGCAAGATTCAATGCGAAGAGATTCCGGCCCTTGTTGAACACAAGCGTGTCTTTGCTGTTGAGATACTTGGCGCCGGCGTCCCCCAGCGCCCGCCCGGAAAAGCCGATGACGTTCCCGCGCACGTCGATGATGGGGAACATGAGGCGGTTCCGAAAAGTGCTGTAGAAGCCGTGATCGCCTCTGCGGATCAGATCCGCATCGCTCAGCTCCCAGTCGCTGTATCCTTTCTGCCGCATGGCGGAGAGAAACGCCCCGCTGTGCTCCGGGGCGAAGCCGAGACCGAAACGCTTGGCAACGGGAGGAGAAATCTTTCGTCCGGCCATATAGTCGGTGCAGCGTCTGCCCTCCGGGGTGATGAGCTGCTCATAAAACCACCTTGCGGCATCCCGGTTGGCGGCAAGCAGACGCGAACGCTTCTTTGCATCCCGGTCGAAGGAATCCTCCGGCATCTGCATTCCGGCGCGCTTGGCCAGAAAGGCAACCGCATCCGGATAGGAGAGATTTTCAATCTCCATGATGAAGTTGATGACGCCGCCGCCTTTGCCGCAGCCGAAGCAGTGGTAGAACTGACCGGAGGGATTTACCGCGAAAGACGGAGTACGCTCATTGTGAAACGGACAGAGACCGAAGTAATTTGCCCCGCTGCGCTTCCCAAGAGCGACATAACTGCCTACCACATCGACAATGTCGCTGCGTTCTGTCAGCTCCTGAATAAAGTTTTCCGGAAATGGCATAATGTCCTCACAAACTCCACAAGAAAACAAGAAATGACGGATGACGACAAAACATCAGGCAGGCGGACGGATTATTTTACGCTCCAGGCAAAGGGGATGAAGAGCTCGCCGTATTTTTCCATGGCATATCCGTCGGTCATGCCGCTGATGTAGTCACAGGCGGCCCGCTCGGGCCCCTCCCGTTCCAGAACGCCGCCGAAGTCCGCGGGCAGCTTCTCGGGATGCGCGACATAGACATCATACAGCGACGCGAGAATTCCGTCGACCTTGCTCTCTTCGGCTTTGGCTACAGGATTGACATAGATATCCGAATACATGAAGCCGTGAAAGTAGTTAAACAGATCCTGCATCTTTTCGCTCATCTGCAGCTCACCGCCGCGGCTGTTCAAAATGAGGTCCGTGATAAAACTGTTGATCCGTTCGGAATTGCGCGTCCCGCAGCCCAGACGGATTTTTTCCGGGACTTCCTCCTCTGTCAGAAGCCCGGCCCGGATCGAATCATCCAGATCGTGGTTGATATAGGCGATCCGGTCGCAGAGCCGGACACAGGTGGCTTCCCGCGTGTCGTCCGGTGCTCCGTGCGTGTGATTGAGAATTCCCATCCGGGTCTCATAACACAGATTGAGCCCCTGCCCGCCGCGCTCCAGCAGATCCACGACCCGCAGACTCTGCTCATAATGGCGGAATCCGCCTGGATGAATCCGGTTCAGTGCCCGCTCTCCCGCGTGACCGAAGGGAGTATGGCCGAGGTCATGACCGAGTGCAATGGCTTCGGTGAGATCTTCATTCAGCTTCAAAGCACGGCTTACGGTACGGGCCAGACGGCTGACTTCCAGGGTGTGGGTCAGGCGGGTGCGATAGTGATCTCCCTCGGGCTGGAGAAAGACCTGGGTCTTGTGCTTCAGCCGGCGGAACGATTTGCAGTGGGTGATACGGTCGACATCACGCTGAAAACAGGTGCGGATTTCACATGCCGGCTCTTCATGGAGACGGCCGCGGGATTCCGCTGCCCGCACCCCATGAGGGCCTACGAGCAGAAACTCCAGCTGTTCACGTTCTTCTCTGGGGATCATGCCTGTCCTCCTGCCTGCTGTGTCTTGCGCATTGACGGCTGAATCTTTCCGCCGCTGAGTTCCGAAATCTGCCCGGCCAGCGCTAAAGCGGAATCTTCTTCCGCAAGAACCGTCATGTTTACATCCGTATCGTACCGGACATCCGTAAGAACGGCACCCGCGGCCGCAATCACACTCTTCAGCTTCTCGCTCAGCCGGTACGGGCAGGAGAAGCTGAGCTCCATGAAGCTCCCGACCCAGAGGGTTCCGGCTTCGGTCAGGGCCTGCTTTGCTGAACCGGAATAAGCCCGGGAAAGTCCGCCGGTACCCAGCAGAACGCCGCCGAAATATCTTGTTACCACACAGCAGAAGTTGAAGACCTCTTCCCGGCGGAAGACTTCCAGCATCGGCATTCCGGCACTGCCCTGCGGCTCACCGTCGTCAGAGAAGCGTTCCGGTCCCTCATAAAGGCGGTAGCACCAGCAGCTATGCCGGGCGTCGTGATACTGCTTTTTCATGCGGGAGACAAATTCTTTTGCCTCCTCTTCCGATTCCACAGAGATCAGATGTCCAAGAAAACGGGAACGTTTTTCGGTAAGCTCTGATTCACCGGGACCGGCAGGGATGCGAAATCCTTCAGACATTGTTCAGCTCCTTATCCCGCGGATCGGCCTATTCCCATTCTTCACGGGGCTCTGTCCAGCCGGGGATGAACTGATGATATCTGCCGCAGAGCTCCGGGTTCAGACTGGCCCTGACCCGGATTCCCAGGTCTTCATACTCGGCGGACAGAATCTGGGCCTCACGGCGAAGAACATCCAGCACGCCGGCATCCGCGTAAGGCAGAAGGAGCTCCGTCTCACGAACCCCGTCGCGGAGCATTGCGCTCAGCCGCTCTGTCAGAACATCGGCGCCTTCACCGGTTTTGGCGGAGATGCAGACCACATCCTGGCCATGGGGAAGGATTCCGACATAAAGATCACACTTGTTGAAGACGCGCAGACAGGGAGTCTGTTCCGCTCCGAGCTGCCGAACGAGGCTGTCCACAACCTCGGCCTGCTCTTCCCATTCGGGATTGGACAGATCAATCACATGGAGAAGAACATCTGCATACTTGAGTTCCTCCAGGGTCGCCTTGAACGCCTCCACCAGATGGGTGGGCAGCTTGCGGATAAAGCCGACCGTATCGGAAAGAAGAATCTCCTGCCCGGGGGCAAGGGGAAAGCGCCGTGTGGTCGGGTCGAGGGTATCAAAAAGCCGGTCGTTGGCCGGGATCGAAGATTCGGTCAATGTGTTCAGCAGCGTAGACTTGCCCGCGTTGGTGTAGCCGATGAGTGCCACCAGAGGGAGGCGGTTTTTAAGCCGCAGGCTGCGCTGGGTGCTCCGCTGCTTCCGTACCTCGGAGAGGGAGCTCTGCAGAGCCTGGATTTTCCTTCGGATATGGCGCCGGTCGGTCTCCAGCTGGGTTTCACCGGGGCCGCGCGTTCCGATGGGCGAGCTTCCACCCGAGGCGGTCTGACGCACCAGGTGGGTCCACATGCCGGTCAGGCGGGGAAGAAGATACTGGTACTGAGCCAGTTCGACCTGAAGCTTTCCTTCCCGCGTTCTGGCTCGCTGCGCAAAAATATCCAGAATGAGACCGGAACGGTCCAGAACTTTTATGCCGAGATCCTCGGACAGGACCCGCATCTGGGAGGGGGAGAGTTCATTGTCGAAGACAGCGAGATCGCAGTCATGCAGCGCGATCAGCTCTTTCATCTCCGCTACTTTGCCGTCACCGATAAAACTGCGGGGATCGGGAGAGGGGCGATTCTGGATCAGGGTGACAATCACCTCACCGCCCGCGGTTTCCACGAGAGCGGCCAGCTCCTCCATGGAACTGTCTGAGGAACGCTCGGCCCGGTCCATGCTCAGCGCATTCAATCCGGCCAGGATTGCACGTTCTTTTCTGGTTTCTGTGCTTTCTACGGAAATCAGGCCTGCCTTTCAAATGAATATAATTAATCCATCATACATCAAAAAACTATTTAACTAACTATATATACACCCAAAACATCAAATTGTCAAACAAAAAATGATATAAAAACAGCGGCTCCGAAGAGCCGCTGCGTCAATCCGCAAAATGCCGTTTCAGGCGATGTCCTCGACTACCTTGCCGGGAGGGGAGAGAAGCATCTCAGGATGCTCAAACATGTAGCGATAAGCAAGCAGCATCTGGGCCCAGTAATGGCCGTCCACAATACCTTCATCCAGGACAAACTTGCAGTCGACATATTTTTTGTCAACCATCTCCCCGCGGCGGTTGAGCTCATAGGCGTGCCGCTTGGCGCCAAACGCGATGAAAGCGGGAAGGGTGCCGAAGTTGTAGATATGATGATAAATCGGACCGATGCGAAGAGAACCGAGATCCGTGATAATCATGGAGCCGTGGAAAGGGCTGACATTCAGAAGAGACTGCGGAATCCAGCCGAAATAATCCATCACGCGAAGAAGCGTGAGTGCAAAGCGGATCAGAAACCGGGGCAGACGGGCAATCACATCCGCAAAATCTTCTGTCCCGTTGTTTTCTTCGCTGGACTTGATCTCGTCGATTTTTTCGTTCATCTTGCGATAGACATCCAGAATCGTATCGGTCGGCTCAAAAACGACTTTGATGGTGGTTTCGGTAGCGTCAATGCTGAGGGCGCGCTTGACGGTCATGACGACTTCAATGTTGTTGCGGGCATAGATCCTCCGTCCGACAACAAAGCGGTTGATCCCCGGCATTCTCGAAATTCCGCGGATATAAGCGGCAATCAAAAAATGCAGGATCCCGATGCCCTTGTACCCTTCTACACGCAGTTTGCGGAGCATGCGGTCAAGCTGGGTAACCTCGAAAGCTTCCTCATAGTGAATATAGCGATCGTTGCGCTGCGGCATAATAAAGGGGATAAACTTTGCAAAACCGGGTAAAGAGCGCAGCAGGCGGCCTTCTTTCCTGTCGCCCATGCGGCGGCGTGCTGTAGCCATAACATCTCCTCCTGAAAACAGTTAAGAACATAAAGCAGGTGAATTATACCATAAGAGGCACGAAACACAAGCTATTTTTTATGCCTGAGACGGCGGATATCGGTACCGTAGAAAGGAAGCTCGAGAAATTCACCCTGAATACGCGAGCAGATCTGCGGGGTATAGCGTCTGGAAAGCTCCTCGTCGGAACAGTTGGTACTGATCATGGTCCTTCGATTTTCGTTCAGACGGGTGTTAATCAGAGTATAGAGCGCGCTGAGGGACATCGGTGTGACCATCTCGG
Source organism: Oscillospiraceae bacterium (assembly GCA_017627975.1). The sequence continues at coordinate 7,718 of JAGAFT010000252.1, forward strand.
TTCCCAGATCATCAAGGATCATCAGATCACATGAGAGCATGCGCTTTACTCTGACCGAAGCGGCTTCGGCCTCCTCCGGGTCACGGGAGAATTTCTGACGCTCAAAGGCCTCCAGCGCGACGGAAGCGGAATCGTAGCATACCGAATAGCCTTTCTCTGCAACGACACGGGCAATACAGGCGGATAGATAGGTCTTTCCGAGTCCGGTGCCGCCGCGGAGAAGAAGATTGGAAGAAACATCCGGAAAGCGATCCGCAAATTTCCTGCAGCCGGCCAATACGACGGCCATGGCTTCCCTGGGAATGCAGCCCGATTCGGGATCCGGGGTGTCAGGGTAGTAATTCAGGTCAAAATTGTCAAAAGACTCCTGGCCGCTTTTCAGCAGGCCGGAAAGCTCCCTGGTCATCTCGAGATTGCAGCGCCTGCGAAGACAGTCACAGATCTCTGTGCCCACGTAGCCGGTATCGCGGCAGATCGGGCAGGAATAGATCTCATCCAGCCAGTCGATGGAGTATCCGTTCTGCGTCAGGAGCTCGGCACGGCGCATCTGCAGGTCAAGATTGCGCTCCTGGAGCTCATGAATCCGATCCTGCAGATCGGCGGGTTTTGAAAGTGTCAGACGTACCAGCTCTGCCATGTGGGAGCGTAAAGTGAGATCAATCTGTTCCAGCTCCGGAACCTGATGATAGACCAGTTCAATCCGGCGCTGCTGTTCTGCCCGATTTGCTTCCCGTTCTTTTTCGAGTCCGGCGCGGGCGAGGGCCAGAAGCTTTCCATCATACATCATAGCAGTTCTCCTGTTAAATCTGGTTCACCTTTTCCCAGAGACTGCCGAGGCTCTCGGCAGGGCGCGGTTCGGCACCGCCGGAAGAGCGGCTCCTCAAAGGGTAATCCTTTTCCTGAATCTCTGCAAGGGAGTGCAGCCCCTTTTCATTCCAGCTCATCAGAATCTTGTTCATATAGGCGGGACTGAACTTGCGGGTATTGGTGACGGTCTTGTCATAGGCGAGGGCAATGGTGTCCGGAGAGAAGCCCCAGTTCAGCCACTGCTCCACATATCGGCGCTCCGTATCCGTAAAGTCTCGGTCGACAATCTTCATGGAGGCTTTGATATCGCCTTCCATGCTGCGCCGCTCCCTGGCGGAGCGAATATAACGCTCTGCCGATTCAAAATCCGTGATGCCGCGCTCCGCCCAGACCCGGGCTTCCAGCTCAAAGGCACGGGCGGACGGACGGCGGCGCTCCCCGTACTTCCAACGGTAGAGCTCGGCGACAAAGTTCATCAGCTCCATCACAACTTCCGGGGGAAGATCCAGGTGATCATAGATCCCGAGAAGCTTAATAAGATCCGGCGTGCTGAGGGGACGGCCCATGATGAGCTGGGCTTCCGAAATCAGCGCCGAGAACGCGCTGTCACTCTCTTTGCGGACCCGGACATCCTCTGCGGTATAGTCCGGAAGATCAGGACGTTCCGGCAGGGAAGGTGCTTCTCCGGCAGGCGCCGGTGAAGCGGCGCTTTCTGCGGCAACAGGCAGCGTGTCCGTCAGAGGCAGCAGACCGAGCATCTCCAGACGCTCGATTGCCTCACTGAGGCGCTGCTTCGGGAGATAGAGCTCACGGGCAATATGATCACGATCCTCCATGCCGCGGCGGCAGAGATACAGATACAACAGGGCCGCATCACCGTCCCGGAGCCCGATAATCAGGTCCGCGGCCCGGGGGGAAATCAGATTTTTTTCGGACAAATCGTTCATTTTTCACCAAAACAGGAATAATTCACAAATTGTTATTGTGGAGAACATATTATAACATTAAAATTATCTTGTCGCAATAGGGAAGAATGTGCTATAATCATTCAGTATGACTCTTTTCCAGATGTCAGGAGTATCATTATGATGGAATTGCTTTCCCCGGCAGGATCCCCGGAAGCCGTCATTGCAGCGGTGCAGAACGGCGCGGATGCGGTCTATCTCGGCCTTGGGGATTTTAATGCCCGACGGGGTGCACATAACTTTACACCGGAAGAATTTGAGAAGGCGGTACGCTATTGCCACCTTCGCGCCTGCCGCGTTTATGTGACTCTGAACACCCTGGTCAATGACCGGGAAATGACGGCCGCGCTGGCTGCGGCGAGGCTTGCCTCGGACAAGGGTGCGGATGCGATCCTGGTCCAGGATCTCGGCCTGGCCCGCGTGATTCATGAAGCACTTCCGGATATCCCTCTTCATGCCAGTACCCAGATGAGCATCCACAATCTTGCCGGAGCGGAAGCGGCGGCACAGATGGGAATTACCCGGGTGGTCCTGGCCAGAGAGCTGAATCTGGAGGAAATTCGCTTTATCTCGCAGCACGCCAGTGTGGAGACGGAGGTGTTTGTACACGGGGCGCTCTGCTTCTGCCATTCGGGGCAGTGTTATCTCTCTGCCATGATCGGCCGACGCAGCGGAAATCGGGGGATGTGTGCCCAGCCCTGCAGAATGCAGTATTCCCTGGGCGGGAGAATGGACGACTATCCGCTGTCACTGAAAGACAACTGCCTGGTGGACCGGCTCCAGGAGCTGGAAGACGCCGGTGTGAGCTGCGTGAAAATCGAAGGACGGATGAAACGGCCGGAATACACCGGGATTGTCACGGGCGTGTATTCCAAAGTTCTGAAAGAAAAACGCAAGCCGACAGGCGATGAGATGGAGCTGCTGGAACGCGTCTTTTCCAGACAGGGCTTTACGCAGGGATACCTGAACGGTGACAAAGCAGACATGCATGGAATCAGGGCGGAAGCGGATGAAGTTCTCGACCGTCTTTATGCAGATGCCAGACGCGCTTACAGCGACGGAGAAGTCCGCCGTGTTCCCATTCACTTCTACTCCCTTGTGGAGAAGGGAGAGAAGGCAAAGGCGATTGCTTTTGATGACGACGGAAACCGGGCGGTGGCCTTCGGACCTGTTCCGGAACGGGCCAAGCGGCAGGGCGTCACGGCAGGGTACATTGTCGAACAGATGTATAAAACCGGCGGCACTCCGTTCACCGTTGTTGAAAACCAGGCGAAGGCGGATGAAGGGCTTTTTCTGCCCGCGTCGGAAATTAACGAACTGAGAAGAAAGCTGATCTCTGAGCTTTCGGAGAGGCGAATGACGCCGAAACCGAGAGCAAACAACCCGGTGCCGCCCATGCCGGAGAGCCGAATCCAAAAAGGAGATCCGGTATCGATTTTCCAGGTTGCCACCGAAGAGCAGCTTGCTCCGGAGCTGGCGGAACTGCGGCCCGGATATCTCTACGCGCCTGCGCTGCTGATGGCTGAGCGTTTTGAGCGCGTGATGCCCTTCCTGACGAATGAAACGGTACCGGTAGCGGTTCTGCCCCGCGTGATTACGGACGATGAGGCGGAAACGGTCTACCGTGCACTGGAGAAGCTGGCACAGAACGGCGTAAAAGAGGCACTGGTCGGAAACATCGGCCATGTTGCCCTGGCAAAGCAGGCGTGGATGGCGGTCCGTGCGGATTTCGGCATGAATGCCTTCAACTCACGCACGCTGGATGTTCTGCGTTCGGCGGGCTTCCTCTCTGCCACGGCTTCCTTTGAACTGAGGCTTTCCCAGATCCGGGATCTGAAGAAGCTCCTCGATACGGAAATGATTATCTACGGCCGGCTGCCGGTGATGGTGTCCGATCAGTGTGTGATCCGCCAGAGCGCCGGGAAGTGCAACTGTCAGATCCCCGGGCAGCTTTCCGACCGGACAGGCTCGGTGTTCCCGGTGGTAAAGGAATTCGGCTGCCGGAATGTGATTTACAACGCCCATAAGCTTTTCCTGGCGGACAAGCGCAGTGACCTGCTGAGTGCAGGACTCTGGGGACTTCGTCTGATGTTTACCACAGAGAGCGCCAGGGAATGTGTGGAGGTGGCCAAGTCCTATCTCGGTCTGAATGAATATCAGCCGAACATGCTGACGAGAGGACTGTATTATCGAGGTGTGGAATGAGAAAGAGAAACATCGTGCTCGCCTCCGCGTCCCCGCGCAGGAGCGAACTGTTGCATATGCTTGGCTTTGCCGATGTGATCATCCATCCGGCTGCCGGAGAGGAACAGCCTCCGAAGGGGGCTTCTCCGGAGGAGACCGTGAAAGCCCTTTCGCATGCCAAAGCGAAAGAAGTGGCGGCCCTATTTGATGACGATCCCCTGGTGATCGCGGCGGATACCATCGTCTGGCTGGACGGTGAAATCCTTGGAAAGCCGCATTCCGAAGAGCAGGCTTTCAGGATGCTGAAGCATCTCTCCGGACGGGATCATGAGGTTTACACCGGTGTGACGTTGCTGGACAGAGAAGGCGAGCTCTGCGAGGCAGAGCGCAGTGCTGTCCATTTTCGGCAGCTTTCCGATGAGGAAATCCGGAGATACATTGCCACCGGAGAGCCGATGGACAAGGCCGGCGCCTATGGCGCTCAGGGAAAAGGAGCCTTGTTTGTGAGGGCAATCGAAGGGGATTTCTTTAATGTAATGGGCCTGCCGGTCTGCAGACTCGGGCAGATGCTGGCGAAGAAGGGAGTACCGATCCTTTGAAGGAATATCTGAGGAAAAACGGAATTCGGGTCGGGATCATCGTTGCGGCGGTTGTCCTGATTATCGGGCTTGGAACTGCGGCAAGAGGCGGACGCATCGGCTTCGTCCAGAACGCACGCGGCACGGCTTCGGCACCGCTGCAGAAGGTTCTGAGCTCTGCGGCCAACTGGTTCGACACCATCTACGGGTACCTGTATGAGTATGACTCGCTGATGGCGGAGAACGAGTCCCTGCGCTCCCAGCTGGCGGACGCACAGCAGTCGGCCCGTGACGGCATTGAGGCGTCAGAAGAGAACGTGCGGCTTCGGGAACTTCTGAACCTGCGCGACAAACACTCGGACTATGTTCTGGAATCCAGCAAGGTGGTCCTCTGGTCCTCCTCCAACTGGTCCTCCTCTTTTACCATCAGCAAGGGGGCCAGAAGCGGGATCGAATACGGTGACCCGGTGATTACGGAGTACGGCGCCCTGGTCGGTCAGATCACGGAACTCGGCGAGACCTGGTCAACGGTCAGCACGCTCATCGATGTCGACATGAGCGTCGGCGGAACGGTTGTTTCCACCGGAAGCTCCGGCATGGTGGTGGGCGAGTATTCCCTGATGAAACAGAAAAAGGCAAAACTGACCTTCCTTGCCGACGGAGCACAGATTTTTGCCGGTGACGAGGTAACGACTTCCGGTTCCGGCGGCGCATTCCCCGCAGGACTTGTCATCGGGACCGTGACCAACGTCCAGACGGAGGCCGGCGGACAGATCGAATACGGGATTGTCGAGCCGCAGGCAAATCTGGATTCGCTGGTGCAGGTTTTTATTATCAAAGACTTTGATGTGGTGGAGTAGAGCTTGAATACCATTATTCCAAAAGATTTTCTGGAAAAGATCAATGTCGGCAAGGTCCTGCGATATGCGATCTATCTGGTGGTGCTCCTGGCGATGCAGAACATTCTGTTCACGCAGCTGAGGATTTTCGGGGTGTGCCCGATGTTTCTGCCGGCTGCGGCCGTGGCGATGGGCATGTTTGAGGGAGCCACCTGGGGACCGCTGTTCAGCCTGGTGCTGGGGATTTTCGCGGATATGGCATTTGTGGAAAATACCATTTTCTTTACCCTGGCATTTCCGGCAATCAGCTTTGCATCGGCATTTATTTCGAATTTCTTTATCAACCGGCGTTTCTTTGCCTACATGGGCGCGGCAATCCTCGGACTGCTTGCAACAGCGGGAGGGCAGCTTCTCAAAACCGCGGCGTCTGATACCTTCTCCATAGTGATGGTAACAACCGCGCTTCTGCAGACGGCCTGGTCGCTGCCGTTTGCGGTTCTGGCGTATTATCCGCCTGCCCGTCTCAGCAGACTTGAGTAAAGGAGTCGTTCGTGAAACATCTCGTAAAACCCGGCAGAGTTGCTGCCATGGTCGTACTGGTTATCGTGATTCTGGTGGTCTATCTGACCTTCCTGTATCGCCTGCAGATCATTGAGGGTGAAAAGTACTATAACCAGAGCAATGAAATCACAAACACCGAGAGGACCGTTACCGCCGCGAGGGGAAACATCCTCGACCGCTACGGACGAATTATGGTCAGCAACAAGGAATGCTATAACCTCAAGGTGGACAATGTCAAGCTCTTTGCCAACGCGGATCCGAATGCAGTCATCCTGGAGCTGGTCCACATGGTAGAGGGCTTCGGCGACCACTACACCGACGACCTGCCCATCAGCCGGACACCGCCGTTTGAGTATGACGAGAATATGACGGATATTCAGCGCACCATGCTGAATGCCTACTTTGTCCGCCAGAAGCCGGACGGCCTGGCGGAAAACCCCAGTGCGGTCGAGCTGCTGAGCTTCATGCGTACGCGCTACGGAATAGACAACAGCTATTCCAGCGAAGAAATGCGCATCATCGCCGGCGTCCGTTATTCCATCAATGTCCGCTATGCGGTCAATACGGCCGAATACCTGTTCGTGGAAGATGCGAGCATGGAGCTCATCTCCTCCATCATGGAAAACAAGCTGGTCGGCATTGAAGTTCAGCGTGCCTACATTCGCAATTACGAGACGGAATACGCCGCCCATATCCTCGGCTACACCGGACTGATGACGCAGGAGGAGTATGAACGGTATTCGCTGCTGAACTATGCAAACGACGCCATGGTGGGAAAGGACGGCGTGGAATACGCCTTTGAGGAATACCTGCACGGCAAGGACGGCACGGTGAGCGAAACACAGAACAACGCCGGCACGGTGCTCAGCACCGTCTACATCGAAGAACCGGAGCCGGGGGCCCATATCTATCTGACCATCGACAAGGTCCTTCAGGAACAGACGGAGCGTATCCTGAACAACACGGTCAACACCATGATCATGAACCGGAATCAGGAGCGCGCCGAAGGCATTGAGCGCGGCGACTATGACCCGGAGATGAAAGACGAGATCACCGGCGCTGCGGCCGTTGTGGTAAAGGTCAACACCGGAGAGCCTCTCGCGATCGCAAGCTGGCCCACTTATGACGGCGCGACCATCATCGAGAAGTATCAGGAACTGATGGAGACCCCGAATGCACCGCTTTTCAACCGTGCGCTGATGGGTGCCTACGCCCCGGGATCGGCCTTCAAACCCTGCGTTGCGACAGCGGTTCTGACAGAAGGCCAGATCAATACGGAATACAAGATCAAGTGTGAAGGCGTCTTCACAAAGTACGCCGCGGAAGGATACGCGCCTGAGTGCTGGATCTGGAACAGCGTCAAGGGAGAACACTACACCCACCCGGAGGAAAATGTCACGACGGCGCTTCGCGACTCGTGCAACTACTTCTTCTATTCCGTCGGCCACGATCTCGGCATTGACAAGATGGGCGAATACGCCCATGCCTACGGCCTCGGCGTCAGCACGGGCATCGAGCTGGTCGAGACCCGCGGCAACATGTCCAACGAAGCAAACCACGCGGACTATACCGGTACCGTGTGGCGCATCGGTGATACGATGCAGGCCGCCATCGGGCAGTCGGACAGCATCTTCTCCCCCCTGCAGCTGGCGGAGTACTGTGCGACGGTGGCAAACTCCGGGCACCGCTATTCCGCGTCCATCCTCAAGACTGTCCGAAATTATGACTACAGCAAGAAGATCTATGAGCGTGAGCCGGAGGTCCTGAACACCATCCGCTCTCCGGAATACAACTGGCTGGCGATCCACGAAGGCATGTACATGGTTCTGAACGACTGGATCAACGAACAGAATGCTGTTGTATGGACGGCCTGCCCCTGGATCTGTGCCGGCAAGACCGGAACGGCACAGAAAGGTGAGAAGATCACCAACGACGGTATTTTTATCTGCTACGGCCCGTACAGCGACCCCGACGTTGCCATCGCGGTGGTCGTGGAACGCGGCGGATCCGGTGCAAACGTCCAGCGTATCGCGAGACGCATTATGGACGCATACATCAACATCTGCAGCTATTCGGATTCTTCGGAAGATGAAATGACGCTGCTGAGGTAACCGGGCCCGTAAACAGACTCAGACGGAGATCAGGGAGGAACAGACCGATGCTCATCACTGATAAAAAGGAACTGCGGCGATTCTGCCGCTTTGCACTGATCAATCTGCTGATCTGCCTTGCGGCTTATCAGCTCTTGATTTCCAATGAGCTGGTAAACACCTATGACGCCTTGTGGAGCGGAGCCGAGTACAGAAACTATCTCTGGGTGGTCGAGATCGGACGCTGGCTCTGGCCGGCTGTAGGACTTGCGCAGATGAACATCTGCCCCGAGCCGTTTACCTCAATCCTCGCGCTTTCCTTTTTTGTGCTCGGAAGCTGTGTGGTGGCGTTCTGGTTCGGCGTCAAGGATTCGGCCAGGGGATACCTGCTGGTTCTGACATCAGTGATCAGTACGGCGGTATGTGCGGACCTCTCTCACCGTTATATGTCTCCGGTTTTCGGCCTTTCGTTTTTACTCAGCGTGGCGGCGTCCTGGCTGCTCAGCAGAGAAAAGCTTCTGTCGTGGCTGGCCTCTGTACTCTGCCTGACCTTAGCGCTCGGCCTGTACCAGGCCAATATCGGCTGCGCCTGTGTGCTGGCCCTGATCTTTCTGATCCGCATTCTTCAGGATGGAGCGGAGATCAGGAACGTGTTTCGATTTATTGGGAGAACCCTCTCGTCGCTTCTCTGCTCCTTTGTTCTTTACAAGCTGATCTGGGAGCTGGCCTTGAAGCTTTGCCATGTTGAGGTCGCTTCCTATCGGGGAGGGGGAGATGTCTCCGCCCTGAAAATTATCACAGCGCTACCGGTTTCCATTCTGAATGCCTATCGGGAATTCTATGGATATTTCTTTGAAAATGAATTGAAGCACAATGTTTATCAGCGGCTTGCCCCGTTCCGCCTGATGCTGATCTGCCTGATGCTTGTCACGGTGATTCTCATCTGGAGAAAACTGAGCTCCCGTCCGCTGGGCGCGAAGCTTGGCATGATCGGCTGCCTTCTGCTGCTTCCGCCCGCTGCAAATGTGGCGCAGATTCTTGCGGTGAACGCCGGCGGGACCTCTATTCAGATGACCTTGCCGATGGCGACGGTTTTTCCGTTCCTGCTGGGAGTGGCGGATTCTGTCCCGATGCTTTCTCAGCCCGGAGCAAAGAAAAACTGGCTGGGCCCGGTTTCGGGCCTTCGTACCCTCTGCATGATTGTTCTTCTGGGCGGCAGCCTGATGATGATTTCGATTGATCAGCATGTGATGCTGAAGAGCAGAGAAAACGCAGTGAACATGTTGAATCGGATTGTTGGGGACCTTGGGGAAGACACCAATCCCGAGGGAGGCGTGTTTTTTATCGGACGTCCGTCGGATAATCCGATTTTCCTGAAGGATCAGCTTTGGGAGCGTTCCAATGACTATGCCCATTACGGCGAGTTCTGGCTTGGCGGAAGCCTGACCATTCAATCCTACTTCGGCTATGTCAGAGACGCCGGTGTTCTGCTTACGTTTAACTGGGATGCGGACGCATGGAACGAGATTGAAAGCCGTGAGGATGTAAAAGAAATGCCGGTGTACCCGGATGAAGGATACATCCACAGAGTCGGAAACGCAATGGTTGTGAGGCTTTCCTGATTCCGCGTGGACACTGAATTGTTATGAGGACGAATAGATGAGCCATTCCTGTGAATCTGAAGCAAGGCGCTTCTGCCGATTCGTTTTTTTTAATCTGATCGCATGTATCATCGCTTATCTGCTGCTGATCTCCCATGAACTGACGAACACCATCGATGGCATGTGGAGCGGTGCAGACTACAGAAACTATACATGGGTCATCCAGATCGGAAGATGGTTCTGGCCGGTGGTCGGAATGTCGCAGATGAACGTCTGCCCGGAGCCGTTTACCTCTGTATTTGCTCTGCTCATGTATGTGCTGGGGAGCTGTGTCGCTGCGTGGTGGTTCGGCCTGAAGGACTCTCTGAAGGGCTATCTGCTGGTGCTGACCTCCATGGTTACGACGGCAGTCTGTTCCACGCTGACTTTTCGGTATACATCCCCGACCTTTGCCATGGCGTATCTGCTGAGCGTTCTTGCGGCGTGGGTGCTGAGTCGGGAGAGCTGGAAAACCTGTCTGGTATCGATCCTGTGCCTGGTACTGGCACTGGCACTGTATCAGTCCAATATCGGCTGTGCCTGTGTGCTGGCCCTGCTGTGTATCATCCGGCGGCTGCAGGAGGATCAGGACTATAAAAAAGTTCTTCGCTATGTCTGCCGGTTTGCATGCTCGCTCCTGATCTCCTTTATCGTCTATAAGATCATCTGGGATCTGACGCTGAAGTTCTGTCATATCCAGGCGGTGGACTACAAAGGGGCAGACAGCGTGACGGTCGGGAAAATCATTGCCGGGTTTCCGAGAAGCTTTCTGAGCACGTACCGGGAATTCTTCCGCTACTTTTTCCAGAATGAACTCAGGCACAGTATTTATCAGAGACTGCTGGCTTACGGTGTCCTGATGATCGTGCTGTTTGCGGTCAATGTGATCCTCGGTGGGCGAAAACTGGCCGGGAAGCCGGGCGCGAGATGGCTGCTGGCGGCAATCTGCCTGCTGCTGATCCCGCCGGCCGCGAATATCGCAATGATTCTGGCGGTGGACGCAGGGGAAGCGGCGATCCAGATGACCATGCCGATTGCGACGGTATTCCCGTTTCTGCTCTGTGTGACGGATGTGGGAGACTGCCGGGGGCGGCTGATCAAGGGGATAGACTGGCTTCGGATTGCGATGGTTCTGTTTGTTTTGTACGGAAACTTTCTGATGGTATCGGTGGACCAGCATGTCATGCTGAAAAGCCGCGACAACGCAACCGCCATGATGAACCGGGTGGCCGTCGATCTGGGAGAGGACCAGAACCCCGAGGGCGGCTTTGTGTTTGTAGGAAAACTCGCGGACAACCCCAACTTCCTCAAGGATCAGTTGTGGGAGCGCGCCAATCAGTATGCCCGATACGGGGATTTCCATATCTTTGTTTACGGGGACAACCGGGCTAACTTCTCTTACTTTGGCCTGCTTCGGGACAGCGGACTGAACATGACCTTCAACTGGAACAACAGCTACTGGGGGGAAATGATCCAGAGTGAAGAAGTGCAGGAAATGCCGCTTTATCCCGAGGATGGATACATCAAAAAGATCGGCAATACCATTGTTGTCAAGTTCGCAAATTTAGAAGAAAAGGAATCATAGGTTTATGACGGAGTTCCATGCGGATGATTACGGCCTGTTTCTTGAACAGAGTGAGCGCATTCTGGAATGCTATAAACACGGCTGTCTGAACGGAACCAGTATCATCGCGAACGGACCCGAACTGGATGAATGCCTAAAGATCATTCCTGACAAGGGAATGCAGCTGACTGTTCATCTGAACCTGATGCAGGGACAATGTCTTGCCCCGGCAGAAGAGGTTCCGCTGCTGGCGGACGAGAAAGGACAGTTTTGCGTCACCTTTTCACAGCTGCTTTTTTCCAGGTGCACGGGGAAAAGAGAATCTTATAAACAGCAGATCAAGGCGGAATATCGGGCTCAGATCCGAACGCTTCTGCCCGTGTTTCAGAGAACGGGTCAGCCTCTGCGGATCGACGGACATGCGCACTGGCATGTTGTCCCGGTGGCCTTTGATGCGCTGATGGAAGTGATCCGGGAAGACAGCCTGCCGGTGAGGTATATCCGCCTGCCGGATGAACCGCTGAGCCTGTACCTGAGGCATCTGTTTCAGCTGCTGCCGTTTTCGGGAATCAATATTGTCAAAGTGCTTCTATTGAAACTGCTGGTCTCCAGGGACCGCAGAAGATGGAAGAAAAACCTGCGGCAGACGGAACAGAAACTCTTCCTCGGTGTGATGCTGTCAGGGCATTTTGACTATCGCAGGATGAGCGCGATTCTTCCCGCGGCTGAATCCATGGCCGCCGGAAAGGGAATCGGCCTGGAGATCCTGGCGCATCCGGGATCCGTGCATCTCGAAGAGAATCTGGCCAGGGTCACCAATCAGAATGATTATCGATTCTTTACCAGCCCGGCCAGAGAAGAAGAGGGCAAAACATTCCTCATGCTGAAACAGACGCACGCAAGCCTCTGCGAACCGGGCGGAGATGCCTGAGAAAAACACATTGAAAAGATGAAAAAACTGTTGCGCATCAGGGAAAAAACGGGTATAATATTCTATCCTGATTTTAGACAAAGTGTGATAGATGATGTTCTTGCATGTGGATGTAAGAAAAGGAGAAGGTAGAAAATGAACATTGCCTTGATGGCACACGACAGAAAGAAAGAGCTGATGGTTCAGTTCTGCATTGCCTATTGCGGTATTCTTGCGGAGCATAATCTCTGTGCGACGCATGTGACCGGGAAACTGGTTTCCGAGGCAACAGGGCTGCCAATCACGCTGTATCTGCATGCAGACCAGGGCGGAGCGCAGCAGATCGGCTCCAGAATCTCCTATAACGAGATTGATCTGGTCCTGTTTTTCTGCGATCCGGCCAACCCAAAGGGATTCGACGATATCAACAAGGTGGAAAGACTCTGCGACCAGTACCAGATTCCCTTTGCCACCAATGCCGCAACGGCGGAGGTCCTTGTTCAGGGACTGCGCAGAGGAGATCTCGACTGGCGTAATATCGTGAATCCGCAGAAGAGATAAAGCTTATCCAACGCCTAACGCCAAAGAGTGAAGTTCGATTGATTCAGGAGCTTCACTCTTTTGACTGTCTGCCGGAGCGGCCTGACGCAGCATGCATGATAATCAGACCGGACCGGTGATCATCACGACGAAAAGAGAGAAGAACATGAGTATTGTAAAACCCAGAACCCTTTCCGGATTCATGGAGCTCCTTCCGCAGGATCAGATGAAGATGGAACGCATGATGCAGATCCTGAGAGAGACCTATTCTCTGTTTGCCTTCACCCCGCTGGACACACCGGTGATCGAGGCCGCGGAAGTTTTGCTTGCCAAGGGCGGAGGGGAGACCGAGAAGCAGGTCTACCGTTTTCAGAAGGGAGACAGTGACCTGGCGCTCCGCTTTGACCTGACGGTGCCGCTGGCCAAGTATGTCGCCGCGCACTATGCAGACCTCGCCTTCCCGTTCCGGCGTTATCAGATCGGTAAGGTTTATCGCGGTGAACGTGCCCAGCGCGGCCGTTTCCGTGAGTTCTATCAGGCGGATATCGACGTCATCGGAGACGGAAAACTCGACATCATCAACGAAGCCGAGATCCCGGCCATTATCTATACGGCATTTACCCGGCTGGGCCTGAAGAACTTCCGAATTCGGGTGAACAATCGCAAGATCCTCAACGGCTTTTATGCCTTGAACGGAATGTCCGAAAAGGCGCAGGATATCATGCGGATTGTGGACAAGCTGGACAAGGTGGGCGAAGTGAAGATCAAGCAGATGCTGATCGATGAACTGGACATGCGGCCGTATAAAGCCGAGAATGTTCTGGACTTCATGGCCATCAAGGGCAGCAACGCCGAAATTCTCGAGCGTCTGGAGATCTACCGCGGCATGGACGAGACCTTTGACCTCGGACTGGAGGAGCTGCGCGCGGTGGTTCAGCATCTCGCGGCCTTCGGCGTACCGGAAGAGAACTTTGCCGTGGATCTCACCATAGCACGGGGGCTGGACTACTACACCGGTACGGTCTATGAGACGGAGCTGATTGATTATCCGGAGATCGGCTCGGTCTGCTCCGGCGGCCGCTATGACAATCTTGCCGAGTACTATACCGACCGGCAGCTTCCCGGCGTCGGAATCTCTATCGGCCTCACGAGGCTGTTCTATGTGCTGCAGGAACAGGGGCTACTCTCGGATGAACTGTTGACCGCGCCCTGCGACGTGCTGGTGATCCCGATGACCGAGGACCAGGGACCGGCAATCGCCGCAGCCACCGCGCTTCGCAGTGCAGGACTGCGTGCCCAGCTTTATACGGAAAAGCGCAAGTTCAAGGCAAAGATGAGCTATGCCGATAAGATCGGGGTTCCGTTTGTGGTCCTGCTGGGCGAGGATGAGATCGAGAAAGGCCTGCTTTCTGTCAAGAATATGCTCACCGGAGAACAGGCCATGCTTACGGCGGAGGAAGCCGGTACCCGGATCCGGGAAAATGTGGAAAAGAGAAACAGCACCGCGCCCATTCGCGGCTGATCGCATAAGGAGGAAATGAATATGCAGTCCCGTACACATACCTGTGGAGAGCTCCGGATGGAGCATGTCGGCCAGAAAGTACAGCTTGCCGGCTGGATGGAGAATGTCCGTGAGGTAGGCGGCAGCCTGGCCTTCGTTGTGGTCCGTGACTTCTATGGCAAGACGCAGCTTGTCGTAGAAAATGAGGACCTGCTCCGTCAGCTGAAGGGAATCAACAAGGAATCCACCATCGGTGTCATCGGCACGGTCCGGGAGCGGGCCAGCAAGAATCCGAACATCCCGACCGGTGATATCGAGGTCGTCCCCGAGAAGATCACGGTCCTCGGCCGCTGCCGCTACAACGAGCTTCCCTTTGAGATCAACCGCAGCCGCGAGGCGGACGAAGCGCAGCGTCTGAAATACCGCTATCTTGACCTGCGCAACCCGGCTGTCAAGCAGAATATCATTCTGCGCTGCCAGGTGATCGCGGCCATCCGCAAGGCCATGCTGGAGCACGACTTCCTGGAGATCACAACGCCGATTCTGACGGCATCCTCGCCGGAAGGCGCCCGTGACTACCTGGTCCCTGCCCGCAAGCACCCGGGCAAGTTCTATGCCCTGCCCCAGGCACCGCAGCAGTTCAAGCAGCTGCTGATGACCTCCGGCTTTGACCGTTATTTCCAGATCGCTCCCTGCTTCCGCGATGAAGATGCCCGCGGTGACCGCAGCCCCGGCGAATTCTATCAGCTGGATATGGAGATGGCTTTTGCGTCCCAGGAAGACGTCTTTGCAATTCTTGAGGACGTTCTGCCGCCGATCTTCGCCAAATACGGCAAATATGACATTGCTTCCGAAGCGCCCTTCCGCAGAATCAAGTACGTGGATGCCCTGGAAACCTACGGCAGCGACAAGCCAGACCTGCGCATCGACCTCGTTGCACAGGACATCACCGACCTGCTGAAGGATACGGAGTTCCAGGCCTTCCAGAACGGAAACACGGTCAAGGCGATCGTCGTCTCCGGATGCGAGCTCACAAGAAAGCAGATCGACAAGCTTTGCACCGATGTCGAAGTGCAGGCGGGGGCAAAGCCCTACTGGTTCCGCATGGACGAGTCCGGTGCGATCGTAGGCGGTGTTGCCAAGTTTGTGGATCCGCTGAAGGACGTACTGACCGAACGCCTCGGCCTGAAGCCCGGCTGCCTTGTCGGTGTTACCACGGGGGTGCGCGGCCAGGCCCAGAAGACCGCCGGCGTCATGATCAAGATGCTGGGCGCTCTGGTTCCCGGACATATGGACAAGGAACGCTATGAGTTCTGCTGGATCGTCGACTTCCCGATGTACGAGATCGGCGAGGAGTCCGGCGAGCTCGAGTTCTGCCACAATCCGTTCTCCATGCCCGCCGGCGGCCTGGATATCCTGCTGAAGGCAGAGAGGGGAGAGGTCGATCCGCTCACCATCACGGCGGATCAGTACGACCTGGTCTGCAACGGCGTGGAGCTCTCTTCCGGCGCAGTCCGGAACCATGACCCGGAGATCATGATCAAGGCCTTCGAGATGGTCCGTCTGGGCGAAGAGGATGTCAAGAAAAAGTTCCCGGCCATGTACAACGCCTTCTGCTACGGCGCTCCTCCTCATGCGGGTATTGCCCCGGGGATTGACCGTATGGTCATGCTTCTGGCCGGCGAGGACAGCATCCGCGAGATCATTCCGTTCCCGATGAACAAGAGCGCCCAGGATGTCATGATGGGCGCCCCCTCCACGGTGGAGCAGAAGCAGCTGGATGAGCTGCACATTGCGATCACCTGTGAACCTGAGGCCTGATCAGAGATGTTTTCCAGGGTCCGGAGTCTCGGTGTCAGCGGAGTCGGCGGTTATGAAGTCAGCGTGGAGGTGAATATCTCTTCCGGTCTGCCTGCCTTTGATATCGTCGGACTCCCGGATGCCGCGGTCAAAGAATCCCGAGAGCGTGTACGGGCTGCAATCAAAAACAACGGATTTAAGTTTCCGGTCAGCCGCATGACGGTGAACCTTGCACCGGCAGACAAGAAAAAGGCCGGTACGGTCTACGACTTGCCGCTGCTGATCGGTATCCTCACTGCTACGGAGGACCTGAAACGGATCCCGGAGGACTGCGCCTTTCTCGGAGAGCTCTCCCTGACAGGCGAGCTGCGTCCTGTCCCGGGTACACTGCCGATGGCAATGGCTGCACAGCGGGCAGGAATCAGGACGCTCTTCGTACCGGAAGAAAACGCAGCGGAAGCAGCTTTCGCAGAGAATGTTTCCGTGATTCCGGTTCGCGATTTGCAGCAGCTGCTGAGACACCTGAGAGGCGAAGAAGAGATTCCGCCGGCTGCTCCTCCTGTACCGGAGCTGAGTCAGGCGGGACTTCCGGATTTTGCGGATGTAAAGGGACAGGAAAACGTCCGCCGTGCACTGGAGATCGCAGCGGCAGGCGGACACAACATCCTGATGGTCGGGCCTCCGGGAGCGGGAAAGAGCATGCTGGCCAAGCGGCTTCCCTCGATTCTTCCGGACATGAGTCGGGAAGAGATGATCCAGTCAACCGAGATCCACTCGGTGGCAGGACTTACCGACCGCAGCCACCCGATTATTTCAGAACGGCCGTTCCGTTCTCCGCATCACAGCATCTCACCTGCAGGCCTCGCGGGCGGCGGCTCCAATCCGAGACCCGGAGAGATCAGCCTGGCCCATAACGGAGTCCTGTTTCTCGATGAGCTGCCGGAGTTTCGCAGTGATGTACTGGAAGTGCTGCGTCAGCCGCTGGAAGACGGAACCGTGACGGTTTCCCGTGTGGCGGGAGCGGTGACCTTCCCAAGCCGCTTCATGCTGGTCTGCGCAATGAACCCATGCAAGTGCGGATGGTACGGACATCCCTCCGGACGCTGTAAGTGCTCTCAGAACGAAGTGCGGCGATATCAGAACCGCGTGTCCGGACCGCTCCTGGACCGGATTGACATCATCGTCGAGGTTCCCGCGCTGGAATACGATGAGATCCGGAGAAAAGCACCTGCGGAGAGCTCCTCCGCCATCCGGGAACGGGTCAATGCCGCAAGAGCGGTACAGCGCGCAAGATTCCCGTCCGATGAGACCATGTGCAACGCCCATATGGGCACCAGGGAACTCCGTTCCTTCTGTGCTCTCTCCCCGGAGGGGGAAGAGCTGATGCGGGACGCCTTTGACACCATGGGACTCTCGGCCAGAAGCCATGACCGGATCCTCCGTGTGGCCAGAACCATCGCGGATCTGGACAATGCGGAAGAGATCGGGGTAGAGCACATCGCCGAGGCGATCCAGTACCGCAGCTTTGACTTTACGGAGCAGTAAAACGACAAACCGAGCGGTGACCTGATTTTCCGGAAAGAGAAAATATTAGTAGAATCGGAGCTTACAGCGACAGAACTAAAAAGGTCTGCTGCCGTAAGCTCCGATTCTTATTTGATAGAGGACTCCCGGATAAATCAGTACTCTTCCAGGCTTTTTTGGTTCGCCTGCTCGGCAATCCTTCGCGCTTCATCCTTGCACAGGAGAAAAGCATTCACCACCTCGGGATCGAAATGGGTGCCGGATTCCTTTTCGATGATCTCAATGGCGGTGTCAAAGGGGAAGCCCTCTTTGTAGCTGCGTCTGGCCACCAGGGCGTCAAAAACATCCGCAACGGCCATGATCCGGGCGGAGAGAGGGATTTCTTCTCCCTTCAGGCCATTTGGATAGCCCTTTCCGTCCCAGCGCTCATGATGATACAGGGTCAGGTTGCGGGCTTCCTTGAGATAGTCGGCGGAATCGTCGCTGACCATGCCGATGGCGCGGTCGATGATCTCAGTCCCGCGCAGGGTATGGCATTTCATCTCCGCAAACTCCTCGTCGGTGAGTTTCCCGGGCTTGTTCAGCAGGGCGTCCGGAATCTGGATCTTCCCGACATCGTGAAGCGGCGCACTGCTTTCCACTTCATACAGGTAACTGTCGGTGAGTTCGTCGGTATGATGGCCGGTCTCACGCATCTTCTCCATGATCAGCTTTGCATAGGCGGCCGTGTTGCGGACATGGTTGCCGGTGCACTTGTCGCGGCTTTCCACCAAGTCGGCCAGAACCAGAATCAGCCCGTTCTGAAGGCGGGAGATCTGTTCGCTTTTCTTTTGTGCGTCATCAATGTAGGCGACCACATCTTCCGACATCTTCTGAACAGAATGATACAGCGACTCGATCTCGTCTCCGGTTCGGATGTCCAGGGCTTGAAGCTGTTGAAGGCTTTCTTTTCGGGTCTCGTCGCTTTCCGCGACAAAGGAACCGGCGGCGCCCGCGATCCTGTTGACGGGCTGTACAATCTCATAATCGGCCGCAGCGGCGCCTATGGCCAGAACCAGAACGAAGAAGCCGAAGAACAGGGAAAGAATCTTCACCAGAAAGACGCTTCCCGTGGCTTCCAGCTGGCTCATGGAGAGGTCTACACCCACGTAGCACTCACACGCACCGGCTTCGTTATAGACGGGAAGATAAACCGTAAGCAGCCGGCCGTATGTTTCGTCGGAGATGATCGGTCCGGAAAGTGGCCTGCCGGCAAGCAGATCCTCAAGATATGGCCGAAACGCCTCGTCAAAGCCGATTACGGAGCCGGGGGCTTCCCCCGGTGTGTCTTCGGTGTCCGGATCAAAAACAACATGGCAGCCATCTTCCCGGATCTGATAGACATAGACGAAGGAAACATCATCGCTGCTTTTCATGATGTCGGATAGCCTCTTCCTGCTCTCTTCATAGCCGGGGGCGTCTTCTCCCAGTTCCAGGTATTCTTCCACGCGTTCGTGATCAAAGACCGTGGATGCCGTGTTTGCGATCCCAAGCGCCATTTTGCTTTTTTCCTCAATGATCGCCTTCCGGAAGAGGGAAAGACTCACGAGGGAGACGGTGATGGCGATCATCAGAATCGAAGCGGAGATCATCAGCAGGGTTTTGCTGCGAAGAGAGATGCGCCGCACCTTCCGAGATGCTGTCCCGTTCGACGAGTCCGGCTGGGCCGACTTGAAACGCGCCAAGAGCTGCGGCGGAAGCAGGCGAAGAACCAGCGCCGCGATCAAAACGGTAAGAAGCTTGTCCAGGAGATCGATCAGCAGATCAGCGCTGAGCTGAGACAGAAACAGCGAGAGCCGTCCGGAGTCATAAAACGACCGGGCAAGCGGAGCGGAGATCCCTTCTCCGATCCCGCCTCCGTACAGGAACCAAGTCAGGATACTTCCAAGCCCTCCGCCGATCAGCGCAAGAACAAGGACGGCTGCGAAAAGCGGAAGAATCCGGCGAAAGGCGCCCTTCCCGGCCATCCAGGCAGAGCAGATCGCAATCAGAACGCTGATGGAGCTGTAATAGTTTGTCGTATAGTCCGCGAGCCCGTTGAGGACATTTGTCAGAAAGCCGACGGCGATACCGGGCATATAACCTCCGATTGCGGCGGCCAGTACCGTTCCGATGGAGTCCAGAAACAGGGGCAGACGGAAATACAGGGCAAGTTTGGCACCGACCACATTGATCAGAATGCCGCCCGCAATCAGAAAGAGAAGCGGGAGCCATTTTCTGTTCCGGTTCGGGGCGATACTGAGGTCTGGAGTCATAGGTTGAAGCTCCTCCTTCCCAAGCTTGGATGCCCGTATTATTACACATCAGAGTAGCGAATGCAAGCGATCTTCTGCATGCGGAGCAGCACTTGCTGCAAAATTATGCAAAATGACAAATCTCTTGTCAAGGCGGTGGTAAAATGGTACAATAATTTAACTTTGGATTCAGACAGGAGAAGAATCATGGATGCGGCAAAAACGAAACTGATTGTCATCACCGGCCCCTTCGGCGCCGGACTGAAGGATATCGTGGCGGAACTGCTCGACAGCAGAACAGATCTCACAACGGTGACGCCCGTGACGGCGCGGAAGATGAAAGACGGAGAGCAGAACGGCGTCGGCTTTTTCTTTTACGATCTGGATGGCTGGAACGCAATGAAGGAATCCGGCGATCTCCTCGAGGCGACAGAGCTCGCCGGAAATGATTACGGGACTTCCAGACGGCTCGTAAAAGAAGCGCTGCAAAGCGGAAAGCACGTGCTTCTCCTGCTGGAACCGGAGCGTGCGGTCCAGGTGAAGCGGAACATGCCGGAGGCATACTGCCTGTATGTCGAGCCTGCAGATCCGGCGCAGCTTCGAGCCCGTTATGCGGAAACGGCCAGAAACTCCTATGAGCTCACGGCGCGGATGGAGCTGGCCGCGGAACAGAGGGCAGAATCCGGATACTGTGATGCCCGCGTTGACAGTACGGACCCCGCCGCGGCGGTCCTGGAGATCCGAAAACTGATTGACAGGCTCTGAACGTACAGTCCGAAGGAAAACCGTATGAGCGGGGGTGAGAACGCTGGGAAAAGAGAGAAAACTTAAGTATGTGCTTTCCGCTGCCGCGTTCTGCATTCTGCTGCTGCGCCCGCTGCATGCGAGCCTGCTCATTGCGCCCGCGGTGACACTCCTGCTGTTCATGGCGATGCCCTTGGAAAGACAGCCGGAGCCCGGCGGGAAAAGCGGCGGTAAATGCAGGGAACATCGGTTCCCGGCGGTGCTGTCTGCGCTTTTTTTTGCGGTGCTTTTCCTTGTTGTCTGGCTCAGAACAAAGCAGATGGTGTCGCTGCATTTCTTTCGCTGGAAAGAAGCGCTTCCTCTGCTCCTGGCCGCTGCGGTCGGCGGTTTCGGATCAATCCCGTTCCTGGCGGGACTGATGGAGTCTCTGTGCCGGAGCGGCGCGCCCACGAAGCCGGCTGCGACCACGCAGGCGGCAGACCTGCGGGGAAAAAACACCGGGATCCCCGGGGAAGACCGAAGATTGCTGTTCTTGGTGGCGCTGGTGACGGTCTCGGTCTGCTCGCGCTCTTCGCCGCTCTATCCGTTCAACGACTGGGTGGATGCCAACTGCTTCTTCACGGTGGGCAAGTCCATGCTCTACGGCATTGTGCCGTATCGGGACCTCTATGAACAGAAGGGACCGCTGCTCTATGCGATGTATGCCCTCTGCTATCCGATTTCACACAAAACATTCCTCGGCGGCTGGCTGCTGGAAGTGGCGGCGGCGTGGGCGTTTCTGAGCCTGGCCTGGAAAAGCCATGTGCTTGTGACCGGGAAACGGGATCCGATCTTTCTGTTCCTCACGGCGGCACTGGTCTATACGGTACCGGCGTTCCTCAAAGGCGGCAGCGCCGAGGAGCTCTCTCTGCCGCTGATCATGCTCTCGTTTTATTACGGATTGCGCTGCATCTGCCTGAACCGTGAGATCACACCGCGGGAGGCATTCCTGATCGGATTGAGTTCCGGAGCGGTTCTCTGGATCAAGTACAGCATGCTGGGCTTTTACCTCGGGTTTATTCTGGTCCCGGCTTATCGGATGCTCCGGAACGGCCGGGGACTGCAGCTGCTGAAGCTTCTGGGCCTGATTGTTCTGGGCGTTGCGGCGGCGAGCCTTCCGGTGCTTGCCTACTTTGGCTATCACAGGGCGCTTTCCTCCCTCTGGGAGGCTTACTTCTATAACAATCTGTTTGTCTACGGAAAGGCGTCGTCGATTCTGAGCACGGTCCGGGGCCTGGCTTCCGGAATGGCGTCCATGCTGACCTTCAATGACGCGACGGTCCTGCTGGTGCTGCTGTCGCTGATCACGCTGTGGCGGGAAAAGAACAGAACGCTGGCCCTCCATGTGTTTCTGTGCTTCGCCTTTGCTTTTGGGCTCATCTATGCGGGGGGAATCAATCTCAAGTACTACTCTGAGATTCTCTGTGTCTTTATCCCGCTGGGCGTGTCGCAGCTGCTGAAGCTTTGCGGCAAATCACAGAAATCCGCTCAAAGCGACCGGGCAGAAGCCACGGAAACAAACAAACCGGAGAATGAGAGCGGGAACCTGTTAAATCCGCGGCCGGAGTACAGCCGGGTTTCCAGAATCGTGATTCCGATTCTGTTCACGCTGGCGCTCTTCGGCACTGAAAACAGCTATATGCTGTTCCGGAATCGTTCGGAGATGCCGCAGTATATCTTTGCCGAGACCCTGAAAGAGGACCCGGATGCAACGCTGTTTAATTACGGCGCACTGGACATCGGCCTCTTCACGACCGCCGATCTTCTTCCGTCTACCCGCTATTTCTGCATGCTGAATCTTCCATCCGAGGAAATGATGGGGGAAATGGAGCACTACATGCGCGACGGCACCACCAAATACATTGTCTCCCGCGGCCTGGAGGTCGACAGTCCCTGCTACCGCCTGCTGCAGACGGCGGAGTTTACGGACAACGGCACCCTTTATCCTTACTATCTCTACATCCGGAGTTCGGAGAACTCCGATGATGCGGTTCCGGAGCAGGAACTGCCATAATTCATACAAAACAGGAGTACTTTCAATGAACGATATTCTTCTGCTGAAGCTGGGCGAAGTAGTGCTGAAGGGCCTCAACCGCCGCAGCTTTGAAGCGAAACTGGTCGGCAACGTCCGGCGCCGCCTCGTTGGCCTCGGAAAATTCAATGTCAGCTGCATGCAGTCCACCGTCTATGTGGAGCCGGCAGATGATCATGCGGATCTGGACGCGGCCTTTGAGGCGGTTCAGGATGTTTTCGGCGTTGTGAAGATCAGCCGGGCTTCCGCCTGCGAAAAAGACAAGGACGCCATTGTGCGCCTTGCGATCGAGTGCCTGAGAGACGACATGCTCCGGGCAAAGAGCTTCAAGGTGGAGTCCAAGCGAAGCGACAAGCGTTTCCCCATGACCAGCATCCAGCTGAGCCAGTATGTGGGCGGCGAACTGGCCGAGGCCTATCCCAACTGCGCCGTCGACGTTCACAATCCCGAGCTGATCGTGAATGTGGAGATCCGGGACCTTGCGGCCTATGTCCATACCCAGCCGGTGGACGGCGCGGGCGGAATGCCTGTCGGATCCAACGGCATTGCGGTTTCGCTGCTGTCCGGCGGCATCGACAGTCCGGTTTCAACCTATATGATCGCAAAACGCGGCGTCCGCCTGGTTCCGGTACACTTTTTCTCTTTCCCCTATACCTCCCAGCAGGCGAAGGAGAAGGTGATCGAACTCGGACATCTTCTTACCCGGTATTGCGGCGACATGACGCTGGAGGTTGTGCCCTTTACCCATATTCAGGAGGAGATTCGGGACAAATGCCCGGAGGAATACTTTACCCTGATCATGCGGCGCTTCATGATGCGCATTGCCGAGCGCATTGCCGAGCGTGTCGGCGCGAAGGCGATTGTCACCGGAGAGAACCTCGGCCAGGTTGCCAGCCAGACCATGGAAGCCATGGCCACGACCCAGGCCGTGACGGCGATGCCTGTACTGCAGCCGCTGGTCGGAATGGACAAGGAGGACATCGTCCGCTATGCGCGGAGAATCGGGACCTTCGACACCTCCATTCTGCCCTATGAGGACTGCTGCACGGTCTTCACACCGCGCCATCCCCGAACCCATCCGAAGCTGCAGGAAGTGGAAGCGGCAGAAAGCACACTGGATGTCTCCGCCCTGGTGGAAGAGGCGCTGAACGGAGTGGAGCATATCCGTCTGTAAAAAGCGGTCAAGCCCGAAATTCAAGCAGAAAAAACAAAGGGTTACAGAAAAACGAAAAAACAAAATCGTTTACAAAGAACACAAGATATGGTATTCTACCTCCTGCGCGTCATACAAAATGATGTGCAGGAGATTTTTGCTGTGTAATTGGAGTATCCGGTTTATGAGAATCATCAAACGAAACGGCTCCGAAGCGGAGTTTGAAAGAGATAAAATCGCAAACGCCATCCGAAAGGCGAATTTTGCCTCCGACCCGTCCGAGCGGGTTCCGGAAGAAGCCATCCAGGCCATGACCGATGCGGTCACGGCATCCTGTGCTGCCCTGGGACGGGCGCCGGGGGTGGAAGAGGTTCAGGACATGGTGGAGCGCCAGCTCATGTCCCATGGCGCATATGAAGTGGCAAAGCGCTATATCACCTATCGCTATACCCGCGCCCTGGTCCGTCAGTCCAACACCACGGACAAGAAAATCCTCAGCCTGATCGAGTGTACGAATGAAGAGGCAAAACAGGAGAACGCCAACAAGAATCCGGTGATCAACTCCACCCAGCGCGACTATATGGCGGGCGAAGTGTCCAAGGACATCAGCGAGCGGCTTTTGCTCCCTTCGGATATTGTCGAGGCGCATAACGAGGGAATTATTCACTTCCATGACATGGATTACTATGCCCAGCATATGCACAACTGCGACCTGGTGAATCTTGAGGATATGCTGCAGAACGGTACCGTAATCACCGGAACCCTGATTGAAAAGCCCCACAGCTTCTCCACCGCCTGCAACATCGCAACCCAGATCATCGCCCAGGTGGCGTCCAATCAGTATGGAGGACAGTCCATCTCGCTTGCACATCTGGCGCCTTTTGTGGAAGTCAGCCGGAAGAAGCTTCGCCATGAGCTGGACGAGGAATGCAGGCTCTCCGGTGTTGAGATGAGCGAAGAAATGAAGGCGAAGCTCACCGAGAGGATGCTCCGCTCGGAGATCAAGCGCGGCGTCCAGACCATTCAGTACCAGGTCGTCACGCTCCTGACCACAAACGGCCAGGCTCCCTTCGTCACCGTCTACATGTACCTCAATGAGGCAAAGAACGAACAGGAAAAGGCAGACCTCGCCATGATCATTGAAGAGGTTCTGCTGCAGCGCTACGAGGGCGTGAAGAACGAGAAGGGCGTCTGGGTGACTCCGGCCTTCCCGAAGCTGATTTATGTCCTGGAGGAGGACAATATCACGGAAGGCAGCCGCTATTATGAGCTGACCAGGCTGGCTGCCAAGTGCACGGCCAAACGCATGGTTCCGGACTACATTTCCGAAAAGATCATGAAACAGCTCAAGAAGGGCGACGTCTACACCTGCATGGGCTGCCGCAGCTTCCTGACCCCGGACCGCTTCACCGATGCCCATATCGGAAACGTCGCCAACGCGGGGAACTATGTCGAAGGACAGCACAAGTATTATGGCCGCTTCAATCAGGGGGTCGTGACGGTGAACCTGGTGGACATCGGGCTTTCCGCCAATGGAGATCTCGAACGCTTCTGGGAAATTTTCGACGAGAGAATGGAGCTGTGTCACCGTGCGCTGCGCTGCCGGCATGAACGCCTGCTGGGCACGGTCTCCGATGTCGCACCGATCCTGTGGCAGTACGGCGCTCTCGCACGGCTGGACAAGGGGGAAACCATCGACCGGCTGCTCTATAACGGCTACAGCACCATCAGCCTCGGCTATGCCGGGCTCTGGGAATGCGTTCTCGCGCTGAACGGAAAGAAGCTGACCGAGCCGGAAGGCGAAGCGCTGGGCCTCGAGATCATGAACAAGCTCAACGAGTATACCGCCAAGTGGAAGGCTGCCGAGAACATCGACTACTCCATCTACGGCACCCCGCTGGAGAGCACCACTTACAAGTTTGCCAAGTGCCTGCAGAAACGCTTCGGCGTGATCAAGGACATCACGGACAAGGGCTATATCACCAACAGCTACCACATCCATGTGACCGAGCCCATCGACGCCTTCGAAAAGCTCCGCATCGAGGCAAAGTTCCAGGCCCTGTCTCCCGGCGGCGCCATCAGCTATGTCGAAGTGCCGAACATGCAGGACAATCTGGAAGCGGTTCTTGCCGTCATGCGTTTTATCTATGACAACATCATGTATGCCGAACTCAACACCAAGAGCGACTACTGCCAGGTTTGCGGCTATGACGGCGAGATTTCCATTGAAGAGGACGACGGCAAGCTGGTCTGGGTCTGCCCGAACTGCGGCAACCGGGATCAGAACAAGATGAACGTGGCCCGCCGCACCTGCGGATACATCGGCACCCAGTTCTGGAATCAGGGCCGTACCCAGGAGATCAGGGAGCGCGTCCTGCACCTGTAAAACGGAAAAGCGCTGCACAGAGAAAAATAAGATAGATCGACCCGGCGGGGAACCTGTTACCATGAGCAGGCGACCCGGCGGGTCGCTTTTCATTTTATAGGATGGAAAACCGTCACGCGGCATTTTTGAGCTTTCGCTGTTTACAGAAC
>JAGAFT010000253.1 GCA_017627975.1 Oscillospiraceae bacterium
AAAGCAGGCGAACACCTGCAGCATGTAGACCTGATCCGGTGTGTAATAATACAGAACAGGGTGCTGCTCAAGATAGCCTTCCTGCTTGTAATTGGCGAGACTGGCGAACATGGAGCCATTGTTCATGTGATGACCGTACAGAATCGTGTTGTCGCCCGAGAGATCCGGCTCACAGACCGCATCCATGAAGATGCTGCCGCTGGCGTTTTCGGTTCCGTTCAGCGTATGATGGAGGTAATACTCGTTGTCCCCGCCCTTCAGAACCGGATAGCTGATGACGGTATCCGGGCTGTAGATCCAGCCGACGACCTGAGAATTCTGGGAGAGCAGCGAATTGAAGTCAACCGAGATCGGACCGGACACAACCGGAGGTGTCTCTTCCACGACTTCAACGGTCGGAGTGGGGGTGGCTTCCGGTGTCGGCTGTGCGCTGACAAACTGCTGGTTCAGATTATCGTATTCCTTGGCCGCCGCGTGATAGCCGTAGAAGGTGTTATATAGCTGATACCCGGCGAAGATGAATACGCCGAGGAACACGCCGCAAAGTATGACGAGAAGACCGCGCCAGAGGGCACGCAAAAAGGCTTTCATAATTTGTCTCCAATCGTAACTGTATTGTAACTTCTTATAGTATACACCGTTTTTTTAAAATGTACAGAAAAATTTTTCTTAAAATTTTATAGGCGTCGATGGAATGCTGTTTTTGCCTAGAATCGGAGCATCTTTTGCTCTGTGAAAAGCGAATTCAGATTTCTTAAGTTGCCTCTGCAGGGAAAGCAGTGTATGATAGCACTGTAAAAAAGAGCGATTTTTAACCGTCCTGCAAAACGGTTCAACTGTTATCAGAGGTGATTGTTTTGAAAACAAAGCCTAAAATGATCAGCGCCCTGCTGGCTGTGCTCCTTATTTTTTCCCTGACCGGAGCTGCGGCTTTTGCGGACCCGGTCCCGGTTCCCGGCGGCGCCGTGCTGAATGTCTCAGTTACGGTAGATCGGGATGAGATTGTTCCCGGGTCCTATATCGATGGCGAAGGGAATGAGATCCCCTTGGATCCGGACAAGGTGCTCTCAGACGGAGACGCGGTTCCGGTCTGCAGCGTGAGCTATGTGAGCAGGGACAATCAGGAAATCGGTTATGAAGACAGCCTGATCAATCTCCTGGACCGCGACCGGCAGATCGGCATCCGGCTGACCCCGCTGGATGGCTTCTATATCTATGATATCGCGCTGGTCGGCGGAGATTATGCTCCGAGTTCAAAAAGCCTGCTCTCCGCAGCAAAGGCAAAGCTTGGCACCACGACCGTCACCCTGTTCCTTTCCGACGTGGCCGGCCCGGAGGGCGGGAGCATTACCATCAACGGCGACTATGTTTCCTCCTGGGGCGTCGGCAGCGATTGCACACTGAACGTCTCATGCCGGAGAATCAATGAGAATGTGCAGACCTATGTCAGCTATGACAGCGGCGAGCATTACGCAGAAACCCCGTGGGGCGAGGCCGGAAACGGTGCATGGATCTGTTACGCGGCCGACATGCCTCAGACCCTGGTCACCGACGAGAGCGGCACCTGGCAGTTCACCGGATACAAGCTGGTGTATGATACAGGCGCGTATCAGGACATCGATGCACAGGATGAGATCCTGGTCTATACGAATGCCACCCTGGTTGCCCAGTGGGAGGACGTCTCGGAGCAGTATCAGGGCGGCGGCACCGAAGGCGGTGACGACGATTACACCGATTACACCGTGAACACGGATGATTTCAATTACTCCGAGGGCGGAGACCTCGGCCTGGATACTGTGATGACCGCCTCCGCGCCGCTCACGCCGCCTGCTGCAATCGTGCAGGCGCCCGGCGCTCAGAAAGAATTTGACGGTTACCCGCTGGAGATGGCCAAAGGATCGGATGTCACAGTCATCACCGATGAGAAAGGCAATAACTTCAAGGTCGTGATCGACTACGCCGGCAACAGCATCACCGGGATCGGCTCAGTAGAGAACGCGGTCACTTCTTATGCCATTTACGACATGAACGATACCCTGCTGTTTGACCGGGAGGATCTCGACGCCTTCGGCGGCTTCCGCGCGCTGAACGGCAGCCTGACTGTGACCGAACCAAGCTATAAGCAGTATCTCACCGTTCGCGGCGTATCCGCGACCGTAGATGCCGTGAGCGAAGACCAGATGTTCTACGCTGCCGATCTGGGAGCAGAGCAGGGGTACACCGACGGCTATGCGGCCGAAGGCCTTCTGCCCGGACACTGGATCTCAGGGACGGACATCGTCACCGGTTCCGGCAGCACGGATTTTGACACCGTGGTGAATGCCGAGGCGGTCCATATCTACATGAACAATGGGATTGAGAACGTGGATGTCACCGCGCTCTATGATGTGCATGCCGAAAAC
The DNA here is from genome assembly GCA_017627975.1 of Oscillospiraceae bacterium. The sequence goes on from JAGAFT010000253.1 coordinate 2,403, forward strand.
GGTCATGTCACGGTGAATGCTTTCGTCCCGGCTCCGACACCGGTGATCCCGGCTGTGACCGTTGAGGCGCCCAGCGCCAGCAAGCCGTTTGACGGCACTCCGCTCACGATGGATCCGGGGACGGATGTGACCGTGGTCAACGATGAGCAGGGCCTTACCTACAGGATCGTGCTCAGTTATGCCGGCGGCAGCAGAACAGAGATCGGCTCCATTGACAATGAAGTCACTTCCTGCGTGATCAACGACGGGAATGACGTGCCGCTGTTCAGCTGGGAAGAGCTTCAGGCTGCGCCGCAGTTCCGCGTACAGAACGGTACGCTGACCGTTGCTGATCCCGCTGAAAAGCAGACACTGGTTGTTACCGGCATCACTGCCAATGTGACAGTCAAGGCGGCGGATCAGACGGTCACGCTGGCTGACTGCAGCGCCGAAGGCTTTTCCGGCGGCTATCGGGTTACCGGCCTGTTCGACGGCCACCGCGTGGTGGGAGAGAACATCGTCAGCGGGCAGGGAACTGCCCCCGGATTCGACACCGTGGTGAACGCGGAGGCAATTTCGGTTTACAGTGGGGACACGGACGTAACTGCCCTCTATAACATTACGCCGGTCAACGGTTATGTTACCGTCACGGTCGAGACGCCCGAACCCTCCACAGAGCCGACCACCTCTCCGGAGCCGAGCACGGAACCGACCACCTCGCCGGAACCGGAAAAACCGACGGTGCCCAACCTCACGCTGCGCGGCCTCGACGCCAGCAAGGAATTCGACGGCACACCGCTGACCATGCAGGGAGATAAGGGATATCTGCTCTCCGGTACGATCGGCGAATACAGCATCGCCGTCACCTATAACTCGATTACGGAAATCGGCAGCATGCCTGCCATCAGCAGTTATGAACTCCGGGATGCCCAGGGCAATACCGTGTTCACCAAAGCCGAGCTGGATGCCAGCGACAACTTTACGGTGGAGAGCCTCGGCACGCTGACCATCACCAAGCCGGAACCCACGATCCCGAAGGCGCGCCTGACGGTTCAGCCACTGACCAAGGAATATGACGGCACACCGCTGACCAGAGAGAACAACGGAAACGTCGAAGTTACCGACAATCTCGGCGAGTACAGGCTCCGTGTGGAATACAACTCCATCACCGAGCCCGGCAAGGTAGAGGCCCTGTCAAACTATGAACTCGTTGACGGGAACGGAAACGTTGTCTTCACCAAGGCACAGCTGGATGCCAGCCCGAACTTCACTGTCAACAACGGCCTTCTGACCGTCAACCCGCGCACCCTGAAACTGATCGCCATCTCCGGCATGCTGAACACCAAGGGTGAGAACATCACAGCCTCCAGCCTGAGCACGCCGGACGGCAGCTTCACCAACGGCTATCGTCAGATCGGCCTGCTGGAGGGCCACCAGCTCTCGGGCAGCTTTGTCCAGGGCAGCGGAAAAGAGAGCTTCAAGACCAGCATCGATCCGGAAGCGGTCCGTATCACTTCGGGAGGCTGGGATGTGACCAAGTATTATGACATCCAGACCCAGGACGGCTTTATCACGATCAACGCCCCTACCGCCTATGACCTGATTGTCAATCCGCGCTCCTACACCTGGACCTATGACGGAACCGCGCACTCGATGCGGGAGTATGATTACAGTGGTCTGGTCAACGGCGACAAGCTTGTCAAGGTCAACTTCAGCAACGAAGCCACCATCACGAATGTCGGCACCCAGTCGAACCGCATCACCTCCGTCGAGGTGACCACGGCCACCGGCGGGGATGTGGACGTGAACAAGTATGTTCTCATCTCCACGCCGGGAACCCTGACGGTGGAGCAGCGTGACCTGACCGTGACGGCCATCTCCGGCTCGCTCACCACGAACGGCACCGAGGTTGTGGCCTCCAGCCTGAGCACGCCGGACGGCACCTTCAAGAGCGGCTTCAAGGCTGAAGGTTTGGTTCCCGGACACGCGCTTACCGGCAGCTTTGTCACCGGCCGCGGTACCACCACCTTCAACACCGGCATCGACCTGAACAACCTGCGGGGTGTCGATGCCTACGGCAACGATGTGACGCGCAACTACAGGATCCGCACCGTAAACGGCACCATCACCATCAACGCCAGTACCCCGACCCAGCAGCAGAGCAGGGTCGCCCTGTCCATCACGGCCAAGTCCGGCAGCTTCCCCTATGACGGAACGGAACACAAGCTCAACGAGTACACCGCCAACGGTCTGGTGGACGGCGATGTGATCGAAAAGGTCACCTTCAAACCGTCTTCCGTGATTACGGATGTGGGAACCCGCGCCAATGAGATTCAGTCCGTGGTCATCAAGTCTTCTACCGGCGCGGCCGTGGACAACAACAAGTACAACATCAACTACTATTCCGGCACGCTCACCGTGACCAAGTTCCCCCTGACCCTGACGGCTGTTTCGGACGAAAAGGTCTACGACGGGAAAGCCCTGAACAACAAGAGCGTGAAGGCCACCGCTCTGGCCAATTCCAATCAGACCCTCAGCGCGGACTATGAGGTCTTTGACAGCAACGGCAACTCCATCAAGAACGGCCCGGTTGATCCCGGCGTCTATACCAAGAAGGTCAGCAACGTCAAGATTACCTCCGGCAACACCGATGTCACGGCCAACTATGACATCAAGATGGTAGACGGCACCCTGAAGATCACCGGTTCCTCCGGTGAGAGCAGCCGTGCAACCACC
>JAGAFT010000254.1 GCA_017627975.1 Oscillospiraceae bacterium
GGGAGCTTGTCCCCGACCTGAAAGCGCCCGCTGATGATCGCGTCATGGAGCTGATTGTAAATCTGGATATAGAGCTTGTTGCTGGCAACCGGACTGAAACCCTGCATAATGGTACTCCTCCGTTAAGGATTTGATTATTGTATCACTTCACATTCCGGTTTGTCAATTTCCCCTTGATTTAAGCGTAATTCCACTTCTTTTTCAGGAGTATGTTCTGATTGAACGTGCAGGGAGTCCACAGTTCGGCGGGCTCCCTGTCGGTGAATGCCTCTCTCCGGATCAGCCGAGGGTACCCGGAAGCCAGGTAACGAAGCCCGGCACATAGATTAGCTGTTTCGGCCATATCCTCACCGGATCATCTGCTGTTATGGATATTTCAGTTTCCTTCGGTCGTTTCTGTTGACGCCCCGCTTCATAGAGCGAAATAATCTACCTGCTCATGATTTGTCTTCGCAATCACCTTATAGCTGACAGCCGACTCTTGTACAGAGTCGGCTGCCGTTATTTTTGTGATTTTGCTAGTTGGGGCTGTCTCTCGTTTTGAGACAGTCGCCAACTCTTTCATGTCAGTGACGCTCGCGTTTATCCGACAGGGCGATCACACCCTTTTCTTCGTCCGGGATAAAATAGGTGCTGCGGATTTCGCTGTACACTCCGGCGACATCCCGCGTGTACAGGATGCGGTAGAGTTTCTCATGGGCCTGATAGAGCTCTTCTCCATTTCCGTTTTCCAGCATCAGACGCACACTCTCCTTGCGCATGTCATAGGTCATGGTCCGGACGGTATCCGAGATCTTCTCAACCATGCGGTTGTGCGAGAGAACCATGAGCGCCTCATGAAATTCATCATCCCGTTCAAAGACCTCATCAAAGGACGGATTTGCCCGGCGGCAGGCCACGCCAAGGGCAGCCAGCGGTTCTGCCAGGCTGGCAATTTCCTCATCACTGGCGTTTCGGATTACCGTAAGCATGGTGCCTATTTCCATGATCTCCCGCAGATCCATGAGCTCATCATTACCGTCTCCTCTGCCGAGAATAACACCATAGAGCATGGGGTTGATCATCGGCTCAGAAAAGCCCTCGCACACAAAGGTGCCGACCGGGCGCCGAATCTCCAGGACCCCCATGGCAACCAGCGTTTTGATCGCTTCGCGGATGGTATTGCGCGCCAAGCCGAAGCGCTCGCTAAGTTCAACCTCCGTTGGGATCTGATCTCCCGGCTTCAGGTCGCCCGAAAGGAGTGACTGCGTGAAGGCATCTATAATATTTTGAACGGAATTGTTCCTGATTTTCTGGATATCCAGGGGGCTCACCTCTGTCCTGTCTAATGTTCAACATTATTGTAACAGCTTGTCGGATTTCTGTCAAGCGCCGCTTTGAGCGGAAACCTCTCGCGCTATGGCTTTGTATGAGATGCACAAAATAAGGCTTTGAATTTTGGAGATACTCCCAAAATTTGGTAATTATTTCAAAAACTCTTGACATTACCAGACATATCGATTATTCTGTTTATGCTCAATGTTGAACGTTGAGCGTTGCGCAAGACCGAGAAATCATCCGGGCAGCCGGAAACAAAAACAGGAGGAAAAACAGATGAAGAAATTTCTAGCACTTGTTCTGGTCCTTGCAGTTGTCTTTTCTGTTGCAATCGCCGGAACCATCACCGCCAGCGCCGATTATGACAAAATCAACCTGACCATGACCGTAAACGGCACTGACACCCAGATTGACACCAAGGTTGGACAGAAGTTTGCAGAGCTCGTTGAAGAAGCTACGGACGGCGCTGTTCTGATCGATGTCTTCCCCAATGACCAGCTGGCCGGCGGCAACGCTGCCAAGGGCATGGAGATGCTCGCAGACGGTTCCGTTGACATCGCAGCCTACGCAACCGTCACCATGGGCGGCCTCGATGAGCGTCTGACCATCGGCATCACCCCCTGGATTTTCGATGACTATACCGATGCCCGCACCACCCTCGACGAGACCGGTCTTGACTACTATGCCAAGATCCTCGAAGAGTACAACATGACCCTTCTCGGCTCCTTCCACAACGGCTTCCGTCAGCTCACCAACGCCAAGCGCCCGGTTCTTACTCCGGACGATCTGGCCGGCCTGAAGATTCGCACCCCGGGCAGCGCCATCTATCAGAACACCTTCACCGCTCTGGGCGCCAGCCCCTCCACCCTCAACTGGGGTGAGGTCTTCACCGCCCTGCAGCAGGGCACCATCGACGGCCAGGAGAACGGCCTGAGCATCACCAACACCTCCGGCGTTCTGGAAGTCCAGCCCTACGTCACTGTCTGGAGCTACAGCTATGAGAACGACCTTCTGATGTTCAACAGCGACATCTGGAACAGCCTCAACGAGGAGACCCAGCAGGTTCTGCGTGAGAAGGCAGTCGAGGCCTGCAACTGGGGCCGCGACATTGTCGAGGAAGAGCACGAAACCCTGATCCAGGAGTTCCGCGACAAGGGCATCCAGGTTGACGTTCTGACCGAAGAGCAGATCGCGCCCTTCAAAGAGAAGGTTGCCGATGTCAAGGCTGAGTTCCTTTCCAAGTTTGACGATGACGCCCTGGCCGCTTTCGGGATTGAGCTCGAAAAATAAGCCGATTTGATGAGAAAGCGCGGAAGTACCCCTTCCGCGCTTTCCCAAAGAGAGGAAAGGAGTGCGTCTTGAAAAAAGTAATCGATAATATCGAGGAGATCGTGTGTATCATCGCGCTTTCCGTGATGACGATCCTCACGTTTGCAAACGTTGTCACCCGCTATTTATTCAATTTCTCCATGAACTTCGCGGAGGAAATTTCCACTTATTCCTTTGTTCTGCTGAGCCTTTTCGGCGCGGCAATCGCGCTCAAACGCGGGGCCCATCTGGGCTTCACGCTGCTGGCTGACCATGTGCCGCCGGTTATCGCGCGTATTTTTGAGGTGATCTCCGCTCTGAGTGGCATTCTCTTCTCAGGCGTTATTTTCTATTACGGCATCCGGATGACCATGACACAGTTCCAGCGCGGTCAGCTCTCTCTGGGTGTCCAGATTCCCGAATGGATCTACGGATCCTTTGTGCCCCTCGGCTCGTTCTTCCTTCTGATCCGCTTTATTGAGATGCTTGTCAACTCACTGCGCGGGAAGGCTGCTGCCAGGGAAGATGTGCTTGCCGACGCACTCAGCGAGGTTTCCGAGGAAGAGCGTGCACAGTTTGAGCACGACAAAAAGAACAAAAAGGAGGGCTGATCAATGGTTAATCTGGTACTCTTTGGTCTCTTTGCCGTTCTCCTGCTGTTCGGCGCCCCGATCGCCGTATGCCTTGGCATGTCCAGCGTCGCTGCCATGCTCGTGATGGGCGCAGGCCGTCCGATAAATGTTGTCCTTGGCACCGTACCGCAGCTGGTCTCCGCGGCAATTACCAAGTCCGTCCTGATGGCAATCCCCTTCTTCATTCTGGGCGGCAATATTATGGAAAAATCCGGTATTTCCACCCGCCTCATCAAACTTGCCCAGGCCTGTGTCGGCCACTTCAAAGGCGGCGTCGCAATGGTCTGCGTGCTGGTTGCCTGCTTCTTTGCAGCAATTTCCGGCTCCGGCCCGGCGACTGTGGCGGCTCTCGGCATGATCCTGATTCCGGCCATGATTGAGGTCGGTTATCCCCCCGCCTTCGCCGCCGCCCTGATGGCGACCGCAGGCGCAATCGGAGTTATCATCCCACCGTCCATCACCTTTGTCGTGTATGGTTCGATTTCGGACGTCTCCATCGGAAGCCTGTTCATTTCCGGCGTGCTTCCCGGCCTGCTGATGGGTGCCGCGCTAATTATCATGACCCTGTGGATCGGCCGCAAGAACGATCTGAAGCTTCTGCCCCGCGCCAACTGGCATGAGCGCTGGGTTGCCTTTAAGGATGCCTTCTGGGGCCTGCTGATGCCGGTTATCATCCTCGGCGGTATCTATGGGGGTATTTTCACCCCGACCGAGGCAGCTGCCGTATCGGCTGTCTATGGTCTGATCGTCGGCGTTTTTGTGTACCGGTCGCTGAAGCTGAAGGACCTGAAGAAGATCCTCATCGACTCTGCTTCGACCACCGCCGTTGTCATGCTGATCACCGCCGCTGCCTCTCTCTTCGCCTACGTGCTGACCCGCGCCCGCATTAGTGTGGCAATCAGCACAGCGCTTGAGAACTTCGCCGCCGGCAACACGGTTGTCTTCCTGATCATCGTAAACATCTGCCTGCTGATTGCCGGCTGCTTCCTGGATTCCACCTCTGCGCTGTATATCTTCACCCCGCTCTTCCTTCCGGTTGCGCAGGCGCTGGGGATGAATCTGGTTCACTTCGGCACGATCATGATCGTGAACCTCGCCATCGGTCTGGTTACACCGCCTGTCGGCGTCAACCTGTACGTGGCCTGCGGCATCGCGGATGTGGATCTGAAGACAATATCCAAGGCGGTCATACCGTTAATCATCGCATCACTGATTGTTCTGCTGCTCGTCACCTATATCCCGGGAATATCCCTCCTCATGCTGGGAGGCGGCTGATAAAGCCTCACAGAGGAAACAAACAGACTCGTTATGCAGCCCGGCAGACAGCGTCGGCCCGCCGGCTCACGCTGTCGCCGCTGCA
>JAGAFT010000255.1 GCA_017627975.1 Oscillospiraceae bacterium
ACATCAACGACAAACCACTACAATCATGAAACGATATCTTATCATCACAACACTGGCCCTGGTACTGGGGACGCTCACGAGCCAAGCCCAGGACAGCACGAAGGTCTGTCCCTTTTCCGTGGACACGTCCTTCTCCCTCACCTGCGCCTGCGGGTGCCACTACCACCCGCACAACAACTACAGCGGACTGAACTCGCTTCGCGCAAGACTTGCCGACCCGAGTTGGGATGGAAAAACTCTCCGGCTGCCGGACATCGGCACGGGACTGCGCTTCGAGGGCGGCAGAATCCGTCCGCTGGCAAGATCCGGAGAAAACGCGGCCGCACCCGCGCCGGTGACGTCTTCGGCTAGTTCTATACAGGCAAGTGACATCGCGCTTCCCCCGTACCTTCAGGAGATCGGAAGGGGAGAAGTGCCGCTCGGGCCTCCGGTCTTCGTCTTCTTCCGCCTCGCCGGGACACATGTCACGGACTCCCCGCAGATCCTCGCCATCAATGCGGCGGCGGACCTCGCTGTCGCCCGGAACCTTAAGGTGCGGATCACCGGGGCCGCCGACTCCGCAACCGGATCTCCCGAGAAGAACGAGTCTCTGGCGAAGGCACGGGCCGGGCATGTCGCAACCCTGATGGAGAAACGTGGAGTGCCGAGGGAGAGAATAGAGGTTTTGTCGGAGGGAGGGACGGCAAATTATGAGCCTGTCTCAGCCAACCGCCACTGCCGCATCGAGCTCTTCATGCAGTGATCAAGGCGGAAACACGTAAACGCTGGATGATCAACGAAAATATTCACTTAACAACCGCTAAGAACAAATCATCATGGAAACACAGAACTACACTACCGAACAGCGGTGCGCAGCCATGGCGGCACTGGAAGCCGTCCTCTCCGCCCCGGATCACAAGAGCGGCGCGGTCCTCCACAATCCCGACGGACTGGGCGATGAGAACCTGAAAGTGCTCATCGGGGTCGGCACGCTCAGGGAGGTGCTGGACGGATGGTATGTCGTATGCTTCGCAAAAGAGGACAGCGACCCCACCGACTGGTACAGGGCGTACTGGCCTTTCATCGTCGAATACCTGAACCACCTCTATCCGGAAGAGTGGTGCCTGTCGCCAGACTGCTCACTCGACTACTACAGCGCCGACACGCTCATTCCTGAGGAGCTCGTCATCCGCAGCAAGTTCGCCAGGGGCACTGTCTGCGAACTGCCGTTCGGCACCAGCCTCGTGGAAGTCCGCGGAGACGTCCCGGAGGACGTCCTCGTGGAGGAGCGCTTCGGAGTCCGTCTCTTCCCGCTGCACCTGGCGCTCCTGAAGGCGTCGGAAGAGAAATTCAATGTACCTGCACTGGAAGCCCGGACCTGCCTTGCGAAGATGACCGACCCCTCGGACCTCATCAAGGCCGCCAAGGAGGAATACTATCCGGAACGGGCAATGCATCTCGCCGGGGAACTCCGCAACATCGGACACGCGGAAATGGCTGATGACATCGCCGGGTCCGTCTACGAGTATATGAAGGGCGCGGAGAAGCTGTTCTCCGCCGATTCCGGCAAACCGGTGCGGCTGAGACAAACCGGAGCGCTGGGGAACCGGATCCGCCTGATGTGGAGGCTGATGCGGCAGGAGGTCCTCCTCATGAAGGACAGCCTGGACTGCAGAGGCTGCTCCCGATCCGTCAGCGAGATCATCCTGAGGCTCCAGGACACCCTTGAGCACGAAAGGCCTGAAATCGTGAACCGGACATGGAATGAAATGGACATCCCCGGGATCCGGGCGGATTACAAGGCCCCGGAGGAGGAATCCGTAGTAGAAGACGGCACAGCATCGGAACTCTACAAGGCAATCAGAAAGGACCTGCTGCTGGAGCGAGGCTACCGCAAGGCGTTCCGGCGCGTCGCGAGGGATATCCTCGACTCCCTGACGGGAGGGAACCGGGTGGCCAGCCTGGCCGCCCTGCACTACCCGGACTGGAACTACGTCCTGTTCGAACCCGGCGTCAAGGAAGGCCTGCTCAGGATGCCGGAAGACCTGTGGACGAGGAGATCCTGGGAAGACTCCTGCATCATCGGCTCACGGCACGCCACCGTCGACGCCGCGGAGATCGAAGATGCGGTCAAAGCCCTGTCGGAGCTGTTCCAGAGAGAGGTAGACCCCTTCGTGCGGGCCATGCTCGGGCATTTCTTCCTCATCTTCATCCAGCCGTTCAGGGCAGGGAACATCCAGACGGCCTGGCTCCTGATGAACAGCCAGCTCGTCGCTGCGGGATACCCGTGGATCAATCTCCCGGAGCACTGCACCGGGGATTACCTGAACGCACTGAAGGAAGCCGTCGAGCTCGAGCATGTCGACAGTCTCGTCGACATGCTGGTCAAGCTGATCAACACATGCTGGAAGACGGACCTCAGGAGACTCACCGAGGACTGCGACTACTTGGACTACGGGTTCAATGAGTGACGGCATCCGGCCGTTCCAGAGGAACACCGTTACCGCTTGAAAGGGCGCTGCCGCTATCGGTAGCGCCCTTTATCCTAAGCCGTATCGCCCAGCATTCCGGAGAGCCTCTGCGCGACCATGTCCGGATGGTCGATGAGCAGCTGTCCGTGGTTCATCCCGGGAAAGAGTTCCACCTTAATGCCAGGATAGATGACCCGCAGATGCTTTACCTGTGGCTTCGCGACGAAGGCCTCCTTGCTGCCGTACCAGAAATGGATGTCCTCACCATGGATGGACTCCAGCTTATGGGTATAGACGTCCTTGTAGCCGTCACGGACGGCCTTGCCGCCGCCGTAAGGCCAGACCTTCCGGCATTCCTCCAGCAGCACGTTGAAATAGTGCGAGCGGAAAACCCGCTTCCAGAAACCCGTCCAGTGATAGCAGGTCCAGACATTCAGGCTCTGGTAATACCGTAGGGGATCGACACTCCATCGGGGAAGCGGGAGCAGGGGAGTGGCGTCCATGACCGCATGGTCGACGGTGATCTCGCCCCGTTCCAGGACGCGTGAGAGGATCTTCCCGCCGAGGGAAAGTCCATAGGCCGCATCGAAGTGGCCATCTAGATTGCCGACGGCGTAGCGGATGACCTGTCCGGCCTGGTCATCGACAGAGGTGAAGGAGGATTCCTTCCCGATCAGGAAACCGTCGATCCCGACGGCGATGATTCGGAAGCGTTCCTTCAAAAAGTCGATCAGAGGGAGGAAGATCTCGTGGGATACTCCCAGCCCGGGGATCAGCAGCAGGGTCGGCGCCCCTTCTTTTCCGTATAACCAGAAATCCATATGCTCAGAAACAATGGATTTGAGGAACGCATCACAGCTAGGGGGATCTCGCAACAACTGAAGAACTATGCGGAAAAATACGGGCTTAATACCAAAGTCGTATACCCTCATTCCTTCAGGCATCGTTTCGCGAAGAACTTTCTGGAAAAGTACAACGACATAGCTCTTCTTGCTGACCTAATGGGACACGAGAGTATAGAAACGACGCGAATATATCTAAGAAAAAGTAGCATGGAACAGCAATCCATCGTGGATAAGGTTGTTACATGGTAAACAATAATGGGGTTGCCATATATTGAGATGGGCCATCTTCCTTTATCCGGAGGACGGCCCAATTTGAAAACTCCATGGTAAGTCTAT
>JAGAFT010000256.1 GCA_017627975.1 Oscillospiraceae bacterium
GTGTAGACATCGTTCCAGGACACCACGTCCAGATTCAGCTTGATGCCGGGGTTGGCCGCTTCAAACTTCTCGACAAAGTTGGAGCCGTCCATGCCCTTGCCCAAGAACCACTCGTTGGTGTTGGGACCGTACTGGCAGATGATGACATCGAGGGTGATCTCATCGTCCGCTGCGAAAGCCGCTGGGATCATGCAGAGCATGAGTGCAGCAATCAGGAAGAGTGCAAACAGTTTCTTTTTCATGTTGATTTCTCCTTTTCTGTTTCTTTCTGGAATACCGGACTTTCACCGGCATCTCTTGCTCTGCATTATAGCCCGCCTTGTATAATTTGTCAAACAGGACCGGCAGTATGAACAAATTTTTGAACTATTTTTTGTGCATGTTTACAGCTGTCGTTCAGCTGTGTCCGAAAAGCGTAAAACGCATCAGGCTGCAAGCATGCAGTCTGATGCGTTTCCATCCTGATTCATTCCATTTTGATATTCGCCAAATCCTCCGGCCAGCCGTCTTTCTTTTCTCTCTGCGGGCAGCCCACAGCGTTTGCGCAGTCAGAATCAGGCTTCCGCTGCCTCCTTGTCCATCAAGTCCCAGGCTCCCAGCATGTACATGATGCCGAGCGCGCGGTCATACAGGCCGTAGCCGGGTCTCACGTTTCCGGGTGTTTCGTCCCAGAGCTGGCGCCCATGGTCCGGGCGGATATATCCTTCAAAGCCGCACTCGTGATAGGCGCGCAGAATATCCAGGATTCCGGTATCTCCGTCGCAGTCGCGGTGGCTGGCCTCCGAGAAATCCCCGTTCGGGAAGTGCTTGACGTTGCGGATGTGAGCAAACGCAATGCGGTCGCAATGCTTGCGAACCACGGCGGCCACGTTGTTCTTCGGGTTGGCATTCAGGCTGCCGGAGCAGAGCGTGAGGCAGTTATACGGGTCGTCGACCATTTTCAGGAAGCGGTCGATGCTCTCGGCGTCCACCAGCAGGCGGGGCAGGCCGAAAATGTCCCAGGGCGGATCATCCATGTGGACCGCCATCTTGATGTCGCACTCATGGCAGACCGGCATAATCGCCTCCAGGAAGTATTTGAAGTTTGCCCAGAGTTTTTCTTTGGTCACATCCTTGTACGCATCAAAGAGCTCGTCCAGCCTGGCCATGCGCTCCGGTTCCCAGCCGGGGAAGGTCAGGCCGTTGAGATTCTCAAGAATGTAGTTCGCCATGGCCTTCGGGTCGTCCTGGATCATGCCCGCTTCATAGAAAAGCGCCGTTGAACCGTCTCCCACCGGGTGAAACAGGTCTGTGCGTGTCCAGTCAAAGATCGGCATGAAGTTATAGCAGATCACCTTGACGCCAAAGGGGGCGAGATTGCGGATGGTCTGGATATAGTTCTGAATGTATTGATCTCTCGTGGGCAGCCCGATTTTGATGTCGTCGTGAACGTTAACCGACTCCACCACTTCCGCATTGAAGCCTGCCGCCTCGATCTGATCGACGACGGTTTTGATCTCCGCCGGCTGCCAGACCTCCCCGGGCATCTTGTCGTGCAGCGCCCAGACAATGGTGCTTACCCCGGGAATCTGCCGGATATCCGACAGCGTGATTTTGTCATTTCCTTCGCCGTACCAGCGAAAACCCATTTGCATCGGCATGTTCTTCCTCCTTAGCTCATGCTGAAATAGTCCGGATAGCGCTCCTGCACCGCGGCAAGATTTTCCCGGTAACGGCCCATATGGACCTCCAGTCTCTCCAGCGTTGTTTTCAGGTCTCCGTCCGCGATCGCCTGATAGAGTCCGGTATGGTCTTTCACGTTGGTCTCCTGTCCCATAAAATGCAGGCTCAGCATACGCATGCGCTCAATATGCTGGAGCTGGCCAAACTGAATGCGGTAGTTCTCCTCCCGGCCAACCGCCAGAAACGCAATCCGGTGGAACTCGTTATCCAAGCGCAGAAGGTTCTTTCCCCTGTTCTCGCTCGAAAGCTCCGCATAGTGCCGGTAGGTTCGCAGATTCTCCTCATACAGCCATCGGTGTTCCTCCGTGATATGGCCGCAGGCCCTGGTGATGATTTCCTTCTCCAGGGCATAGCGGGCGAACTGCTCCGTATCCATCCGGTGAACGTCAATCGGTGAGACAAAGGTCCCTGTCTGAGGCTTCATCACAACCATGTTGCTGGTAGACAGGATGATCAGTGCCTCTCTTACCGGTGTGCGGCTCATCTGCAGCTCATCGGCAAGCTGTTTGTCGCTGATCGCTTCCCCGGGCTTGAGCTCACAGCCGATGATCTTGTCCCGTATGATCTGGTAGGCGGTCTCGCGCGCATTTCTGCCTGTTCCGGCTGCATGCGCATTCTTTTCCGTGTTATTGATCGGTATGACCATTCCGCCCCCTTCCCTCTTGGTTCTGTATCACGGATTCTTTCAAAGCACCACACCGTCTTTGAAAATGGAGATTTCTCTGGCGTTGTGCAGTTCGTTTTTCGTCTGCCGGCCGCCGGCAACCTCCAGCACAAAGTCCAGCAGGCGCTCGCCCGCTTCATCCGGGCTCTCTCCCTCGGCGACGGTCCCGGCGTTAAAGTCGATCCAGTTGCCCTTCTTCTCATACAGCGCGGTATTGGTGGATATTTTGACCGTGGGCACCGGCGCTCCGAAGGGGGTGCCGCGCCCGGTGGTGAATAAAATCAGATGGGCGCCGGCCGCGGTCAGATCCGTCGCCGAGACCAGATCATTGCCCGGACCGGAAAGCAGGTTCAGACCCTTTCTGCGCACGGGCTCGGCATACTCCAGCACGTCCGTGATCTGGGCGCTTCCGCCCTTCTGGACACAGCCGCAGGACTTGTCCTCGAGCGTGGTGATGCCGCCGGCCTTGTTGCCGGGGCTCGGGTTTTCATAGACCACCTGGCCGTGGCTGACAAAATAGTCCTTGAAGCGGTTGACCATCCGCACCGCCTTGTCAAAGACCTCCCTGGTTTCGCAGCGGGAGAACAGAATGTTTTCCGCGCCGAACATCTCAGGTACTTCGGTCAGGACGGTGCTTCCGCCCAGAGCCACCAGCCGGTCCGAAAAGCGTCCCACGGTGGGATTGGCCGTGATGCCGGACAGGCCGTCCGAGCCGCCGCACTTCATGCCGACCACAAGCTCTGAGGCCGGAATTTCTTCCCGCCGGAACTGTCCGGCATAGGCCGCCAGCTCTTCCAGCAGCGCGGCGCCGGCGGCCAGCTCGTCTTCCGCCTGCTGGCAGACCAGGAACTTGACCCGTCGGTCATCCCACTCCCCCAGCTCGGCTTTGAACTGTTCCTGCGTCAGGTTTTCACAGCCCAGGCTCAGCACCAGCACGCCCCCCGCGTTGGGATGGCGAACCAGCGCCGCCAGGAGCTTCCGCGTCTGGGCATGGTCCTCTCCCATCTGGCTGCAACCGAAGGGATGGGCGAAGGTATAGAGACCGTCGATGCTGCCGGTGACCAGATGCTGATTCTCCTTCACCAGCGCGGTCGCGATGCTGTTGACACAGCCCACGGTGGGGATGATCCAGAGCTCGTTGCGCACGGCGGCACGCCCGTCCTCGCGGCGGTAGCCCTGAAACGTTCTGGGCTCTGTCGCGGGCAGCGGAAATATCCTGTGCTCATAGGCATAGTCCGCGCTCTCGCTGAGCCCGGTCCGTACGTTATGGACATGGACCCAGGTTCCCGCCGGGATCTCCGTCTTTGCAATACCGATCGGATTGCCGTACTTGACGACCGCTTCCCCTTCGGGAATCGTGCTCAGCGCGATTTTGTGTCCGCGGGCGATGTTCTCTGAGGCGGTAACTTCCGCGCCGCCCGATGTCAGGTGTTCGCCTGCAGTGAGATCGGTCAGGGCCACCGCCACATTATCCGCGGGATGGATGCGGATGAGCTTCATCCCGCGCACTCCTTCATGGCTTCATACATGCCGACTTCGTCAATGCGGTTCAGATCGGCGGTCACAGCCTCTTCCAGTCCGTCGATTCCGTTCAGCGCTCCGTCCCAGAAGCGCTCGTCGGTCACAACCGCATGCACGAGGGCGGCGTTGTCGTCATTCTTATGCGCAGCAAAGAAGTCCAGCACCCACTGGTCATCCCGCACGGGGTATGCCTCCCCGTTTCGTTCGCCTCTGCAGTAGAAGGCGATGAAGGCGGCCAGCGAGAACGTGAGGCGTTTCGGCAGCTTCCCGGCCCGCTTTACATATTCCGTCAGGCTGGGCATCACGCGCGCTTTCCACTTGGAAGCGGAGTTCAGGGAGATATCCAGCAGCTGATGGTCGATGTACGGATTGTCAAACCGGTCGATCACCGAAGCGGCAAAGGAACTGAGTTCTTCCTTCGGCAGATCGAGCGTCGGGATGATTTCCTCGAACATGGTTTTCTCCAGAAAGCTGCGGATCGCTTCATCCTGCATGCAGTCGCGCACGATGTTCTTGCCGCCCAAGTAAGCGCCGAGGACCATGGAGGTATGGGCGCCGTTGAGGATGCGCACCTTGCGCTGCTTATAGGGCGTCACGTCGTCCACCACCTGGATGGGAAGCCCCGCCTGCTCGAAGGGAAGCTCGTCCCGGATGGACTGCGGTCCCTCGATCACCCAGGCCGCGAAAACCTCTCCGGTGTCGATGAGCTGGTCCTCATACCCAAACTCCTCCCAGAGGCGCGGTGCATCGGCCTTCGGGGAACCGGTGACGATCCGGTCCACCAGGGTGGAGCAGAAGATGTTCTCCTTATCCAGCCACGCGGCAAAGCCGTCCTCCAGCCCCCAGAGCTTCACATATTCGTTGACGCAGCGGCGCAGCTCCTGGCCGTTGTGGTCGATCAGCTCGCAGGAAAGGATGATGACGCCGGGAAGGCCCAGCTTCCAGCGCTCATGCAGGAAAACCGTGAGTTTTGCGGGGAAGGCGGAGGGCGGTGTATCCTCGGCCCTGCAGGCCGGGTCAAAGGCGATCCCCGCTTCCGTCGTATTGGAGATCACAAAACGCAGCACCGGGTTGCGCGCACAGTCCAGAAGCTTTTCCCAGTCGCGTTTGGGATCCAGGCAGCGGGACGCGGCCGAGATCACTCTCCTGCGCTCCACAGGCTGTCCGTTCTCGCGTCCGCGCAGGATCAGCGTATAGAGTCCGTCCTGCTCGGCGAAACGGTCCGCCGCTTCCGGGTGGCCTCCGCGGGGCTGAACCAGAACGACCTTACTGTTGAAGCCGGCCTTCTCATTCATCAGGTCGACGAAGCAGTCGGCGAACGCCCGCAGAAAGTTTCCTTCCCCGAATTGTACCACGCGCTCAGGCGCATCTTTCAGAAGATAGCCGGAATAACCCTGTTTTTCCAGTGTTGCAAATGATAAACGGTCCATTTGAGATTTTCTCCTTCCGTCAGTCAGAGTTCAAAATAGCGTTCAGCATTCCGGAAGCAGACTCCCTCGACGATGCGCTTGAGTGCTTTGTCGTCATTGGGATACTCGCCGTTCTCCACCCAGTTGCCCACCAGGTTGCAGAGGATGCGCCGGAAATAGTCGTGTCTTGCATAGCTGAGGAAGGAGCGCGAGTCGGTCAGCATGCCGACAAAATTCCCCAGCAGGCTCAGGTTGGCCAGGGACTTCATCTGCTCCTCCATGCCGGATTTGGTATCATTGAACCACCAGGCACTGCCGTGCTGGATTTTTCCGGGAACCTCATCCGACTGGAAGCTGCCGAGTATGGTGCCGAGCTGTGCGTTGTCTGCGGGGTTGAGGGAGTAGAGAATCGTCTTCGGCAGCTCGCCGCTCTCATCCAGTGCAGACAGGAAACGGGCGATGTCCTGGCCGCAGGTGTTCTGGGAGATCATGTCAAAGCCGGTATCGGGCCCCAGTTTGCGGAACATACGCTCGTTTGCATTTCTGTAGCAGGAATAGTGGATCTGCATGGCGATTCCGAGCCGGTGGTAGGCTTTGCCCAGGCACAGAAGGACGGCCGTCTGATACTTCTCGGCCTCTTTTTTGCTCACGCTCTCGCCGGCCATCGCTTTTTGGAAAATCTCGTTGACCTTCTTGGCGGAGGCGGGGCGGAAGGGGACATAATCCAGGCCGTGGTCGCTGGCGCGGCAGCCCATGGTCTTGAAGAATTCCAGGCGCTGTACCAAGGCGTCCATGACTTCCTCTGCCGAATCGAGGCTTTCCTTTCCGACGCTCTTTGCCAGCTTCCCGATGTATTCGGCAAAGCCTTCCTTCTGGATGTTGATGGCCTTGTCCGGGCGGAAGGACGGGCAGACCTTCACATCGATGCTCTCGTCGGCCGCGATGCGCCCGTGCCATTCCAGAGTATCCACGGGATCGTCGGTGGTGCCGATGAACGCCACATTCGCCTTCTTGATGATGCCGCGCACGGTCAGGTCCGGATCCGTCCGAAGCTTTTCGTTGCAGAAGTTCCAGGCCTCTTCGGCGTTTTCCACCGTCAGGGGCTTGTCATAGCCGAAAAACTGCCGCAGTTCCAGGTTGCACCAATGATACATCGGGTTTCCGATGGCCATCTCCAGCGCCTCGACAAACTTGAGGAAGCGCTCATAATCCGGCCGGTCTCCCGTGATATAATCCTCGCTGACACCGTTGGAGCGCATCACGCGCCATTTATAGTGATCTCCGAAATAGCCGCCCTCCGGCTGCTTTCCGCCCAGCCACACCTCGACAAGGTTGTCGAAGCGGCGATCTTCGAAGATTTCTTTCGGATTGATGTGGCAGTGGTAGTCCACCAGCGGCATATGCTCTGCATAGTCGTGAAACAGGTGTTTGGCGGTCTCCGTCTCCAGCAGAAAATCTTTGTCCATGAATTCTTTCATTGTTTTTCCTCCGTCAGATAAAATCTTCCCGCATCGGTGTGAAAATGTCCAGAAGCGTGGTATCTTCCAGGATCTGAACGCCGTGGACGACATTGGGCGCCACATAATAGGTATCCCCGGTATGAAGGACCTGATCCGGCTGTCCCTCCTCCTGGTAAACCAGGCTTCCGCTTACGATGTAGCCGATCTGCTCATGGGGGTGCGAGTGTTTTGCCCCCACCGCCCCTGCGGGAAACTTCAGTTCGACGGTCATCAGGTTCGGGCTGTAGGAAAGCACCTTGCGGGTGACGCCCCCGCCGATGTCGCGGCCGTTTATCGTTTTGTTCTCAGTAAACACGTTTTCTCGTTCCTTTCAATGGGAAAGGGACATAAGTGGCTCGCGCTTATGTTCCTTCAAGTACATGCCGGAACTTACAGGGAACCTGTAAGTCTCGGCAGCCAGAGGCTGATATCCGGAATAAACGAAATCAGAATCAGCGCCACGAGCATGCAGAAATAGAAGGGCAGCGTTGCCTTGACCACCTTCTCCATCGGTCTTTTTGCCACGGCGGAGCCGATGAACAGCACCGCGCCGACCGGCGGCGTGAGCAAGCCGATGCCGCAGTTGAGCACCATCATGATGCCGAACTGCACTGGGTGAATCCCCACTTCCAGCGCAACCGGAAGCAGAATCGGCGTCGCGATCAGGATGATGGGCGCCATGTCCATGATCATGCCAAGAAGCAGAACAATAAGGTTCAGCATCAGGATCACGACAACGCGGTTGCTGGAGATGCTGGTGATGAAAGTCGCCGCCTTGGCGGGGACGTGCAGATTGGTCAGGCAGTAGCCGAACGCGCCGGAGAGGGAGATCAGGATCAGCACGATCGCCAGCGTGTCGATGCACTGCTCCAGGCTCTTCCAGACGCCCTTCCAGTTAAGCCCTCTGTAGATATACACGGAAACGATCAGCGAATAGATGACCGCGATGGCCGCAGACTCGGTGGCCGTGAAGACACCGCCGACCACGCCGACCACGACGATCAGCACCGCGAGCAATGCCCAGATGGACTGGCCGATCTGCCTGATGAAGTTTTTCAGGGAGAAGGGTGCGCCCTTGGGATAATTGCGCTTTACAGAGATGATGTAGGACCCCACCATCAGCGCGATCGCCAGCAGCGCGCCGGGGACATAGCCCGCCATGAAGAGTGCGCCGACAGAGACGCCGCCGGCCGAGGTTGCACAA
>JAGAFT010000257.1 GCA_017627975.1 Oscillospiraceae bacterium
CCTTCCATGGGACGCAGGTTCAGATACGCCGCGCCGGCATCGCTGAGGAGCGCTTCGGCGGTGGCGATGGTTTCGTCATCCTCCGCGTCGAGGCAAAGACCGACAAGCTGGCCGCCCTGGGCCTCGAATTCCTTTGCCATCTCGCCGAGCTCGGGCAGCTCGCCCTTGCAGGGACCGCACCAGGTCGCCCAGAGGTTGATCATGGTGACCTTGGCCTGGGCGAAGAGATCCGCGCTGTTCACCGGGCTTCCGGCGAGGTCGGAAGTCTCAAAGCTGATCTGATCGCCGATGGCGAGCTCGGTGGGCCACTGCGGCGCGCTGAGGGTCAGACCGGAGAGGAAGACGCTCGAATCGTTCACAAGGGACTCAAACTCAGCATAATAGTCGCCCATGACAGAGCGATAGTCGTCCAGCTGGGACAGGACCGAGGCGTACTGGACCAGGAAGAAGGTCGTGTCGCCGTCCTTGCCGATTTCGATCACGGAGGCCAGATCCTCATCGCCCATCATATAGGTGTCGGCCAGAACTTCGCGAAGTTCAGCCTCGCCGCGGCCTTCGTTGATGGCGTAGAGGTCATAGACAATAGCGTCCTCAAAACCGCTCATCCAGGAGGGGTCGGGAGCCTCGGGGAGTTCCTGCTCAGCGAAGTAGGCGGTGATGTATTCTTCGGCAAAGTCATAATACGCATCCATGTCGGCCTTCGGGACGGCGTAGTACTCCACCGGAATGTTCAGCACGCCGGTGTCGATAAAGTCGGCGTTCCAGACAAGATTGCCCTTCAGGCTGCGAAGACTCTCCGGCGTGACGAAGTGCAGGCCGACGACCGGCGCGTCGAGCACAAACTCGCTCTCATCGGGGGCTTCCTTGGCCTGATCGCCGGCCGCGGCGACCGTCTGGGAGGGCTTGACTTCCTGATTGACCGTGAGGGTCACGAGCTCGGGCGTCTCGGGAGCGGCATACTCTTTGGTATCCTTCTCGTAGCCGGCGGGAACCTTCAGCAGGTGGATCGTATAGCTGCCGGCCGGCATATCGAAGACGGCGATGCCCTCTTCATCGGTCTTGCCCAGCATGCACTGCTCATCGGAGCAGAACTGCACGGCGACACCCTGGACCGGATAACCGTCCTGGTCAAGGACCTGGATCTGATAGCCGTCGTCGGCAAAAGCGGTGCAGCACAACGCGGAGAGCATCATGCAGAGCACCATCATCATTGCGAGCATCTTTTTCATTTTCGTTTCTCCTTTCTGATCAAAGGGGCATGCGTTCGGTTGAATGCCGTATGGAAATTCCGCGTACTCCCTCTATGTTCGCAATTATATCTTATCACAGCCAATCCAACCAAGATCCAGCCAGAGCCCGGTTCTTCAGAAAATCTTCAGAGAAAGGACGGACAGGGGGCAATGGATTTCATCCCGCTCCACGGAACCGTCCGGACCCTCTGGTTGGAAGTTGGTTGGATAAGAAGTGATATAATAAAATGAATTGTGATACGAAAGGAAGTGCATGCACGGTTATGGATGAAAACAATCTGAACACACCGGCGGCTCCGGCGAAGAAGGAGAAGCTGACCCACAAGGAAAAGCGGAGACGCTGGAAAGCGGCCAAAAAAGCCAAACGGCAGGAACTCAAGGATTACTACCAGTATGCCCCCTGGCTGAAGCGGGTGTGGAACCTGTATCTGAAGGGTTTCTTCAAACGGCTGCTGGGCGTGGCGGTTCTGCTGGCCGTGATCGGAACGCTGGTTGTGAGCTTTCCGGCTATTCTCGCTACGGTTGGGGGCCCGCTCATCCGGGAGTACTATGACCGGATGAAGAACCAGCCTCTGAGCGAGGACCAGATCTCACAGATCTATGAGATGTCGCCCATTGACGACGAAGGGTATGAGAAGATCGAAGCGCTGCCTCCCGTCGGCGAGGATGAGACCTGGACCGTGTGCGTCTACTTTGTCGCGGCGGATCTGGAGGACAGCGGGGAG
>JAGAFT010000027.1 GCA_017627975.1 Oscillospiraceae bacterium
GAAAAGGCAAGAGGATCGTTTGAGCCTCTTGCCTTTTCTGCTTTTTCATGAATTCACGTTCACTCTGTGCCATATAGCTTAACAATTGGAGCACAAAATCCCCATTCCGAGGCAAATTGATACAAGCACACGATGAATCCAGGCTGAACCCAAAAACAGCCTGGATTCACTATCGTTGGGTTCAAACGGGCACACGATTGTGCATACAGACAGAAACGAGCGTCCCTTCACAGAGAAGAGACGCTCGTGATTACATAATAATACGCCAAGTTCATGCCAGCGAGATATCGCTCAAGGCCCAACCCTCTACGACACGAACACCAATGGGATCAGGATTTTTCTTGAACTTAACAAACTCCATCGTGTTCTGGAGAATCTCATCGCCGGTATCGAGATTGCGGATCTTGACGTTGTAACGGATCGCACACCAGTCTCCCTTGGTAATCAGGTTCTCGAAAGCACCGAGTTCCATCGTAAAGTGCTGGAAGAGCTGACCCATTGCGTCCTTGTACTGCTGAAGCGTCAGGCGCACCTGGCCATGAGGGCCGGGAATGTTATAGTATGCATCGGGCTCATACAGGGTGTCGCACCATTTGAGCCAGCCGTCATACCCGCCGTTCCAATTCTGGAAGCCATTGAACAGGCGGTCCTTAATACCCATGCAGACCCAGCTTTCTACCAGACCATCCACACGGTTGGTCTTGGTAACATACCATAATTCCTCTGTTAATGAAAAATACTTTTGTTTTGCAGCAGACGAGAAAAGTGCCCCACTATAAGGGTGAGGCACAGTCCCAACATTGCTTTTTCAGCCTTTTATCTCCCCTAGGCCAAGGCCGTCGCCACACGTCAGCCGGAATACGATCCGTTCCTTGCTGTGCTGGACAATTTTTCACTTAATGATAAAATTGTCCAGTAGAAGTGGACAAAACAATAGAATCATGTTAAACTGTCCAGTAGCATTAAGAAAGGGAATCACCTCTTTGCTGAATTTAGATTCAGTGAAAATAATTTCAGTGAAATAGCACTCGCAGGAATCGGCTTTGTCAAGAGGGGAAAAAGTTTCATATCTTCTGATCAAAAAGGCCGCGGAAGCGCATTTCGCTTCCGCGGCCTTTTCATATGACGGAGGGAACAATGATTTCGCCCTGTCCCCCGCAATAACGGGTGGTCAAGTCTATGATTCGCTGTGCCGTTTCCCTCAGCAGTTCATCGGGCGTGGCGTCGTTGCCCTGCACAATATAAAAGACGTTCTGTGCTTCCTCGTCCACCTTGGTCTTCTCCACCTGGCGAATCTCTAAGCGGCAAAGCACTTCGTTGGCATCGTCGCAGTAGCTGTACTCATGCGCCGCCACGGGGATCGGCTCGCTCTGGCCGATGGGGACGAAGCGCTCGCTGCCGTCGGTAAAGCGCAGCGTGATGTTTCCGTCTGCCCGGTCGATATTGTGGGCGCCCAACGCCAGCTTGCTCTCCAGCGAGATGAGATTATAGATATCCACGGCCTGGTTGATATAGAACATTCCGCGGTTCTTTTTAAGCAACTTGATGAGGTTCTCACTGGCAGGGATATTTTTTCGACGCTTGACGCCGGTGCGGTCGTGGAGGATGTTGAAGCCCTCCAGGATCGGGTCGTCGTGTACCTCCAGCATCTCATATGCCGTGTACAGCTCTTCCAGCCGCTTTTCCCGATAGGCCGCCCATTCCGGGTCTTCGCCATGGTTGTCGATCCCGTATGCCGCGGCAAACAGAATTTTCACGCCCGCGTCCAAAACGGCCTGTTCCACATAAAAATCCATGGTCTGCTCTCCCTCAATCATATAGATGTTTGCTGAAATAGCGCTCGCCCCGGTCCGGCAGCAGCGTGACGATGTTTCCCCGCACGCCGTTTTCAATCAGCTTTTTGGCCGCAGCCACAGCTGCGCCGGATGAGGTGCCAACAATCAGGCCCTCCTTCGCAGCAAGCTCCTTCACTTCCGCAAAGGCCTCTGTGTCACTGACCTTGATTACCTGATCCACCAGAGAAATGTCCATGGTCTCGGGGATAAAATCGTTTCCGATGCCCTCAATGTCATAATCTGCATGCTCCCCGCCGCCGATGGTGGATCCCAGCGGGTCGGCCAGCACGCCCCGTATCGCAGGGTTTTGCTCCTTCAGATATTTTACCACGCCGGTATAAGTACCGCCGCTGCCCGCGCCCGCCACAAAGCAGTCGATTTTCCCTTCCAAGTCCCGGTAGATCTCCGGACCGGTGGTCTCATAGTGAGAAAGCGGATTCGCCGGATTCTTGAACTGCCCCAGCATGACTGCACCGGGGATAGACGAGCGCAGCTCTTCGGCCTTGGCCGCGGCGCCGAGCATTCCGTCCTCACGCGGCGTATTGAGGATCTCCGCGCCGAGGGCACGCATCAGCGTCTGCTTTTCCTGCGAGAATTTGGTAGGCACAACGAAAATCACCCGGTAACCCCGGCCCAGCGCGGCAAAGGCGATCCCGAGCCCGGTATTGCCTGCCGTGGCCTCGATGATGGTCCCGCCCGGTCTGAGCAGCCCGTCTCGCTCCGCCGCGTCGATCATATATTTGCCCACGCGATCTTTGACGCTGCCCGCCGGATTATAGGTCTCCAGCTTGGCGTAGAGCCGCGCGTCCGCGGGCAGTCCCAACTGTGTCAGGCGCACAAGGGGCGTGTTGCCGATAAGCTCCTGCATGGATTCATATACCGCCATGTTATCTGACCTCACTTTCCGTTATGGCCTGCTCCAGATCCGCAAGCAGATCTTCGGCATTCTCGATCCCGATGGAGAGACGGATCAAACCGTCCGTGATTCCCACCGCCTCCCGGATCTTCCTGGGAATAGAGGCGTGGGTCATAGTGGCCGGATGACACACCAGGCTTTCCACGCCGCCAAGACTCTCCGCCAGAGCGATCAGCTTCAGGGAGGAGAAAAACTGCCGGATCTCGTGCTTTTCGTCCAGCTCGAAGGAAATCATGGCGCCGCCGTTTTTTGCCTGCCTGCGGTTGATCTCATAGCCCTGCGCGTCAGGCAGTCCGGGATAGTAGACCTTCTTCACCGCCGAGTGGTTCCGCAGGAAAGCGGCGGCTTTCTCCGCGTTTTCCACATGTCTGTCCATTCGCACGCCCAGCGTCTTGATCCCGCGGATCAGCAAAAAGGAATCAAACGGTCCCAGCACTGCGCCCGCCGCGTTTTGAAGGAAAGCAAGCCTTGCGGCCAGAGCGCTGTCCCTGACCACGGCCAGTCCCGCGATCAGATCGCTGTGTCCGCCGAGATACTTGGTTGCGCTGTGCACCACAATGTCGGCGCCCAGCTCCAGCGGCCGCTGCAGATAGGGCGTCATGAAGGTATTGTCCACGATGGAGAGAAGCCCGTGTCTGTGAGCGATTTCCGAGACTGCGGCCAGATCCGTGACCGTCAGCAGCGGGTTTGCCGGGCTTTCCACCAAAACGGCCCGGACCTCCGGCGTAATGGCCGCCTCGAACGCGGCCAGATTCGTGGTATCCGCAATGGCGTAACCGATTCCGAACTGTTGGAACACCTGATCGAGCAGGCGGAAAGTACCTCCGTAGACATTGCTGGAGATCAGGATCTTATCCCCCGAACGAAACAGACTCAGCACCGTCGTGATCGCCGCAAGGCCGGAGGCAAAGGCAAAGCCCGCTGTTCCTCCCTCCAGCTCCGCGATCAGCGCTTCTAGCGCGGCGCGTGTCGGATTGCCGGTGCGGGAATATTCCCAGCCCGTATTCCGGCCGAGCCCCTGCTGCTCATAGGTAGAAGTCTGATAGATCGGCACGTTGACCGCGCCAGTGGTCTTATCTCCGTAAATGCCGCCGTGGATCAGGGCGGATTCGATATGCTGATATTGCGCCATGTTCATTTCTCCTTGCTCTTGATTGGATCGCCCCGATGCCGGAAGACGGGCGCCGGGGCGATCGCAAAAGGAAAAGAGGGATTCCTAAATTATAACTTTTTATACTTCAGATGCCGCGGCGAAGCCCTTCTCCAGGTCGGCGAGGATATCGTCGATATGCTCTGTGCCGATGGAGAGGCGGATGGTGTTTGGGTGGATGTCCTGATCTTCCAGTTCCTCTGCGGTGAGCTGGGAATGGGTAGTGGTGGCGGGGTGAATGACAAGGCTCTTTACGTCCGCCACGTTGGCAAGCAGCGAGAAGATTTCCAGCGCGTCAATGAAGGCGTGGGCCTCCTTCACGCCGCCCTTGATGTCAAAGGTGAA
>JAGAFT010000258.1 GCA_017627975.1 Oscillospiraceae bacterium
TCGCGGCTGTTCAGAATGCGGTCCGCGACACAGAAGCAGAGCCGTCCGTATTTTGCCTCGGTCTCGGTCAACGCCGCCGCCTGCCGCAGGCGGTACAGATTCAGGATTGCTTCGTCGTCCATCGCTATCCTCCATCGGGTTTAAGAACGTTCTCACCCCTGTAGACGCAGAAAAAGAGAAAAAGTTTCAGCTTCCGGCGAAAAAACTGCTGCCGGAAATCCCGGCAGCAGAAAAAAGTTCGGAAACGGTTTTGAGACAGCTTACCCGCCGATCTGATTCATGTTTCGAGCGGCGTGACTGCGCTCGGTATAGGACAGCTCGCCGTGCCATTTCGGCTTGGAGAGAATGGCCGAACGCAGCGCCTCCAGCATGCCCTCATAATCCAGTCCCTTCAGAGAGATCTCATCCGAAGAATGGAGGCAGGGCTTGATCTTCCCGTCGGCCGTGAGCCGGATGCGGTTGCATTCGGCGCAGAAGTGCGCGCTTACCGGGCTAATGAGGCCGACATTTCCCTGCGCGCCGGGAAGCCGGTAGAGCTTTGCAACGCCGCCGTCGGCCGGAACGGGACACAGCTCCGGAAGTCGCTCGGTCACGACGGTGTAGGGGATGAAGGCTTCCGGCCCGAAATCTCCGCTGTCGTACATGGGCATGAGCTCAATAAAGCGGACGTCCACCGGATACTTCTTCGTGAGAGCGGCAAGGGCGGGAATCTCGTCGTCGTTGAAGCCGCCGATCAGCACCGAATTGATCTTGATCTTTTCAAACCCCGCGGCAAGGGTGGCTTCGATGCCGGCCACGGCGTCTTCAAGGTTTCCGATCCGGGTGATGTAACGGAACTTCTCCGCGTCCAGCGTGTCCAGACTGATGTTGAGCCGGCGGACACCGGCTTCGCGCAGGGGAGCGGCAAGCTTCGGGAGCAATGTCCCGTTGGTGGTGAGACAGACATCTTCGATTCCCTCCACTGCTGCGGCGGCACGGCAGAGCTCGACAATATTGCTCTTGACAAGCGGCTCTCCGCCGGTGATGCGCAGCTTGCGGATCCCGAGCGCGGCCGCGGCCCGGATGGCGGTAATCATCTCTTCCTGGGTGAGCATGTCCTCATGACGCTTTTTGCAGACACCGTCCTCCGGCATGCAGTAACGGCAGCGCAGATTGCAGAGTTCCGTGACGGAAAGTCGGAGATAGGTGATCTGCCGCCCGTAGGTATCGATCATAGCTCGTTTCATCTCACTTCACGGACCGGCAGGTCGGCCCGCAGATTGGTTTATCGCTTGGATTATTCCACAAGCCAGGGATTCTGTCAAGAGGGCGACAAGTTTCTGTGGCGGAGGAGAATGAAATATGTTATACTGGCTTCGGTGATGAAAATGACGAAAAACGCAATTCTGGAACTGCTGAGGCAACAGGCGGATACCTATGTGTCGGGCACGGAGCTGGCGAAGGCTCTTTCGGTCAGCCGTACGGCGGTATGGAAGGGAATCGAACAGCTTCGGGAAGAAGGCTATGAAATAGACTCAGTTACCAACAAGGGTTACCGGCTTTCTTCCGCGAGCGACGTGCTGCGGGAAGAAGACGTCAGAAAATATCTCACGGCGGACGGACTGGATGTGCGGGTTTACCGCAGCATTTCGTCCACCAATACGGTGCTGAAGACGATGGCGGAGGAGGGGGCCCCGGAGGGGCGCTGCCTGATCGCCGGAGAGCAGACGGCCGGCCGCGGCCGCCGAGGGAGAAGCTTCTATTCTCCGCCGGACAGCGGGATTTATCTGAGTGTGCTGCTGCGCCCTGCCCTGCAGGCGGTGGACGCCACAAGCATCACGGCCTGTGCCGCCGTCGCGGTGGCGGAGGCCATCGAGAGCCTTGCTCCGGTGAAGGCGGAAATCAAATGGGTCAACGACATCTACGTGGACGGCAGAAAGGTCTGCGGGATTCTGACAGAGGCCTCGCTGGACTGTGAGAGCGGACAGGTGAACTATCTGATCGTCGGGATCGGGATCAACACCCGGGTTCCCGTGTCGGACTTCCCGGAAGAGCTGAGAAGCATCGCCGGCTCCGCGTTCGGAGAAAAGCCGATCCCGGAACTGCGCTGCCGCCTGGCAGCCGGCGTGCTGAACCGGCTGATGCACTACTATGGGAGCCTGATGGACAAGGCCTGGTTTGACGAGTATCGGAGGCGCTCGCTGGTGCTCGGCAGAGAAATCAACATTCTCGCCCCCGGGAAAGAGCCGGAACCCGCCGTGGCACTGGATCTCGACCGGGACTTTGCCCTCGTTGTGCGGACAGAAAGCGGAGAGCTGCGCCGCCTGAATTCCGGAGAGGTCAGCGTGAGACGGCGGATAGAGTAGGAAACAGCATCTTTCGGGATGACGAACGGAGATGAACCAAACAATAATCAGAGATCAGGAGTGATAAACATGCTGCACAATCAGTTTCAGTATCTTAAGCTCTCGGCGCTCTGCTTCGGCGCGATGCGGCTGCCCCTGCTCCCGGACGGATCCGGCACCATCGATCAGGTCGAGCTGGACCGGATGGTGGATGCGGCGATGGCGGCCGGCGTCAACTACTTCGACA
>JAGAFT010000259.1 GCA_017627975.1 Oscillospiraceae bacterium
GACACACTGACAGAAGACATCCTCCAAAAGCGGGAATACTGAATCTTCTCACCCGCTGTTTCGTGCCCGCAGGGTCCAGGGAAGCCTGACCCCGCGGGCATTGTTGCCCCGCATCAGGCGAATGAGCAAGCGTGCCGCGGTGGTCCCCATCTGGTGCCGCTCATGCGAGAGCGAGGTGATGGACACCGGACTGAGCGAACAGTAGTGAGAATTGTCAAAGCTGACCACGGCACAGTCCTCCGGCACGCGGATTCCCGACGCCAGCAGGGTACGGATGAGGGCATAGGCGATCTCGTCGTTGTAGCAGACAACCGCCGTGCAGCCGGTCAGCCTGCTGTGGACAAAGCGGTCGAGCCGGTTGTACTGTCCGTTCATGAGCCGGTCCCGGTCCTCCGTGTCATACCAGAGAATGCTCTCCTCCGGAACCGTCTGCCCGGCTTCCAGGAGCTCCGCGAGATACCCCCGGTAGCGTTCGATCCCCTGCCGGTCATCACTTTTAAAAATCCCCGCGATCTGCTGATGTCCCCGGTCCAGGAGATGCCGTACCAGCATCCGCGCGCCCCCCTCGTTGTCGTCCAGAACATAGGCGGCGTTTCTCGGCACCGGAAGCGGCGCGTGCAGGTAGATGATCGGGATCCCCTTCTGATCCAGCTGCCGCAGCAGGTCCAGATTCGGGCTTGGAAGCGCTGTCTTCGCCCCCTCCAGCAGAATGCCCTCCGGCGGGTTCTGAATCAGATGCTGGAGGATTTCCCGCTCCCGGAGAATCCGGTTCCCGCTGCCAAAGCGCTGCATCTCATAGCCGCTGCGGGACAGCTCCGCCCCGATATCCCTCAGCAGCTGCGGGTAGAGGTACTCCTCGGTATAGGCCGTAATCACCGCCACCTTCCCCGCTCTCCCCCGCCCGTCTGCGGAGAGATAGGTCCCGCTGCCGCGGATCCGGACGATGCTTCCCTCCTGCTCCAGCAGATCAAGCGCTTTTCGGACGGTCTGCCTGCTGTATCCGTACCGGGCGGAGAGCTCTGCTTCGCTCGGGAATTTTGTGCTTCCGGCGCGGTGCAGCTGCGTGCAAAGCCCTCTCAGCTCCTTTGCCAGAAGGACATATCTGTTCCTCATATTCCCGCCTCCTTCCCTTCACGGTCTGTGCGGTTTGCGGTTTCTTCCGATTGTATCTTCTGATTTTATTGTATCATATCCTGCCGTTTGCGTCACGTTCTGTTTTTGATGACGAAATGCCTTGCCCGGAATCTCTCCCCGCTGGAAGCGGGGAGAGATTCCTCTTGCGGCGTACAATTTTATCAGCGTTTTTATTAGCGTTGTCATGGGGATGACGGTTTTCCAAAGGACTTTTTTTACGAAGGACGATATTTTTTTGGGTTTTTGCCTGCGCTTTGGGCAAAATGCCGTAGGCCGGAACGCCGGAAACCGAAAACCCGGGCGGAAAATTTTGAACATTTTTCTCTTGAATCGGAAAAAAACCCGCTTCTCGCCGGAAAGTTGTACTTATTCTTCATCCCACCTTATAAAGTTGTATTTATTCAACTTTACGATTTCGTTTTCTGCGCCCTCCGGGCGGTTGACGGAGCGGCTTTTTCGTGGTTTTATTATGCCAGCGGGCATGGTTGCCCACCAAAATATGGAAAAGGAGAATGAACATGAAAAAAGTAATTGCTATCGCACTGGTACTGATGCTCTGCCTGTCGCTTATGCCGATGGCCTTCGCCGCGGACGATCTGATCACGGTCGGCGTCATCAACAACCCGCCTTCCGAGTCCGGTTACCGTGAAGCCAACGTCAAC
>JAGAFT010000028.1 GCA_017627975.1 Oscillospiraceae bacterium
GAACTCAGCCACATCTCGAAGACCTACGTCGCACCGGACAAAAAGGTCATCGCACTGGAAGATGTGAACATCCGGGTCGAGGCAGGTCAGGTCTACGGGATTGTCGGATATTCCGGCGCTGGCAAGTCCACGCTGGTACGATGCATCAATTTTCTGGAACGGCCGGATGCCGGGAGCATCCGCATCGACGGCTTCGGGACCATTGAGGTCCGGGGCGGAAACGCCTTCTACACACCGGAGCGCGGCGGCCAGTCGGTCCGCCTTACCGAGAAGCATCTGAAAGCGCTGCGGCGCGATCTGGGGATGATTTTCCAGCACTTCAACCTGCTGGACCGGGACACGGTGTTCGACAACATCGCCTATCCCCTCAAGTACACCGGGCGCTCCAAAGAAGAAATCCGGTCGCGTGTGCTGGAGCTGCTGGAGCTGGTGGATCTGAGCGACAAGGTAAACGCCTATCCCTCCGAACTCTCGGGCGGACAGAAGCAGCGCGTCGCCATCGCAAGAGCCCTGGCGAACAATCCGAAGATCCTGCTCTCCGACGAGGCCACTTCGGCGCTGGATCCGGACGCGACGGAGTCGATCCTGAAACTGCTGAAGGATCTGAACCGGAAGCTGAACCTCACGATCGTTCTGATCACCCATGAGATGGCCGTGGTGAAGTCCATCTGCGACCGGGTCGCGGTCATGGAGAACGGCCATGTGGTGGAAGAGGGCGACGTGTACGAGGTCTTCTCCAATCCGCAGCAGGCGATCACGAAGAAGTTTGTGAACACCTCTTCGGGCATGGGCCAGATCAACCGCCTGATCCGCGAGAACTCCTCGGTGCTCAATTCCGACGCGACGCTGGTACAGTGTACCTTCTCGAAGGACAGCGTCGGAGAGGCGCTGGTATCGGATGTGTCACGCCGCTTCGGCGTGAATGTGAACATTATCCTCGGCAACGTCGAACTCCTGCGGGGCAACCCCCTGGGAGGCCTGGTGGTCCTGATCGACGGGGAAGAGGAAAAACGCAGGGCCGTGATCGAGTATCTGCGGGCCCATGATGTGAGAGTGGAGGTGATCGAGCGTGGCTGAATGGCTGGCGAGTATCATGCCGAATGTAATGGCATATACGGACAAATTCGCGGACAGCTGTCTGGCAACGGCACAGATGTTCCTGATCGCGGGGGGACTGACCTTCGTGTTCGGCGCGGTTTTCGGTATCCTGCTGACGGTGACAAGACCCGGCGGCATCGCGGAGAACAGGGGCGTCTACCGCATCGTGGATCTCGTCACGAACATCTTCCGCTCGATCCCCTTTGTGATTCTGCTGATCTTCCTGATCCCGCTGACCCGCCTCATTGTGGGAACGGCCATCGGTGTCAAGGGCGCCATCGTTCCGCTGGTGTTCGGTGCGGTGCCCTTCTTCACCCGGCAGGTTGAGGTGGCGCTGGCGGGCGTGGACCCCGGCAAGGTCGAGGCGGCCACGGCCATGGGCAGCAGCAAGCTCGGCATCATCTTCCGCGTGTACCTGCACGAGGCGGTTCCCGACCTGATCCGCGTGGTGACGGTCACGGCGATCAGCCTGATCGGCCTCACCACCATGGCGGGCGCGGTCGGCGCCGGCGGCATCGGAAGCTTCGCCATCAACTACGGACAGAACCTGCATCACCAGGACATCGTGAATGTCTGCGTAGTGGTCCTGCTGGTGTTCGTGTCTCTGCTCCAGACCATCGGCAACACCCTGGCGCGGCGCACCACCAACCGTGCGCTGTTCCATAAGAATATCAAATAATCAAAACAATATGGAGGAAAACAAAATGAAACGTACACTTATCACTCTGATTTCTGTTCTGCTTCTGGCCGCGCTGGTCGCCGGCACCGTCTCTGCATCCGCCGCGTCCCCGGTCCTGATCGGCATTCCCGACGACGCCACCAACGGCGGCCGCGCCATCAAGCTCCTTGAGAGTGTCGGCCTTATCACCGTCGATCCCGAAGCGGGCTGGGTTCCCGAACTGAAGGATATCACCGGGTATCTCTACAACATCGAGATCGTCCCAACCCAGGCCAACACCCTGCCGGCCACGCTGGACGACTTCGGCGGCGCTACCATCAACGGCACCTATGCCATCCCCACCGGCCTTGTCCCGTCCCGTGACGGCCTTGCCATCGAGAGCCAGGCAGACGCCACCGGCGACTCCGGAAACCCGTTCGTGAACGTTGTTGTCGCCCGTACCGAGGACAAGGACAACGAGCTCTACAAGACCATCCAGGAAGCCTTCCAGTCCGACCTCGTGGGCCAGTACCTGATCGCGAAGTACAGCGAAGCCTTCATTCCCGCCTTTGAGTACAAAGACACCGAGTACACCAACGAAGAGCTCCTGGACCTCATCGACAGCTACAAGACTGACAAGAAGGGCAAGACCGTCGTGAAGATCGGCGTCTGCGGCGCCTCCAACGAGCACTGGAACGCCACCCAGTACGTCCTCGACCAGAATGATGCGAACATCTATCTCGATCTGGTGGTCTTCGACGCCTACAACCTCCCGAACGAGGCCCTCAACAGCGGCGAAATCGACCTCAACTCCTTCCAGCACAAGGCTTACCTTGCCAACGAAGTCAACTCCCAGGGCTATGAGATTGAGACCATTTTCGACACCCTGATGGCCCCCCTGACCCTGTATTCCAAGCAGTTTGACTCTGTCGACGCGCTGAAGGCCGCCGCCGGCGAAGCCGCATAATCAGGCCCGATTCTGAACGAGAAAACCGCACAGGCGCCCGCAAGGGCGCCTGTTTCAGATAAGAGGACAACAATCGTACAGGAGAGAACAGAAACCATGAACGAACTGGAACAGAAGCTTTACCGCCAGGTGCAGGAAGACCACGACTATGTCGTCGGGCTGCGGCGCTGGTTTCATCAGCATCCGGAACTGGCAAAAGAAGAGAACATGACCGCCGAACGCATCGAACAGGAACTGGACCTGATCGGCGTGCCGCACCGGCGCGTCGCGGTGACGGGCGTCTATGCCGAGATCGAAGGCACGAAGCCGTGTGAGGGGGAAAAGCGCTGCATCGTCCTGCGCGCCGACATCGACGGTCTCCCGGTAACAGAGGCAAACGGCGTCCCGTATGAGAGCCTCTGCCCCGGAAAGATGCATGCCTGCGGACACGACGCCCACAACGCCTCCCTGATCGGCGCGGCACGGATCCTCAACCGGAACCGGGACCTGTTTTCCGGAAAGGTGATCTTTACCTGGCAGCCCGGGGAAGAGGTCGGCTACGGCGCCCGACCGATCATCGACGGGGGCAGCATCGATGAAGCGGACCGTTCTTTCGGTGTGCACATGGCGTCCAACGTGCCGGTGGGCTCGCTGGTTCTGATGCCGGGGCCGAACAACGCCAGCGTGGACTGGTTCCGGATCCGGGTCCACGGTCTGGGGGCACACGTGTCCGTCCCGCAGCGCGGTGTGGACGCCGCGTACATCGCAGGCCAGATCGTCGTCTCGGCGCAGGCGCTGGTGACCCGCCGGACCAGCCCAATGGACAACGTGCTCATCGGAATCGGGAAGATCACGGCTGGGACGGCCTATAACGTCGTTGCCGAAGAAGCCGAGATGGAGGGGACGATCCGTGTCTTCTCCCCCGAGATTCGCCGGGATACCAAAGCCCGCCTCGAATTCCTGGCAAAGCAGACGGCCGAGATGTTCGGCGGCACGGCGGAGCTGGACTGGAACGACAACACCTCCGCCCTGATCAACGATGCGGAAGCCACGGCGGAAGCCCAACAGACGGCGTTCTCCCTTCTCGGGGCAGATCACGTGATTACACAGCGGCAGCCGGATCTTGGCGGTGACGATTTCGCCGAATACATCCTCCGGGTGCCCGGCTGCTATGCCTACATCGGCTCCGGAAATCCCGCGAACCCCAACACCCAGGCGGCGCATCACAACGCGCATTTTGATATCGACGAAGACGCGCTGACGGTCGCCGCGGCAATGTATACCTGCTATACGGTGGAGTATCTGAACAGACTGGTCTGAACAGACAGCCAATCTCAACATATTCGAAAACAGCACTGAGAGGTACCGGGCAGCCGGTGCCTCTTTTTTTACGCCTGCATACAGGCATTGCTTGCACAGCGGGCGGAATCCTGTTATACTCCGAAGCAGTACGAAAGGAGGAATCGCTTATGTTCAGAAGCATGGCTAGAATCAAGGAACAGATCCCGGAGGAGGAATGCGTGGAAATCCTGAAGACCCAGCTGCGCGGCGTGCTCTCGGTCCTCGGGGATGACGACTATCCCTACGGCATCCCGATCAATCACTACTACTGCGAAGAGGACGGAAAGATCTATTTCCACGGCGGTACGAAAGGACACAGGATCGACGCGATGCGGAAGCACAGCAAGGCCTCCTTCTGCGTGCTGGATGAGGGACGGCCCGAAAAGGAGGGGGATTGGCCCCTGCGCTTTCGGAGTGTGGTCGTCTTCGGCCGCCTGGAAGAAGTGGTGGACCACGACCGGGCCATTGAGCTCACCCGGGCGCTCTGCCACAAGTTCACCCTGGATGAGAACTACATTGAGCAGGAGATCGAGCATGCCGGATGGCGGACCATGGTGGTCTGCCTGACGCCGGAGCATATGACCGGAAAAACCGTGCTGGAATCCTGAGCCGTCTCCCCGGAGCGGAAGACCGAATCTGCCGCCTTTCTGCGTGAAAATTGGGCATTGCCAAGAAGCAGACCGTATAGTATAATGCCAATGACAAATGCTTCAATTTTTTTAATTAACCTCACAGACACAGTTTTTTGCCCGGACCGGTGTAATCACCCCGCCTCCGGCGGGGTGATTAAGGTCGAATCGCTGCGTTTATGAGAATCAACCAAAATGACGCGCCCGGCGCAGAAGGAGAACACAATGGATCTGTTCGCAAAATGCTACGAAACTTCCATGGCGGATGAAATCAGGGAAAAGGGAATCTACCCGTATTTCCACGCGCTGGAATCCCGCCAGGACACCGAGGTCATGATGGAGGGCAAGCGCCGCATCATGCTGGGGTCCAACAAC
>JAGAFT010000029.1 GCA_017627975.1 Oscillospiraceae bacterium
ACCTTGCGCAGGGCAGCCTGATCCTCTTCGCTCATGCTCTCGAGCACTTCGTTGGAGATGACCAGCTCATCGGGGAGCAGCAGGTGTCCGGAATAGTTGTAGTAAGGAGCAACTTCGTACTGAACCAGGTCGACATAGGTGATGATGTTGTTCTCAGCACCGTCCAGGGTCTTGGTCTGGATGGCGGAGTACACATCGCCCTGAGCCATGGCAACACCGACACCGCCCATGGCGTTCATCATGTTCAGGCAGGTGTCAGAACCCATAACGCGGATCTTGAGTCCCTTTAGTTCGTCGGGATTGGTGACCGGGCCGTCACGGGTGTAGAGGTTGCGGGCGCCGAGGGAGTAGGTGCAGAGGACGGTGAAGCCGTGCTCTTCGGTGGTGGCATAGAGGGCCTTCAGGGCGTCAGCATCGGACTCAAAGACCTTCTCCTGATGCTCGATGGAGTCATAGATGTAGGGGGTCGCGATGATGGAGAAGTCGGAGCTGTAGGGCTCGATGATGGCGTTGCCGACCAGGGACATGTCGAGGGCGCCGATCATGACGTTCTCCAGAGTCTGGGCCTGATCGCCGAGAGAAGCATCGGGATAGACTTCCAGAGAGTAGCGGCCTTCGGTCGCATCATAGAGGTCGTCGCTGATCTTCAGCAGGGTCTGTGCTTCGGGGTTGGTAATGGTCTGGTTGAAGGCGCACTTCAGAACCGTTTCGCCGACCTTGGCGTCATCCGCGAACGCGGTGGTGCCGAGGGCAACGACCATGACGAGAACCAGGAGCATTGCGATGAGTTTCTTCATGTTTGTTCCTCCTAAGAGTAATTTTTTATGTCAAGCATTGCTGCAGGACATTCTCTTGGTGAATTGTGCTAAAAAGAGCGTTTGCTTTTTATATAATTCGACGGAAAAACACGTATTTGTCAAGGAATCAGTTTCGGAAACCGGTTTACTAAACCCGTAAACAAAAAGTCAGCATCTCACTGAACCGCGAATATCTTACCATCCCGTCATCTCTTTGTCAATAGATCGACCGGACGAAATTTCCTGTTTTGTCAGATTTTTGCAATATTTTGACAGGCGCCTCGGTTCTCCGCCGCGGCGCCTGCCGTATCCGCTTTTTGGACTGGATCGGGGGATTCTTTCGCTGTCCGGCTAAACGCACGGCTGCTGAGGCACCAGCGAGCCGCGTTCAATCAACGTCGTGGGAAGCTCCACACTGACCGCCTGGGCATTCTCCTCCCGTTCGCCCCGAAGGCGCTCCAGCAGGAGCTCCGCCGCTCTCGCGCCGAGCTGTTTTGTCTCCATGCGGACAGCGGTGATGCCGGGCGAGATCAGGGAGAACCAGCTCCAGTCGTCAAAGGTGCAGAAGCCGAAGTCATAGCCCGGTGTAATCCCCGCCTGCTGCATGGCGCGCAGCACATCCATCGCCGTGACGCCGTTGACGGCCAGGGCAGCAATCCGCTCTCCTGGGAAGCGCTGACAGAATTCTCTCACACAGCGCAGGCAGTCTCCCTCCGTCTCCCTGGAAAACTCATACAGAAGCGGCTCCGCCTCATCCCGTCTTCCCGAAAAGGCGGAAAAAAAGCTCTCTCTGCGCTGGATACGCGGCATGACGCTCTGGATGCGTTCGGTGAAGAAAGCAATCTTCCGATACCCGTAGCGCAGCATCAGTTCGACGCAGTCGACGGTGCTGCGCCGGTATTCGCTGATCACGGTGTCCAGTTTTCCCTCGTGCTGCAGGCTTCTGTCCGCCAGCACCACCGGAACGCCCCGTTCGTTCTGCACCCGGATCAGAAACTCGTCATTTCCGCCGGTGGTGTTGACGATCAGGCCGTCCACCCGGTTTTCGAGGAAGCCCTCAATGGCCCGCTGCTCCCGCAGGGCGTTTTCCTTGCTGTCGGCAAACAGGACCTGATATCCGGCGCTCTCGCAGGTCTCGGTGATGCCCTTGAGCAGCAGCCCCGCAAAGGGACTGCCGATGTCGCCGATGCAGCAGCCGATCAGCATACTGCGGCTGGCCTTGAGCCGCTGTGCGGTCCGGTTCGGGCGATAGTCAAGCTCCGCGATCACCTGCTCGATGCGCTGGCGGGTTTCCGCGGAGATGTTTTCATATTTGTGGTTCAGATAGCGGGAGATCGTCGTCTTTGAAACGCCGCAGATCGCCGCAACCTGATCAATGGTTACCTTGCTGCCCATGACGAATCTGTCCTTTCAACCGTTCTCTCCCCGCCGACGGCGGGGAGAGAACTCATTTTCGACCGATTCCCGCCTTACTGTCCGTAATAGGCGTTCTTCCCGTGCTTGCGCAGATAGTGTTTGTCAAGCAGCGTCTGCTGCATGGGGCCCAGCTCAGGATTGAGGATCATCGCGTGCCAGTCCATAAAGGCGACCTCTTCCAGGACCACCGCGTTGTGGACCGCGTTCATGGCGTCCTTGCCCCAGGCAAAGGGGCCGTGGGAGTAGACAAGCACCGCCGGAACCGCCGCGGGGTCTTTGCCCTCAAAGGTCTCGATGATGACCTTGCCGGTTTCCTTTTCATACTCGCCTCTGATCTCCTCATCCGTCATAGGACGGGTGCAGGGCACCGCGCCGTAGAAATAGTCTCCCTGGGTTGTGCCCATGGCCGGAATCTCCTTCCCCGCCTGTGCAAACGTGGTTGCCCAGCGGGAGTGGGTGTGGACGATCCCTCCGCAGTCCGGAAAGGCTTTGTACAGCTCCACATGGGTGGGGGTGTCGCTGCTCGGCTTCCACTTTCCTTCCACGACCTTGCCGTCCAGGTCAACCACGACCATGTCTTCCACGCTCATTCCGTCATAGGAGACGCCGGAGGGCTTGATCACGACCAGGCCGCTCGCCCGGTCGATCCCGGAGACATTGCCCCAGGTGAAGGTGACAAGACCGTACTTCGGAAGCAGGAGATTCGCTTCCAGAACCTGTTGTTTCAATTCTTCCAGCATGATGTTTCCTCCTGATTTCTGAACCGCCGTGCGGTCCTTGTTTTTCTGATTATTGTTTTATTGCTGTTCCTGTTCCGCCTCTGCCGCTTCTTTTTTCAGCAGCCGCAGGAGCAGCCTTCTTCACCGCCGCAGCCGTAGCCCTCTTCGTGGCCGCCGCAGCCGCATCCGCAGCTTCCGCTGCAGCCGCCGCAGCCGCCGTCGGCCGGGCTCGTGGGAAGCTGTCCCGTGACCAGCAGGTCTGATGCCGTGTCCGCATCTCCGCTGTAGCCGACGATGGGCACGATGCCGTAACTGAGCAGAGCCGCTTTTCCTTCGCCGCCCATGTTGCCGGCGATTACCGCGGCCACGTTCAGCTCCGTCATGAGATCCGCCATCTGCTGATGGCCGGAGCGGTCGGAGCTGTCTACCAGCTTCTTGGTGCAGTCGCTGACATATTCGCCGTATTCATACACCGCAAACATCGGGCAGTGCCCGAAATGGCCGTAGATTTCTCCGTCCTGATAGGCAACCGCAACTCTCATCTCAGGCCTTTTCCTCCAAGGGCAGGGCCTGTTCCAGGCTGTCGACCAGGGCTGAGACATAGTCGCCGCTCACCTGCTCCACCTGACCGGCGTCCACCATGGCGGTGATTTTGGGGTCGATGGGAAGACGGGCCACATGGGCGATGTCGAATTCCTTCGCCACGCTGTCCGCCTGGCTGGCGCCGAAGATCTCATGCTTCTTTCCGCAGTCCGGGCAGGTGAAGTAGCTCATGTTCTCCACGAG
>JAGAFT010000030.1 GCA_017627975.1 Oscillospiraceae bacterium
GGCCTTTTATCTGCCGGATACGGCAGAGGAATTCGATTTTTCCCAATATGATTATGTAGTGGACGCCATCGACACGGTGAGCGGCAAAATACAGCTGGTGCTGGCGGCTCAGGCGGCCGGAACACCGATCATCAGCGCCATGGGCGCGGGCAACAAGCTGGACGCCACCGCCTTTCGCGTGGCGGATATCACGCAGACCTCAGTCTGTCCGCTGGCGCGTGTCATGCGGCGGGAACTCAAAAAGCGCGGCGTCAGGCATTTGAAGGTCGTCTACTCCAGAGAAAGGCCAATCCGGCCGCTGGAGGATCTGAGCATCAGCTGCCGTGCCCACTGCATCTGCCCGCCCGGGACGAAGCGTCACTGCACCGACAGGCGGGATATCCCCGGTTCTGTGGCCTTCGTGCCATCGGTCGTTGGACTGATCCTTGCGGGAGAAGTGGTAAAGGATCTTTGTAACGTGAAAAAGAGGTAGTCAGGCCATGAGAGAAGTTTCCATATCCGAGCTGGAGCGCATGGAAGAAGGCAGTTTTCTTTTGATCGATACCAGAAGTGCGGACAATGTGCGGTATGGCAGGATCCCCGGGGCAATCCATATTTCGGAGACGGAACTGATGGAGAACGCGGCGCGATATGCCCGGGAGCTGCCTGACGGCAGAAAGCTGATCGTTTACTGTCAGCGGGGCGTTCGTTCGATCGCGGTGTCTGAAGCGCTTGCCGATTGCGGCAGAGAATGCTTCAGCTTGGCAGGAGGATATCTCGCCTGGCTGAGAGCAACGACAAATAAAATGGAGGACGGG
Organism: Oscillospiraceae bacterium; assembly: GCA_017627975.1. The sequence continues at coordinate 798 of JAGAFT010000030.1, forward strand.
CAGGAACGTCAGGAAAAGGCCGAAGACAGCATTCGCGGAAAATTCCATAAGCAGCTCTTTTCTCCGTTTGCAAAAGCCTGCAAAGAATACCGGCTCGTGGAAGACGGAGACCGCATCGCGGTCTGTATCTCGGGCGGAAAAGACTCCATGCTCATGGCGAAGTTGTTTCAGGAGCTTCAAAGGCACCGGAAGATCTCCTTTGACCTGCTGTTTCTGGTGATGGATCCGGGCTATAACGGCGACAACCGGCGCCTGCTGGAGTACAACGCAAAGACGCTCGGGGTTCCGATCACTGTTTTTGAAAGCACAATTTTTGACGTGGTGGATACGGTGGAGAAAAACCCCTGCTATCTATGCGCGAGAATGCGCAGGGGGTATCTTTACAGCAAGGCGAAGGAACTCGGGTGCAACAAAATTGCGCTCGGTCATCACTATGACGATGTCATTGAGACGATTCTGATGGGAATGCTGCACGGGGGACAGGTTCAAACCATGATGCCGAAACTGCACAGCACCAATTTTGAAGGCATGGAGCTGATCCGTCCGATGTATCTTATTCGGGAAGCGGACATCTGCCGCTGGCGGGACTGGAGCGAACTGCACTTTCTGCAGTGTGCCTGTCATTTTACCGACACCTGCACCACCTGCCATGAGGACGGCACCACCGCCTCAAAACGCCTTGAGACGAAAAAGCTGATCGCAGCTCTGAAAGAGACAAATCCACAGATCGAGGCCAATATTTTCAAGAGCGTTTCCAATGTGAATCTCAA
>JAGAFT010000004.1 GCA_017627975.1 Oscillospiraceae bacterium
GCTTCTCGCCGATGAAGGGCTTGTTTCCGAGGACCAGCACCTCGCCGTACTCGTTCAGGCCGTAGCGGCCGGCCCGGCCTCCGATCTGGTTGATCTCCGCCGTGGTGAGCGGCCGGAAGTCTTTCCCGTCGTACTTCTCCGTCTCCGCGAAGACCACCCGCTTGATCGGCAGGGAAATACCCAGGCCGATGGCGTCGGTGGCCACCACGATGTTTGTTTCGCCCGAGGTGTACTTGCGCACCTCGTTGCGTCTGGCCTCCGGCGGCAGCGCGCCGTAAATGACGCTTGCCCGGAAGCCGTTTTTCTCCAACAGGGCCGCCGTCGAGAGCACGCTCTTGCGGGAAAAGCAGATCAGCGCGTCGTCCGGCCGCAGGTCTTTATACCCGGTGCAGATGCCGCCGTAGCGCAGCGGCGCCAGGCGCTCATGCCGCACCACGCTGTAATGGTCCCCGAAGCTCTGGATCAGCTCTTCGATGTACTTCAGGGCCTCCGGCGCCATGCAGATATGCACCACATCCGCGTTCACCAGGCAGATGGCCCTCAGCCAGGAGGCGCCCCGGCTCGGGTCCGCGATCAGCTGGGCCTCGTCGATCACCGCGGTCTTGAAATGGCTTTTGCAGTCGCAGAGCTCTATCGTGGAGGAGACAATCTGGGCGTTTTCCACCTGGATGGATTCCTCTCCGGTCAGCATGCTGCAGGGGATGCCGGCGGCGTTGATTTTGTCGTACATCTCCAGCGCCAGCAGGCGCAGCGGGCCCAGATAGGTCCCGGGGATGTTCTTCTTCAGGTCTTCGATGGCGTCAAAGGTCTTGCCGCTGTTGGTCGGCCCGACGTGCAGGACAAAGCTGCGCTTCATCTGCCGGGCCCGCTCCACATAGCCTTCCGGAGAATAGGTCTGGAAGATCTGCCGGATCTCCGCAATCTGCTTCTGCTCGTTCTGTGCGCTGCGCTTCTCCTCCAGGGATTTCGCGATTTCGGGATGCTGGATGGCTTTCTCCACCTGCTCCCTCGGCCACACGCCGATGTTCCAGTAGGCGCCGTTTCGCATCCGGACGGTCTGAAGCTGCGGTTTCGGGAAGTAGCGGTGGATCTGGTTCTTCGACACGCCGTATTCCTGGATGATCTGCCGCTGCGTGAGCAGTCCGTCACCGCCGCCGTCTGTTCTCTTTTTGCTTCCTCGTCTTCTGCTCATACCGCTCCGTATCAATATCCCAGCAGGGGAACCGAGCCGTCGTCCTTTGACTTTTTGATGGAGCGGATCTCCGCCTCATAGCTGTAGTGCTCGTCCACCTGCACGGTGAAGCGGTCCCCGACCTTTTTGCCGAGCACCTGCTTGCCGAAGGGGGATTCCCGGCTGATCAGACCCTTGCGCGGGTCGCAGCGTACCGTTGTGACCACGCGGATGATTTCGGTGTCGTCGTCCTCGGGCATATAGATCTCCACCTCGTCGAAGAGGCCTACGCTCTCCTCGTCGGACGTATCGTCGATGATCTTCGCGGTCTTGATCATGCCCTCCAGATAGCGCATGCGGCTGCGGTTCTGGTTCTGGGCCTGCTTGGCCGCCTTGTATTCATAGTTCTCGCTCAGATCTCCGAAGGCGCGGGTGCGCTTGACCTCCTCGATCAGGCCGGGCATCAGCTCCAGTCTGCGATAGTCAAGCTCCTCCTTCATCTTCCGGATGTCTTCACGGGTCAGTTCGTCATGCATGTTTTGTTCCTCCTGTCTGTGGCAGGCTGCATTATACGCTGAACCCCTGAAAAAATCCAGTCTTTTCGGCGAATTTGTGCTTGTCATACGCGCAGTTTTACGCTATACTGTCACTTTGCAGTTTGAATGATCGGAGAGAATCATGGACAACAGACCCATCGGCATTTTTGATTCCGGCCTCGGCGGGCTGAACGGATTGCGCGCGCTGCGCCGCTTTCTGCCGGATGAGAATCTCGTTTATTTTGCGGACAGCGGGCGTCTCCCCTATGGGGCAAAGTCCCGTTCCCAGCTTCGCGGGATGGCAAACCAGGATCTGCGTTTTCTCTCCTCCTTCGATGTCAAGGCAATTCTGATCGCCTGCGGCACGCTCTCCTCCAACGCCGGGGACATTCTCGCCGAATGGCCGATCCCCACGGTGGGCGTGCTTACGTCCTCTGCGGACTGGATGCGCCGCCTGGAGGGTTCCGGTCCCATCGCGGTGATCGCCACCGAGGCCAGCATCCGAAGCGGCAGCTATCAGGCCGCTCTGCGGGAAGCCTGTCCGAAGCGTGAAGTGGTCGCGATCCCCTGCCCGGATTTCGTCCCGCTCATCGAAAGCGGGCACTGTTCATCGGAGGATCCCGCGGTCCGGGATGCGGTCCGCCGCTATCTTCAGCCCGCCCGGGACGCCGGTGCGGAGGCGCTGCTTCTGGGCTGCACCCATTATGATATCATTCAAGACGCGATCTCCCGTTTTCTCGGCCCTGACATTACCCTGGTCAGCGCCGCGGAAAGCGGTGCGGCCGCCCTCTGTTCCCGCCTTCTGAAAGAGGGCCGTACCGGCGGCTGCGGGGAGACCCGCTTCTTCACCAGCGGCGACAGCCGCGCCTTTTCCGAGGCCGCCGCCCTGTTTCTGGGTTGCACCGCCGAAGAGGTCCCCACGGAGTCCGTTCCGCCGGAGCCGCTCCCGGGCCCAACGAATCTCGATCACAGGAGTGATGCATCATGTTAAAAGACGTCTGGATTTCAATTTCCAACCACCAGAGCCACGGTCCGACAGAGGAAGACACCCTGGTGTTTGACACCGTGGGATCCTACTTCTTCAACGACGGCATCGGCGTCCTGAGCTATCAGGAGTCCGAGCTCACCGGCCTCGAAGGGACACGCACCAGTGTCATGGTCATGCCGAACCAGGTCGTGGTGGACCGGGACGGCCTGCTCACCGGCCGCATGGTCTTCCGCGAGGGCACGCGGGATTCCTATCCGTACCAGACGCCCTACGGGCAGATGATGCTCGGCATTGACACACGCAGCATCCGCCCCAATTTCAATGAGAACGGCGGAGACGTGGAGATCGACTATATCACCGATCTCGCCCACACCGTTGTCGCGAGGAACAAATTCCGTATATCGGTCAAGGAGATGGAGAAGGCAAATGGCTAATCTGATAGAACTGGCAAAACAGAGTGCGGACGAGCTTCTGCGGGAAGCATATCAGGCGGCGGTGGCTGCCGGGGCGCTTCCGGCCGGGGCCGAACTCACCGGCACGGTGGAGATACCCAAGGATGTTTCCAACGGGGACTACGCCGCCAACCACGCCATGGTCTGCGCCCGTGCGCTGCACCTTCCCCCGCGCAAGATTGCCGAGGCCCTCGCCGCGCACTGCGCGCTGGAGGGAAGCTTCTTCTCCTCGGTCTCCGTCGCCGGTCCCGGCTTCATCAACTTCCGCCTGTCCGGGCGCTGGTACAGCGAAGTGCTTCGCAGCGTCCGCGAAGAGGGCATGTCCTACGGTCACATCCGTGACGGCGAGGGCAAGCGGGTCAACGTTGAGTTCGTCTCCGCCAACCCCACCGGTCCCATGCATCTCGGCAACGCCCGCGGCGGCGTGCTGGGCGACGCCCTGGCCTCCGTGCTGAGCTTTGCCGGCTATGAGGTCAGCCGTGAGTTTTACGTGAACGACGCCGGCAACCAGATCGAGAAGTTTGCCTCTTCCATCGACGCGCGCTATCACCAGCTCGCCGAGGGGAAGATCGACTGGCCCGATCTCCCGGAAAAGGAAGAAGACCGGCTTCCGGATGTGGCGTATTATGACGGCTTTCCGGCCGACGGCTACCACGGCGAGGATATCAAAGAACTCGCCAAGGCCTTTTTCGCCCAGGAGGGGGACGCATGGCTCGCCAAACCCGAGGCGGAGCGCCACGCCGCTATGGCGAAGTTCGGCCTTGCGCGCAACATTCCGAAGATGAAGGAAGATCTCCGGCGTTACGGCGTGGAATACGACCGCTGGTTCCTGGAGTCCGAGCTTCACGAGAGCGGCTTTGTCAAAGCCACCGTCGACCGTCTGACCGAGATGGGCTTTACCTATGAAAAGGACGGCGCCCTCTGGCTGCGCACCGCCGAAATTCTCGGCAGCAAGCTTCTTGCCGAGGGCAAGAGCGAGGAAGCCATCGCGAAACTGGATCTGAAGGACGACGTGCTGCGCCGCTCCAACGGCTTCTACACCTACTTCGCCGCGGACATCGCCTACCACCGCAACAAGCTGGAGATCCGCGGCTTCGACAAGGCCATCAACATCTGGGGTGCGGACCACCACGGTCATATTGCCCGCCTCAAAGGCGCCATGGACGCGCTGGATCTCGACGGCGAGCACCGTCTGGACATTGTTCTGATGCAGCTGGTCAAGCTCATGCGCGACGGAAAGCCCGAGAGAATGTCCAAGCGCACCGGCAAGGCCATCTCTCTGACGGACCTTCTGGACGAGGTTCCGGTGGATGCCGCGCGCTACTTCTTCAACACCCGTCCGGAGTCCCCGGTGGAGTTTGACCTTGACCTCGCCGTCCGCCAGGACAGCGAGAACCCGGTCTATTATGTCCAGTACGCCCACGCGCGAATCTGCACCCTGATCGCCGCCCTGGCGGCCCAGGGGCACAGCGTGGAGGACGCCGTATCCGCCGATACCGCGCTGCTCTGCACCCCGGAGGAGCAGGAGCTTATCAAGCAGCTCGCCGCCCTCCCCGAGGAGATCCGTCTCGCCGCCCGCGACTATGACCCCAGCCGCATCAACAAATTCGTCACTGAGCTGGCCACCCGCTTCCATAAGTTCTACACCGTCTGCCGCATCAAGGATGCCGAGCCCGGTATTCTGGAAGCCCGTCTGCTTCTCTGTGCCGCCGTGCGCCAGGTCATTGAAATCGCCCTCGGCATCATCGGCGTCTCCGCTCCGGAGCACATGTGAGTTTTTCCGGGACCTTTGTTCCCGCCGGAGAGCATCCTGCCGTTTCATCGGCACCGTACAGGCCTACCGCCTGTACGGTGCTTTTTTCATGTTTCCGCCCCGCTCTCCGGAGGATCCGGCGCATGGGCCCGCCCCTTGCCGAATGCCCTTCTTCCCCTCCCGCCGAATCGCCCGTTTATTCGTTTAGACACTTCTTTAAGAAGTGTCAAGAAATACAAGAATCCGGTAATTTTCCCCGTTTTCTTTGGTCAATTTATATAAATTGTAATTGACAAGGCTTTGACGTACCGTTATAATGAAGAGCGTGAAAGTAGGGGGATTACTGCGTCTTTTTGCCGCCCCCGACCGTATGTGCGGACCGGTGCCGGAAGCGGTATCTGCCCGTGAAAAAATCTGATGGAGGGTTATCTGTGAGAGATCTCAAACACCTGATCTACTTTGAGAATCTGCTTCAGGAAGCCAACAACGACCTTGTCAAACAGGCCAAAGCCGAAGGCAAGCGCGCATGTGGCTATACCTGCTACTTCATGCCTGAAGTACTTCTCGACCTGCCCGGCTGCTTCTCGGTCCGACTGAGAGCGCCCCGCTGCACATCCCCGGACATTGCGACCTACTACATGTCCTCC
>JAGAFT010000031.1 GCA_017627975.1 Oscillospiraceae bacterium
TGATACTTACTCATGACTTATGCCTCCTCTCCGGAATAGATCATCGCACCGGCCGGAATGACCTGGCCGGGGGCGATGGTGACGTTCGGGCCGCAGGTGGCGACGCCCCAGCCTTCGGTCCCGTCGGGAGCCGTGCCGACCCTGGCGCCGGCCTCGATGACGCAGTTTTCACCGATGATGGCGTATTCCACCGTGGCGCCGGCCTTGATGACGGCACCGGGCATCACCACGCTGTAGACGACCTTGGCGCCGCGCTCCACAACAACGGAGGGCGAGAGGACGGAGTTTTCGATGTGGCCGTCGATCTCACAGCCTTCGGTCACGATGGAGTGGATGACGCGGGCGTTCTCGCCGGTATAGGTCGGCGGGCAGACGGGGCTGCGCGAACCGATAGGCCAGTCGGGATCGTAGAGATTGATCAGGGTGGGGGAGAGCATGTCCATGTTGGCGTCCCAGAGACTTGTGATGGTACCGACGTCGCGCCAGTAGCCCTTGAAGTGATAGGGCCAGAGCTTCTCCCCTGCCTTCAGCATGGCGGGAATGATGTTCTTGCCGAAGTCCTTGCTGGAATTCGGGTCGTTCTCGTCAGCAATCAGGAAGGAGCGGAGCTTCTGCCAGTTGAACATATAGACGCCCATGGAAGCAAGGGTGCTCTTCGGGTGTTTGGGCTTCTCTTCAAACTCGTTGATGTAGCCGTCATCGCCAAGGTTCATGATGCCGAAGCGGGTGGCCTCTTCCATGGTGACCTGCAGGACCGAAATGGTGCAGGCGGCGTCGTGGGCAAGATGCTCGCGCAGCATGTCGGCGTAATCCATCTTATAGATATGGTCGCCGGAGAGAATCAGAACGTTCTCGGGGTTGTAGGCCTCGATGAACGCCATGTTCTGGTAAATGGCGTTGGCGGTTCCGGAGAACCAGGAGCCCTTTTCACCGGCGCCCAGATAGGGCGGGAGAATGTAAACGCCGCCGTCCGAGACGTCGAGGTCCCAGGGCTGGCCGGTGCCGATGTAGCTGTTGAGCTGGAGCGGCCGATACTGGGTCAGGACACCGACGGTGTCAATGCCGGAATTGGCACAGTTGGAGAGAGGAAAGTCGATGATGCGATACTTTCCGCCGAAGGGAACGCTGGGCTTTGCCACATTTTGGGTCAGAGCATAGAGGCGCGACCCCTGCCCGCCGGCGAGAAGCATCGCAATACAGCTCTTCTTCATATGTAGCCTCCTTTTGATGTGATATTTTTACTTAAAACCGCACGATGCGGGAAAATACGGAGTTCTTTGAGGGAATTTATGAGATTCTGTTCTCCCCGCCTGCGGCGGGGAGAACCTAAAAACAGAAAATACTGCGGGTATCTGCGAGCCATAAAGGATGCTCAAGGATTCCGCGGGATCTTTTTCTGGCTGTAGAGGTTCATGGCCTTTTCGGGCCCCTGGGCGATGAAGCACTCCACCGCGTCGGCGGCGCGGGAGGCCGCGTCGGCCATGGTGACGGCATCCTGGTCGCGGAACACCGACAGCACCCAGTCGACCGTGTCATAGTCGGGATGCGGCGGGATCCCGACCCCGAGACGGATCCGGGGAAACTCCTCGGTGCCCAGGACGGAGATGATGTTCTTCAGACCGTTGTGCCCGCCGGCCGAGCCCTTGGTGCGGATGCGCAGGGCACCGATGGGGAGCGTGATGTCGTCGGAGACCACAAGCACGTGATCCGCTGGGATCTTGTAAAAGCGGGCGGCCTGACCGACGGCCTCACCCGAGAGATTCATATAGGTCTGGGGCTTCATCAGCATCACGGTCTCGTCCCCGATGGGACAGGTGGCGGTCAGCGCCCGAAAGCGCGCACGGTTGATGCTGACGTTCTTTTTGCGGGCAAGCGCGTCCGCGGTCATGAAGCCGGCGTTGTGCCGGGTGCCCTCATAGCGCAGACCGGGATTGCCCAGAAAGACGGCAAGCCAGGAGACGGAGCGGGAGGGGAAAAGCATGTCCGGCCGGTCCGCTCAGGTCTCGAACATGTTGGCGATGGAGACTTCCTCGTAGATCCGGCGGATGGCCTCGGCAAAGACCGGGGCGGAGGAAATGTAGCTGACGTTCTCCAGCATGGGTTGATCCTTCGGGTAGGGGATGGTGTCGAGCAGAAGAAGGTGCTCGATATAGCTCTCCTGAAGGCGCGGGATGGCGGGACCGGAGAGAACGCCGTGGGACACACAGGCGTAGACTTCCTTCGCACCGCCGATTTCCTTGATGGCCTTGGCGGCGCCGCAGAGAGAGCCGGCCGTATCGACGATGTCATCGAGGAGGATGCAGATCTTGCCTTCCACGTTTCCGATGATGTTCATGACCTCGGACTGGTTGGCACGTTCACGGCGCTTGTCGACGATGGCCATGTTGACGCCGAGCTTCATGGCGAAGGCGCGGGCACGGGCGGTGCTTCCCACATCGGGGGAGACGACCATGACGTCTTCGTTGCCTTTGCCAAACATCTTTGTAAAGTGCTTGACAAAAAGGTGGGAACCGACGAGGTTGTCGACCGGGATATCAAAGAAGCCCTGGATCTGGGCTGCGTGCAGGTCCATCGTCAGGACGCGGTCGGCGCCGGCGGTGGTGATCAGGTTTGCAACGAGCTTGGCGGAGATGGGGTCACGGCTTTTGGCCTTGCGGTCCTGACGGGCATAGCCGAAGTACGGGATCACGGCGGTGACTCGGCCGGCGGAAGCGCGGCGCATCGCGTCGATCATGATCAGCAGCTCCATCAGGCTGTCGTTCACGGGCTTGCAGGTGGACTGGACAATAAAGACGTCCTTGCCGCGGACGGGTTCGTATACCGAGACGGAGCACTCGCCGTCCGCAAAAGCGGAAATGCTGCAGTTGCCGGGGTTGATGAACAGAGAGGAACAAATGTCTTTGGCCAGAGCGGGATTGGAATTTCCGGTAAAAACCGCGATCTCTTTCCCATGAGAAATCATTCTTTGATAATCCTCCATCTAAAATCAGAATGCGGAATGCGTCGTCCTTCATCATACTTATTCACTTTCTTAACAACTATAACATAAATGGAAAAGAATTGGAAGTAAAAAACGATTAAAAGACGTATGAAAAAAGCAATTGCCAAACAGAGGTTTTTTGTATATAATCATAAAGTTACCGAACAAAACACCAAAACATGAAAGTGGTTGAAAGAATGCTGGAATTTGAAGAATACAAACAGAAGCTGAGCGCGATCAAGCCGGACCTGGATCTGCTGCGCGGGGCGCTGAAACTGGACGCCGCCGAGCGGGAGATCGAAGAGCTGGAAGCGGCCAGCGCGCGCGAAGGATTCTGGAACGATGTGGAGAAATCCCAGAAGGTTCAGAAGCGCCTGAAGACGCTGCAGAATAAGCGGGACAACTACAACAAGCTCTGCGCCAGCTGGGACGATCTCATGACGCTCTGCGACATGGCCATCGAGGAAGGCGACGACAGCCTTCTGGAAGAGCTGCAGACGGACTATGCCGCCTTTGAGGAAAAGGTGGAGGAGACCCGCCTGAGCACCCTGCTCACAGGGGAGTACGACGGGAACAACGCCATTCTGACCTTCCATGCCGGTGCCGGCGGGACCGAGGCCCAGGACTGGGCGTCGATGCTGTACCGGATGTACAACATGTGGGCCGACCGCCACGGCTACAAGGTCCGTGTGATGGACTATCTCGACGGGGATGAGGCGGGGCTCAAGAGCGCCACCATCATGATCGAGGGCGAAAACGCCTACGGCTTTCTCAAGAGCGAGCACGGAATCCACCGCCTGGTCCGCGTGTCGCCGTTTGACGCGGCGGGAAGACGCCACACCAGCTTCGCCGCGGTGGAGGTCATGCCGGAGATCAGCGACGACACCGAAATCGAGCTGCGGGACGAGGACATCAAGATGGATGTGTTCCGCTCCTCCGGCGCCGGCGGCCAGAAGGTCAACAAGACCTCCTCGGCGGTGCGCCTGACGCACATTCCCACCGGCATTGTCGTCTCGAGCCAGGTGGAGCGCAGCCATTTCCAGAACCTGGAAAACTGCAAGAACATGCTGCGGGCACGCCTTGCGGAGATCAAGGAGCGCGAGCACCTGGAAAAGATCAGCGACATCAAGGGCGTACAGATGAAGATCGAATGGGGCAGCCAGATCCGCTCCTACGTGTTCATGCCGTACCAGCTGGTGAAGGATCACCGCACGGAGTATGAAAACGGCAACATCCAGAATGTCATGGACGGGGATCTGGACGGATTTATCAACGCCTTCCTCTCCATGCGGGCGGAAAACTGAAGAAACTATAAATTTTCAAACTTTTTCCTTGAAAGACAGGCTGTTTGCGGCTATAATGCAAACGCACAAATAAACAGACAGAAGGACGAAAGACATGAGTGCATCAACCGAAAGAAAGAACCGGATCGCTGCCCGCGAGGCCGGCACCGACAAGAAGACCATCGCCGCCCAGGAAGAGGCGAAAAAGCAGGCAGTTTCGAGAAGAAAGTGGACATGGGGAACCATCGGCGTTATCGTGCTGATCGCGGCGATCCTGCTGCTCAACTCCGGCCTGATGTACACCTCCACGACGGCCCTGACAGCCGACGGAACGAAGTATTCCCCGGCTGAGGTCAACTACTACTACGGCAATGAGTACCTGACCATGGTCAACACCTACGGCCAGTACCTCTCCTACTTCGGCCTGGACAGCAGCATGGGCCTGGCCGGCCTGGATGATCAGGAATGCAGCATGACCGACGGCGGGACCTGGCGCGACTACTTTAAGGATCTCGCGAAGCGGGATGTGCAGCAGAACCGCGCGCTTCTCAAGTATGCCGCCGAGAACGGCATCACCCTGAGCGATGAGGAAATCGCCGAGGTTGACGAACAGTTCGCCGGCATGGAAGAGACCGCGAAGAGCTACGGCTACGGCAGTGCCGACAAGCTCTATGCCATGAACTACGGCAGCGGTGTGACGGCGAAAATCGTCCGTCAGGCGGCGCTGGACATGACGCTGGCCCAGAAGGCCTACAACGAGAAGATGAACTCGCTGACCTACACCGATGAGGAGCTGGAGGAGTATTACCAGGGCCTGAACGGCGACCGCGACCTGTTTGACTTTAACCTTTACTATGTAACCGCCGAGACGATCGAGAACACCGTCCCCGGTGAAGACGGAGCGGAAGACACCGTCGAGATGGTGGCTGACGAGCAGACCCGCGCCGAGGCGAAGGCGACCGCCGACGCCATCGTGATGGCCTATAAGGACGGCTGGGATACGGAGCCCGCAGAAGATGCCGAAGCGGCTGAAGACGCCGAAGCGGCCGAAACCGCCGCAGTGGAGACAAGCCCGGCGGAGCGCTTTGCAGCCGCCGTGGAGTCCCAGACCGAGGCACAGCCGTCTGAGCGCCGCGGCGTCAGCGGCAGCAGCCTGGACGCGGCCTATGCCGAGTGGATGAAGGCCTCTGAACGCGAAGCGGGCGATGTCGAGGTCTTTGCCGACGCGGAGGAAGATCCCTCCGGCTACACGGTGGTCATGTACCTCGGACGCGAGGACAACCACTATCCCACCGCCAGTGTCCGCCACATCCTGATCAAGGCCGTGGCCGATGAGGAAGGCAACTACACGGACGAGGCGAAGGAAGCCGCGAAAGCACGCGCCGAAGAGATCCTGGCCGAGTTTGAAGCCGGGGACAAGACGGAGGAGAGTTTCGCCGCCCTGGCCGAGCAGTACTCCGAGGATGAGGGCTCCAACACGAACGGCGGCCTGTATGAGAACATCTACAAGGGCCAGATGGTGCAGGAGTTCAACGACTTCTGCTTCGGCGGACACAAGAGCGGCGACACCGCAATCGTCTATGGCGAAAGCGGCTCCTATGCGGGCTACCACGTGGTGTACTATGTGGGAGACGGTGCGCTGTACAGCGACTATATCGCAAAAACCGATCTGCAGAGCGAGGCAATGAGCGACTGGACCAATGAACTCAACGAGGCCTGCACGGTCACGGAGGGCTTCGGCTTCCGGTTTGTTGGTAAATAAGGAAGAAAAAGGTTCTCGCTCCGGCGGGAACCTTTTTGCATATCACCCGTGTGACACGGGACGGACGGAACGAAGACGGACACGACAGAAGGAGGATAACCATGAAACACATCAAACGCATTTCGATTCTGCTGCTTGCGGCGATGATGCTCCTTTCCCTCTGCGCCTGCGGTTCGACCGGAAACAGGACAGAGGCCAAGGGCGCCGCGCAGACAAGCAGCGCGTACAGCAGCTATGATGTCGCGGACTATGCCATGGAAGAAGCCATGATGGCCGACGGCGACATGGCCTACGGCTTTTCGGCAGTGCCGATGGCGGCGGTCAACAGCACGAGCAGAAGCACTTCGGCAGAAAACGGCGCGCAGAGCGATGCGCCGACAGAGAATCCGGACAAGATCATCTATTCCGCCGACGTGACGGTGGAAACCACCGCGTTTGAAGAGACGGTCGGCAAAGTCTCGACCCTGGTGGAGCAGTTCGGCGGCTGGATCGAGGCCAGCAGCGTCAGCGGCTCAAACTACTATCAGAAGGCCCGCGGAACTGCGTCAACCCGGGATGCAAGCTATACGCTCCGGATCCCCAGCGGCCGTTTTCAGGAGCTGATGGACAGCCTCTCCGGGCTGGGGAACATCCCCTATTCGCACATCTACACCGAGAACGTGACGGCGCAGTACTATGACGTCCAGGCGCACCTGAAGGCCTATCAGACGCAGGAGACGCGTCTTCTGGAGATGATGGAGCTTGCCGAGACGGTGGAGGATGTTATCACCATCGAGGACCGTCTGACGGAGCTGCGCTATCAGATTGAATCGCTGCAGTCCAGGCTGAACAACTGGGACCGCCGGGTGAGCTACAGCACCATTTCGCTGAGCGTGAAGGAGGTCCGGGAGTATACCCCGGAGGAGAAGGTGAACCCGAGCTACGGCGAGGAGCTTAAGCAGGCGCTGAAGGACGGTCTCACGAATGCGGGACAGTTCCTGAAGGATCTGCTGGTCTTCCTGGTAGAGGTGCTGCCGGTGCTGATCATCCTGGTTCCGGTGATCTGGCTGGTGGTCTGGCTGCTGCGCAAGCTGATCCGGAAGATCGCGGCCAAAGCGGCTGCGAGGAAAGAAGCAAAGCGGGCCGCGAAAGCCGCGGCGAAGAGCGCCCCGGCGCCGGAGAAGGCCGAGCCCGCGGAGAAGACCTGAGCCGCGGGACAACGCGGCATCCGGTCTAAGCGGGAAAAGAAAAAGAAACAAGAATCGGAGGACAAACCATGGGTGCATTGCGAAACATGCCCGTAACGGGCGTGCTGGTCATCGCGGTGATCGCAGTTCTGTTTATTCTGGCAGTGATTCTGCTGTTTTATGTGAGGATCCGCTACCGCTTCCTGGAAGGGAAGGCGAGAGGGAACGACCCGGAGGTCCGGGGCTTCCGCTCGGCGGTGCTGAAGGAATACACCGCGGCGTACAAGCAGTACGGACAGGACGTCAACACCCCCGCGATCATCGCGGATGTGGTGGGCGCGCGGCTTTCGGGGCTGCTGCTGTGCGAGCGCTTCCTGAATAACGCGGTCTCGCTCTTTGTGACGCTGGGCCTGTTCGGAACCTTCCTGGGCCTGAGCATGTCGGTCAGCTCTCTGACGGAGCTGATCGGCCTCTCGAACACGTCGGAGTGGCTGAGCGTCCTCGACAGCGTGGGCGGCGGACTGATGAGCGCGCTGAGCGGCATGGGCGTGGCGTTCTACACCTCGCTCTTCGGCGCGGGCTGCTCGATCCTGCTGACGATCCTGCGGACGATTCTCTCGCCGCAGGCGGCGCGGGAACGCCTGGAGACCCGGCTGGAGCTGTGGCTGGACATGGAAATTGCGCCGACCCTCACCACCGAAGCGACGAAGGACGACGCGGACCTGGTAAACCGTCTGATCGACACGCTGAACGATTCCGTCTCCGAGATCCGCACGGCACTGCGATCCTCCGCGGAGAGCTATACCGTGAGCACCCAGGCGGCCTCGAACGTCTATGCCAGAGCCATCAACGAGCAGAAGGAGCACCTGAAGCACTTTGACGGGGCTCTTGAGAAGTTCAACAGCGGCGTGCATGACTTCTCCGAGGTGGACTACAACCTGCGCGGCAGCGTGGAGCGCATGGACCTTGCGGTGCGTGATCTGGCCTCGGCGCTGCGGGAGATCAACCGCCGTCTCGGAGGAACAAAGCAATGAGACGGCAGTACAAAGGCCGTACGGATGCGATGGTGAAGAGCCAGGAGGGCGAACAGGGCTTCTGGCCGTCGTATGCGGACATGATGTCAGCGGTGGCGCTGATTCTGTTCTTCCTGATGCTGCTGAGCTACATCTCGAACATGATCACCGGCAACAACCTCAAGAACACCGAGTCCCAGCTGGAGGATACACGAATCCAGCTGGTCGCGAGGGAAAAGGAGCTCAACGAGCTTGAAAGCACCCTGGCCGTGACGAAGCAGCAGGTGGAGGACGCGGCAAGCGAACTGGAAAAGGTCAGCGAGGACCTGGACGAGGTCAAGGTGACGCTGGCGGCCAAGGAAGAGGATCTGGCCGCCCAGGACAAGCTTCTCGCGGACCAGAAAGCCCAGCTGGAGAGCCAGAGAAGCGTCCTTTCGGATCAGGAGAAGAAGCTTTCGGAGCAGCAGGCCCTGATCGGGGAGCAGGAAGAATACCTGTCGGCAGCGACCGAGGAGATTCTGGAGCTGCGCGGACAGATGGAAACGATCGTGGGCGTCCGCAAGTCGGTTCTGGAGCAGATCCGCGACAGCGTGGTCCAGGTCATGGGCGATTCGTCCAAGGTGAAGATCGACAACGGGAACATCGTGTTCAACGAAGGCGTTTTCTTCGATGTCGGCTCCTATGCGATCAAACCGGGCGCGGGCGAGATGCTGAGCCAGCTGAGCCGTGTGTTTGAGCGCTTCCTCAGTGATGAAAACAATCTCCGGTATGTGGACAGCATCGTGATTTCCGGCCATGCCGACAGCACCGGCAATGCGCAGGACAACCGAACACTGTCGACGAACCGCGCGAATGCGGTGCTTGGATATCTGCTGGAAAGCGGCGGAGCCGGATTGCAGCGGTACTCCAGCTTCTTCTCTGCGTCGGGATACGGAGACACCCGCCCCGTGGCGTCGAACGACACGGAGGAAGGCCGCGCCCAGAACCGCCGGATCGAGATCTCCATCGTGCTGAAGGACGATTCGATCATGAACATCGTCAACAACTATCTGGAGCTGGATCTGCCGGCCGCCGCCCAGGCGGAGGCGCAGGGCTGAG
Organism: Oscillospiraceae bacterium; assembly: GCA_017627975.1. Next base: position 9,303 of record JAGAFT010000031.1, read on the forward strand.
GCGAAGCCCGGACGGTACCGGAAATCAAAAACGGCATCCCTGTTTCATAGCGGAACGGGATGCCGAAATATAAGAAATCAACACAAATCAAAAAGAAGGGCGGAGATACCATGGCAGTACAGTTCTATGAATTCGGCAGGCTTCCGGACGGACGGAGCGTCACGGCGGCGAAGCTCACGAACCATGCAGGGGCATCCCTGACCGTGCTGGATTACGGCGCGACGGTGCAGGCACTCTGCATCCCCGACCGGGACGGAAAGCCGGTAGATGTCGTGCTCGGCTATGACACGGCGGCGGAGTACGCGAAAAACGGCGACTACCTCGGGGCGACCATCGGACGGGTCGGAAACCGCATCGGGAAGGCGGAGTTCTCCCTGAACGGAAAAACCTATGTCCTGGACAAAAACGACGGCGAGAACCACCTCCACGGCGGGAAAGAGGGCTTCGACAAGAAGATCTGGTGCATGGCGGCCCAGGGCGAGAGCCTGCTGTGCTGGAGAACATCCCCGGACGGAGAAGAGAACTACCCCGGAAACCTGAAGGTCCAGGTGCTGTTTCAGCTGACGGAGGACAACCGCTTCTGCATCAGCTATGACGCGGATACCGACGCGGACACGCTGGTGAACCTGACGAACCACAGTTATTTCAATCTCAACGGCGGCGGAAGCGTGCTGGGTCACCGCCTGCAGCTCTTTGCCGAGCGCTTTGCGGAGAATGACGAGGGGTGCCTGCCGACCGGGACGCTTCTGAAGGTGGAAGGGACGCCGTTTGACTTCCGTACGGAAAA
>JAGAFT010000032.1 GCA_017627975.1 Oscillospiraceae bacterium
CCAGGTGGAACATGCGAGACCTGCAGATCATCGCCGAGACGACGCGGCAGAATGGAATGGTCTGGATTCCGGATGTGTTGGAAGAGACAGCGAACAACATCGAGTATCTGCTGATGGAGCTGGAGAAGCTCGGAAAGCGTGAGGGATAGGCGATGCCGAGACTGAAAGAGCGGCCGACACCGTTCGCAAAGGTGACAAGGCTGATCAAGGGATACGGATTCAACGGATCCAATCTCGAGCCGATCCTCGGATACAGCGCGAAGACAAACAGAAAGAAAATCGAGGACCCTCGGGAGCTGACTCTCGGGGACCTCGAGAAGATCTGCAAGAACGGACATATCCCGATTGATGAGATCCGGGAAGCAATCGTCCTCTGAGAAAAGAAACAGGCAAAATGAAGACAGTGTTTTGCCCGTACTGCGGAAAACCGGTCCATGAGGAAGTCGTGATCCCGCCGACGGCCACCTGCCCGAAGGACGTCTGGACGCTGTGGTTCTGCGACGGATGCAGATGGGTTTCCGACTGGCCGGGGATGCCGAACCTGCCGGGCGAGTTGGGGAAGCTGGGGCAGCCGATCAGCGATCCGGCAAAAGCAAAAAGAAGAATCTGAGAAAGGAGAAAGACATGGAAGCACCGAGAGTCAAATTACTTCAGAAGCATCAGAAGAAGGTCGACGGCCTCATCGATGACCTGACGCTGCTGCTGGATGCACAGAGCCACATCATGGTCAACACCGGAGAGGACGCCGGAGTGGTGGAACAGATCCGCCTTGCAATCCGGAGCCTCGGCCAGGCGTCATATTCGCTGCTGATGGCGATGGCATCGGCAGAGGGCGAAGAGGTCGTCGGGCAGATGAAGGCGAACCTGCAGCGCTTCGCGGATGCTGCGGAGCAATAAAAGAGCCGCGCACCGGCGGGCACCGGATACGCGGCTGAAGTAGAAGGAAATGAAAAAACGACTAAGGAGATTATAAGTCATGATCGATGAAAAAGCAATGAGTTTAATCCCTACCTACGCACAGACCAAAATTCCGCACAGAGAGGAAGCGACGGAGACGATGTTTGCAAGGCTCATGAATCACACTGCGGAGCGGATCCGCGTCAGCTTCCGCCGGAAGTGGGGAATCCTCATCATCGGAGCGGCGCTGTTCACGATCTATACGGTGATACTCAGCGACAGCGTGGCACACCGGACGGAAATCCGGGTGCGGCAGGAGATGGCGGGCGAGGCCTCGGCGGCGGTGGAGCAGTACAAGGCCGAGCAGGCCCGCGAGACCCAGAAACAGTATTTCCTCTCAGGCGACGCAAGCAGGGAGGCCTTCATCAACCAGGAAATCGACGCGGCGGCGCGGCTCGCGGCGAAGATGTCGAACGACATCCAAAAGGGCGGCATCATCTGCAACGCGCTGGCAAGAGTAATGAACAAGGCCTATCCGGGTACGATGGCGGAAGTCATTGCCCAGCCGAATCAGTGGATGTTCTACGACCCGGAGACGAAGTTTTCCACGCATGACCGGGAAATCGCGGAGAAGATCCTGCGGGCCTACTATGAGGACGGGATCATTCCGAACGGCCTGACGGACGAATATGTGTACGGCAGCTGGAGCGAGTCGGATTATGTGCTGCGGAATACCTGGGACTTCGGAAGCAGCACCCGGACATGGAGGTATCAGGGATGAGCGAATTCAGAGACGAGGCCCTGAAGAAGCTCCGCGAGGGCGCGAAGAACGTGCGGGGCAGCAAAGAGACGGCCATGAAGGAAGCGGTCCGGGCGACGCTGGAAACCTTCTGCACCCAAGATGAGGAATTCGCGCAGGCCGTGGTTCAGGGCGGGAGCTTCCCGGACTGCATGACCACAGTGGCCAAAGGCGTCGGCGGCCACATCTCGGATCTCGAGGCATACAAGAAGGCGGTGCAGTTCTATTTCCCGGGAGCGGAAATCCGGATGCAGATGACCATCGATCTGATCGGCGCCGCAGCGGCCAAAGAGCCGGAACCGTACACGCCGAAGCACGCCAGCAACGCGAAGCCGGAGAACATCGTCCTCGACTTCACGAAGTTCCTGTGAGGTGCGGCCGGTGAGACCGAAATGCAACCTGACAGAGGAAGAGCGGGCCAGAGTCCTGCCAAAAATAAACAGCTGGCTCAGCGATGAGGAGGAAGAAGCACTCCGGGAGCGGATGCCGAAATATCTGTTCTACTGGCACGACAACGGAAGGCGGCATACCTACTGCTCCGGCTGCGGGGCGCGGGACCGTGGCACCCTGGGAAAGATCACGCACGGGCAGAAGGTGTGCTGCGTGGTCTGCGGGCGTGAGATGAAGGCGGCGGCAATCGGGCGGTATCAGTACGACATGAAGAGCCTGGCCGAATGGACGAAGGCGGCTTTCCTGCGGGTCGATGAGGAGGGAAACCTCCTCATCATGA
>JAGAFT010000033.1 GCA_017627975.1 Oscillospiraceae bacterium
CTCGCACAGGCGGGATATTACAGTATCCTTGGCCAGTACGAGTCTCTGCACTTATACGGTTGAACCGCGTAGTACCGAACGGTACGCTACGTGGTGTGGGAGGACGGTCACTCAATTAATGGGTGACTTCCTACCCGATTGATTGTATCCGGAAAAATCAGAATCGCCAGTCCTTATAATCCGCAAGGTCAGAGTACCAGGTCAGAGACGTGGTGTGGGTTGTGCCGTCGGTAAAGGTGAGCGTACGGGTGCGCGCGTCAGTCATGCGATTATCCTCGACAAACTCCTGGCGTATGTATACGAGGGTTCCGGCCGCCTGGGTCACATGGCCGAAGGTTGCGCCGGTTACCAGAGGGAGCGTGTCATAGGGAATGGAGACCGTGCGGCTTCCGGTCGCGTTGTTCTGAAGCTCAAGCGTGAAGTTCTCGCTGCGCCCGTAATATACCAGCCCCTGCTCATAGGCCGGACTGGAGAGCACCCAGGCGCTCTCATTCGTCGGACGGTCCTTTTCATCGAGAATGACCCCGATGTTTACCGGCTTTCCGATATATTGATCGACATTCTCTTTTGTAATCCGGACAAAGACAAAGCGTTCTTCGATATAATCGTCCAGCTCACGGCTTCGAAGAAAGTTCAGGCGCAGTTCCGGCACATTCAGCTTGACAAAGGCGCCGTCCCGGACAATGTTTGCCACAGTCTTCCCGCGGGTTCCGCGGAGAATCAGCTGGGAGCCGTCTTCGTTCACCTCCCAGGTACCTGCGGTGGATCCGCTGGAATAGGTTCCATCCTCCAGAAGCTTCAGATTCCCGTACCAGGAGACGATAGGACGAAACAGAGGCAGCGAATCGGAGAGCTCAGACCATTCTCCAAGCACCGTGCTGCGTGCCCAGAGCTGCGCGGCAGCCCGTGCTTCGGCCTGTGCCGCGGCTTCCGCCTCAGCGGCGGCGGCTTCCATTTCGGCCAGCGTCATGCCTTCCGTACCGGCGTCCGGAAGGTCGGGGGCTGCGGGCTCGTCATCCCGCAAGCCGGGCAGCTTCCAGTTCTCCCAGGCTTCGATTCGCTGGGACAGCGTCATTTCGGAATTGCCGCAGCCGGCCAGACAGAGGCACAGCAGTACAGCCAGCAGCGGCAGTACTGTGCGGCTCAGAGGTAGATTGTTTTTCAGGCGCTTCATGCTTCCTCACTCATACCATGACGGTTTCTGATACTGAAATACCTGCCGTTCCGGTGCCGGACTTGTCTTATTCGACGTTCTTTTTCCGGAATACCAGCAGCTTGGAAAAAACATAGTTGCCGATGATGACGAGAATTCCGACAACGACAGTGGAAACAAACACGCTGACATTCAGAACGTTGACCAGCAGCATATTCAGCAGCCATCCGAGAATCCAGGTCGCTGCACGAGAGCCGACAAAGCTGAGCAGCTCAGACAGAATATTGGGATTCTTACTTTGAAAAACCCATTTGCGGTTGGTGGGATAGGCAAAGGCAATGCCGGAGACGTTTTCGACCACGGAAAGAACCGTGTTCTGCGTAACGGTCGGGAGAGCAGTGCCCGCATAAAAAACAGCATTCCATAAGAATTTGCAGCCCCAGGCAACAACCGTCGTCAGGCCGCCGACAATGATGTAAACCAGTATTTCGCGATGCTTGATGCACAGTTCCTTGATCTTGTCCATTATCCTCGATACTCCTCAATGATATATCTGGGTCTTCCCTTGACCTCGTCATAAATTCGTGCAATGTAATAGCCGATGATGCCGAGAGAGATCATGATGAGGCTGCCGATGAACAGCAGCAGAATGATCACCGTGGTGAACCCGCCCAGTGCGACACCGGTCAGCTTCTGCACCAGCGCCGTGATGGAAAAAACGATCGAGATGATCAGCGTGATGATACCCAGCACGGTAACCAGATGCAGCGGAAAAGAAGAAAACGAGCCGATGTTGGTGATCGCATACTTGATGAGCGACTTTGTCGACCACTTGCTCACACCCTCGGTGCGCTCCTGCACGTCGTAGTGCACCTCGGCCTTTCGGAACCCGACCCAGAAGCTCAGAGCACGGAAGAACACACTTCGCTCCGGCATGGCGTTGAGGGTGTCGACGACCTTCCGGTCCAGCAGCTTGAAGTCGGAGGAGGAGCCCATATCGATCCCGGTTGCCTTGCTGATCAGCCAGTAGAAGCTGTTGGAAGCGAAGCGGTGAAAGCCGGTCTCTTCGCCGCGGTCATTTTTGATCCCCTCAACGACCTCGTAGCCCTCCTCCCAGAGACGGTACATCTCGATAATCTTCTCGGGAGGGTGCTGCAGATCACAGTCGAGCACGACACAGCAGTCGCCGCGGGCTTTTTCAAGCCCGGCGAACATTGCGGCCTCTTTGCCGAAGTTCCGGCTGAAGCAGACGCCGCAGACCCGGGGATCCTTTTCCCGGGCAGCGCAGATTTCATGCCATGTGCCATCCTTTGAGCCGTCATTGATAAACAGCAGCTCAAAGGGAATCCCGGCCTCATCCAGAATTCCGGAAAGGGTCCGGGCGGCGACGGAGATCATTTTTTCCTCGTTATAGGCAGGTAAAATCACAGATAACATCGTTTATCTCCTCAAAAGATAGGTATCGCTCAGAGCATACTGGTACAGATGCTCCGATTTGGCATAGCCAATGGTCTCCTCCAGCTCATCCAGTACGACGTCAGGCACAAAGCCGGAGCCCCACATGCTGTCAATGTCGATGTAGACGACGAGCTCTTCGCAATCTTTCTGCTTCAGGTAGCTTTCGAGCGCTTGCGAAGCGGGATCATCGGTAACAAAGACCTCGTCGAAGACCATCAACTGCAGCATGTCCTGGGTGACACCCGCATAATACTCCGTCAGATAGAGACAGGGAGCCTCGGCATGCTCCGTAACGGCCGCGGTATAACCGGGCTGCTCGTCATAGATGTAATCCGGAACCGAACGAAGCGACCAGAAGAAAGACAGCGCAAGAATGACGCCGAAGGCGCTGCGCATGTCCATGTGGCGGCTGCAGGCCAGCAGGCAGAAACCTGCAGCGAGAACGGCGATGGGCATGACGTTGTAGATGTAGCGGCCTTCCAGAACAGGGGAGATAATGGCCGGAACAAAGACGGTCGGAATGACCGGAAGCAGGAGAACGAGAAACCGCCAATCCGCTTTCACGAGACGCGGATCTTTCCGGACCAGCGTAAGGACCAGCCAGATGAAAAAGCCCACAGTAGCGAAGAGGATCGCAGCAGGGATCCCGACCCGGAACTGGCCAAAGTAGTAGTGCAGCCGGCCGGCCCAGGCAGAAACGTTTTTCAGGTTTGCCAGCGCGTCACTTTCCGGTCCGAGGCGATGGCCCGTCATCTGGGTAAACACCGCGGGAAAACAAAGCAGCATCACGCCCACGCCGACAAAGGCCGACAGGGAGAAGCGGACAGCGGGTTTCCAATCCCTGCGGCAGAGCAGGACCGGCACGGCCAGAGCACAGAGGAAGAATGCGTAAAAAACGAAGTAGTACTGAGTCATCAGCCCGGCAAAAATCGTAAGACCGATTCCGAGTTCCTTCCTCCCCGACGGGGCACGCAGCTCCCGGGCGACCAGCAGCGCCAGCAGCACGGTGAAGAGCGTCATCAGCACATACATCCGAATCATCAGCATCGTGCTGAGGCCGACCTGACTGAAGCCGTAGAGCGCCGCAACGGAAGCGGCGATCAGACGATTGCCGAAGAGCTCCATCCCGAGGGCATAGAGCAGCGCCAGCAGACCCAGGTAAATCAGCAGGTCCGGAATCAGCCCGATCCACTTGGAGAACTGTCCTCTCGCCAGTGTCGAGCAGAAATTGAGAATCCAGTAGTACAGCGGGGGATGAACATCCTGAACCTGGTTGTAGTAGACGGAACCCACATCGAAGCCCGGCTCTGAATCCGTCACGGCCAGATAGTCAAAAAAGTCCTCCCGTGTAATGATCTGCTCCTGAATGCGGTCGTGATCGCCGTGCCCGATGAAAGGCATATAGTGGCTGTTGGCCAGACCGTAGGTGTAGATCTCATCGATGAACATGCCGCTTTTCCAGAGACAGAAATGCAGGCACACGGCGAGAACCAGAACCAGAACCGCAAGCAGCGGCAGAACCGAACGAAGCTTACGTGGAAGAGCCATCGGTCTCCGTCTGATTCACAATCGACTCAAAATCGTCGATCCGGGTGTTCAGGTCCGCAGCACTCGAATCCGTACTGCCGGCAGTGTCCGGCGAGCTGAAGGAGGCCTTGTAGGCTTCGATTTCCGCCTCCTTGGCGGCGATGGAGCTGCGGAGCACTTCTACCTGTTCAAACAGCGGGGCGAAAAAGCCCTCCGGAGCAGAGGAAGACTGCTGATAACAGAGTTTTCCGATCTCGCAGAAGACTCGCTCCAGTTCCTTGTAATCGCGGTTCAGGTCCACGGTGAGCTTGGTGGCGGTGCCGAAGGAGCGGGCGCGCTGGCTGCCCTTTTCGAGCACATCCGAAATACCGGAGTTCTGAGCGGCGCCCTTCACGCGCTCCACGACACCGCTCACCGCTTCGCTTTCCGCGAGATCCTTTGCACGGCTGAGAATGTTTCCGACAAAATCTTTATAGTCAGACATGATATCCTCCTAAATCCTGCCCTCTGATCCGGCCTCCGGATTCGATTCGACGGAGCCGGGGCCGACGGCAGTTTTTTTGTTGCGATTGATGAAAAGAATCGTTGCGCTGACGCACAGGATCAGGACACTCAGCAGCTGAGAAACCCGGATTCCGGTGTGGGCAAGATAGAGACTGTCGGCACGCAGGCCTTCGATCCAGCTGCGCCCAAGACCGTACCAGAAGAAGTACATCAGGGCGATCTGGCCGTTATAGCGGCGCCGGCCCGACCTGGAGAAGCGGATCAGGAACAAAAGCCCAATGAGATTCCAGAGACTTTCGTAGAGAAAAGTCGGATGGACATACACCGTCGTACCGTCCGGAGCGGTCAGACCCATGCGACAGAAAACCTCCGTCTCGGCACCGAAGGCTTCCCGGTTGAAGAAGTTTCCCCAGCGGCCGATTGCCTGCCCGATGAGTACACCGAAGGACATCAGGTCGAGCATGGCGGGAAAGGAGATGTGCCGCATTCGGCAGAACACAAAGGCGATGAGCACACCGGCGATGATCCCGCCGTAGATCGCGAGACCACCCTCCCAGACGGCAAGAATCTCGACCGGATGCGCGAAATAATACTCCGCCTGAAAGAGCACAAAGTACAGCCGTGCGCCGAGAATCGACAGGGGGATCAACCAGATCATCATGTCATAGACATCGTCAGAGCGGATTCCGAATTCCGGCGCGCGCCCGGCACAGTATAAAATCCCCAGAACGAAGCCCAGGGCAATGATCACACCGTAGAAGTAGATCTCCCGCCCGAAAACGGAGAAGGAGGCGGGTGGATTGAGCGTCAGGTTGCCGAGAAAGGGAAAACGAATCACGGATTCACGCTGGATGGTTTCAAGCAGGAACATCCGTCATTCCTTCTTTGCCGCAAGAATGCTGAGCGCAAGACGCTCCGGACGCAGGGCGTCCCGGAGAAACGCTTCGCACTCGCTCTTTTCGATGGAAGCCATGACCGCCGGGTAATCGAGATAGCAGAAGCCGTCGAATTCGTCCAGCGCCAGAGAGACGCATACATCGTCGAAGTCCTCCATCCCGCGAAGAGCAGAACCGATGCCGGCACGCTTCGTCCGCTCGAACAGAGCATTGTCCAGACCGACTTTGCCGATCCGGGCAACTTCCTCGTTCAGTGCAGACAGAACCGCATCCGGATCGCGGCTCTCTCCGCCGAGAATCACAGTCCCCACACCGGTCGAGAAGTCTGCGTCGGCGTCGAAAGAGCGGTTCAGCAGTCCGGCTTCATACAGCCGGTTGTAGAACGGACTGGACGCCCCGGCCAGCAGGCGCATTGCAAGAGAGGCAGTGAGCTGCTGACGGAAGAGGGCCGGGCCCTTTTCTGCCGGCTGCAGCTTGGCACCGATCAGAAACTGCGGGGTGGAGACGGGCATCTCAAGAACGTTCCGGGAACCAAGCGGGAGAAGATCTTCTTCCTCACCGAATGAGACGACGGGGACAGACTTCTCTTCCGAGGAAAGCTCCTCTTCGGCGATGGCCAGCACCCGCTCAGGGTCCACATCGCCCGCAACGCACAGAACCATGTTGGCGGGCGTATAGAAGGCCTCATGGCAGGCGTACAGAATCTCCGGTGTGATCTCCGCGATGCTCTCGACGGTTCCTATGACCTTCTCACGGATCGGATGATGCCGGTAGAGCAGCTTCAGCAGACTGTAGTAGTTGGCCGTGCCGGGATTGTCCTCGCCCATGTGGATCTCCTGACCGATGATGCCCTGCTCCTTGCGGACCGTCTCTTCGGTGAAATAAGGTGTGGAAACAAAGTGCAGCAGAAGCCGCAGGTTTTCTTCAAACAGTCTTGTGCAGTGAAAATAATAGGCCGTCACATCGGAGGAGGTAAACGCGTTGGGGTCGGCGCCGTTCTGCGTCAGAAGCGTCAGGGCGTTGTCGCCGTCCGGCAGGTCAAACATCTTGTGCTCCAGATAGTGAGCCACACCGGCAGGCGTATCATATTCCGTTCCGTTCAGCGTGAACCGACGGTAGGTTCCGCCATAGTCGGTTGCAAAGACTGCATAAAACCCCGAGAATCCTTTCTTCGGGAGAACCCGGACCCGAAGTCCGTTCCTGGCGGTACCGCTGTATAAGACATCTCCGGTGGCGGGGTAATCAAGTTTCTGCATCGTCATGTTCATCCTCCGGGTCGCTTTCCTGCTTCAGCAGGTAGATCTGATCACATTCCACGCTTTTTGCGATTTCGCTTACCTGCGCGGCGGTAACTTCGTTTACAAGCGCGGCCAGGTCTGTCGGACTGTAGTCCGCGCCGACCACAGCCTGGGAGAGATAGAAGCTTTCCAGAGCCCCCTGGGAGTCCGGAATGGAACGCAGATCCGAGATCACACCGGCTTTCGCGGTGCGGAGGTCGTCTTCCGAGAAGTCACCCCGACAGACCGCATCCAGCTGAGCGAATATTTCCGCCTTTGCGGCATCGAGATTGGAAAGCTGTATGCCGGAAGAAACCAGCAGAAGCCCCTTGCGGATGTCGATGATGGAGCTGGCATAATAACAGAGGGAGAGCTTTTCCCGCACGTTCAGAAAGAGCTTGGAGCTGGGGCTGCCGCCGAACAGGTCGTTAAAGACATAGAGCGCGGCAAAATCGGGGTCCTCCATGCATTCGCCGAGTCGCCAGCCGATGACGAGGTTGGCCTGCGCAACGTCCATCTCCTCCACTGTGCTGCGCGGCTCCGCCTCCAGGGCGTTCATGCGGATTTCCGTCCCGATCTCCGTATCGATTTCACCGCGGGGCAGGGTTGAGAGATGGTCCCGAAGCAGTGCCTTGACCTCGCGCAGGGATGCGCGTCCGCAGTAGAACAGCTCGATAGGGCTGGTCTGCAGAAGCGTGCGGTAGTGCCGGCTGAGTTTCTTGTAATTGATGGAACGGCAGCTTTCCTCATCACCGTAGCGGCCAACTGCGAAATCTTCACAGCAGCACATCTCTTCAATGCAGCGAAGAACGGCATAGCTGCGTTTGTTGTTCATACGGGCGGAGATCAGATCCAGAAGCTTGTCCCGCTCGCTCTCCACATAGGCCGGGAGCAGAAGACCGCCCCGTGTGACAGGGGAGAGAAGCAGGTCGAGCGTCAGCGCCAGAGTATCCTTCAGCACCCCCTCTCCCTGAGGGAGAAAGGCATCCTCCGGAAAGCTGGCATAAAAGCCGCAGCACTGAATCTCACCGATCCGGCGTATGATGGGCTCGATGACGGTGCCGTAGAGTTCTTCCATTCTCGCGCTCAGGGTCTCCATATCGGGAAATGCGGAGGTTCCGCGACGCAGGACAAACGGGATCAGAGCGTTCATCGATGCGGTTTCCCGGTTCAGCTGAGACAGAAGACTGACACTGAAGCAGGCGGTTTTGAATTTGTCCTCCCGCAGATGGGTCAGCCAGACACCGGGCCGGATCTCTGTTCTGGAATATTCCATTGGATATGAGCCTTCTTTCTGGTTTTCCTGAATTCAATAATATATTACTATAACATAAATATAGTAAAATTGGTAGAGAAAGATTCCTCCGCGAGAGGATTTTTACAGGAAAGAACAGAAGGGAGGGCAGTAACGGGATCGTGACAGAACGCCGGAAACAACAATCCGGGGTGAAATCATAAGGTGACAAGAAAAAACACTTGACACCTGCTCCGCCCTGTGGTATGATCACCAGGCTTTCAATCGGAGAGGGGGCGTCGGCATGCCGCAGACGGGCACGATGGAAGTGCTGTCCGGACGCAGCGGGCGTACAGGCCCGCAGGAACGTGTTTATCTCAGCACACTGCTGGATGCCTACGGAGAGCTCCTTGCCCCGCGTCAGCGGGAATGCTGTGACCTCTACTTCAACGAAGACCTGTCGCTCTCCGAAATCGCCGAAACCTGCGGCATCAGCCGGCAGGGGGCCTGGGACAATATCCGCCGCGGGTCGGAAGCCCTGGAGGAAATGGAGAAGAAAACCGGGCTTCTTCGCCGACAGACGGAGACAGGCGAGCGCCTTCGGCATCTGGCGGAAACCCTGCGGAAGCTGGAGACAATGTGCGGAGAGGAAAGCGCACTGCGGGAGCGGATTCATAACGCGGCCGAAGAGGTCCGGGAACTTCTGAAGACGGAGGACTGATGGAACATGGCGTTTGAGAGCTTATCCGACAAGTTAACCGCGGCGTTCAAGAAGCTGCGCGGCAAGGGCCGTCTGACCCAGGCGGACATCAAGGAAGCCATGCGCGAGGTGCGCCTGGCGCTTCTGGAGGCTGACGTCAGCTACAAGGTTGTCAAGGACTTCACGAAAACAGTGACGGAGCGCGCCAGCGGCGCGGAGGTGCTGGAGGCTCTTTCTCCAGCGCAGATGGTCATCAAGATCGTCAACGAAGAACTCTGCGGTCTGATGGGCGGCGAGAACGAGAAGCTTAACATCTCCTCGAAGACTCCGTCGGTGGTGATGCTGGTGGGCCTGCAGGGCGCCGGCAAAACGACAAACGGCGCGAAGCTGGCTGCTTACATCCGCAAGCAGGGGAAACGCCCGCTGCTGGCGGCCTGCGACATTTACCGTCCCGCCGCAATCAAACAGCTCGAGACGGTCGGTGCGCAGCTGGATATCCCGGTGTTCCAGATGGGACAGACCAATCCGGTGGATATTGCAAAAGCAGCCGTGGAACACGCAAAGAAGCACGGCAACGACATTGTCTTTCTTGACACAGCCGGCCGTCTGCACATTGATGAGGCGCTGATGGCGGAGCTGCAGCAGATCCGTGATGCGGTGGAACCGGCGGAAATCCTATTGGTGGTCGACGCCATGACCGGACAGGACGCGGTGAATGCTGCGACGGCTTTTGACGAGGCTCTCGGCGTGACCGGCGTCATGCTGACCAAGCTGGACGGCGACGCCCGCGGCGGCGCTGCCCTCTCGATCCGGGCGGCCACCGGGAAACCGATCAAGTTCATCGGCACCGGTGAGAAGCTCGATATGATCGAGCCGTTCCACCCCGACCGGATGGCTTCGCGGATTCTGGGAATGGGCGATGTGCTGACGCTGATCGAAAAGGCGGAGCAGAGCTTTGACCAGAAGAAGGCGGCGGAGGCCGCGGAAAAGCTGCTGTCCAACCGCTTTACCCTGACGGATTATCTGGATCAGATGAACCAGCTCAAGGGAATGGGTGACCTAGGCGATCTTGCGGGCATGATCCCCGGAATGGATGCCAAAGCGCTTAAGGGCGCGAAGATGGATGACAAGCTGATGGCCCGCCAGGAGGCGATCATACTTTCCATGACGAAGGCAGAGCGGCAGAACCCTGCGATGCTGAACTCCTCCCGCAAAAGGCGCATCGCCGCGGGTTCCGGAACTTCGGTCGTGGATGTGAACCGCCTGCTGAAGCAGTATGATGCCATGCAGCAGATGGTCAAGCAGCTCTCCGGCAAGAACATGAAGAAGCTGCAGAAAAAGATGGGCCGTATGGGCGGCGGCGGAGGCTTCCCCGGACTGGGTGGAGGCTTCCGATTCTGAGTGATGCCATCGGCGGGTGAGCGTGACGCAGCGCGCCGTATGCATAAATTTCCCCGGCACTTATTATGAAAACTAACTTGGAGGTGAAGATAGGATGGTTAAGATCAGACTTCGCAGAATGGGCGCAAAGAAGGCGCCTTACTATCGCATTGTTGTGGCGGATTCCCGCTTCCCGCGCGACGGCCGCTTCATCGAGGAAGTCGGCGTGTACAACCCGTCTGCTGACAGTGAAAAGCTGAAGGTTGACATGGAGCGCGTTCAGTACTGGATCTCCAACGGTGCGCAGCCGACCGATACCGTACGCGGCCTGTTAAAAAAGGTCGAAGCATAAGTTAAGGAGTTTCCATGAAAGAGCTATTGACCTACATTGTACAGAGCCTTGTAGATCATCCGGATGAGGTCTCCGTAACCGAACGCAAGGTAGACGGAGAAACGATCCTCGAGGTCCGCGTGGCCGACGGCGATATGGGCAAGGTCATAGGCCGGCAAGGCAGGATTGTCAAACAGATCCGTGTGCTGATGCGGGCTGTCGCCCAGAGAAAGGGCAAGAAAGTCTCAGTCGAGATCCTGGACTGAGAGTGGAGTGTGGAGTTTGACCTGAGCGTTCGTCTCGGGATGAACTTCACATTTCCTGTTTCCGGGACTCTTTGAAATGTAATCGTTTTCGACGCAAAGGAGAAAACCAAGTTGAAATACAGGCGGATGATCACAGGCCTTCTGCTTCTTGCAGTGCTGTGCCTGATGCTTTCGGGATGCGGAGCGTTTCAGGTCCAGATGGCCAAAACCACCACGCGTATGGCAAAACTGGATAACTTTCACGCCGATGTCGAGGCCTACGCGGAAACGCTGATGAACATCGGCGGACAGAAAATCCATGTGAACGCGGTCGTGACCGGCGGCTTTGATATGGGGCTGGACCCGCTTTTGATCAGAACGGACCTTCATCTGTCAACATTGGGTGTGGAGCGTGATCTGCGCCTTTATATCCAGAAGGAATATGACACCTGGACCTTTGCACCATGGGAGGAAGAGCGGCTGATCGACAAGGCAAGCATCGAAGAACGAAGCGCAAAGCGCAGCCGCGCGGTTCAGGCTCTGAAGCTGCTGATCAAGTGTGGAGACTTCTTCCTGGACCCGGTGGATGACACGGTGAATGATATTCCGGCACACCGATATGACGGAATCCTGCCGGAGGAATACGTGAATGAGGCGCTGGTTCTGCTGAACATCATGGAGGAAGAAGAGGCGGCGCAGCAAAACACAGGGGACGATGCCGAAGCCTCATCCGTCGCTTCGACGGAGAATACGGTCGAAGGGGAAGCTTCCGAGGAGAGCGTCCCGGAGGGAATTCCCACCAGTATCTGGGTCAATGACGACGGAATGATCATTCAGGTGGATGTGGATCTGGCAGGCTTCCTGCAGAAGCTGATGGATGGCGGCCTGGAAGACCTTCTGACGGATTATGATCTGGACGGTCTGATCCTGGCGTCCGAACTGAAGTATATCGATGTCCGTCTGACCTTCTCCCAGTTTGATGAAGTTCAGGCGCTTCGCCTGCCGGACAACTGAGGCGGTGCTTGAAAGCAGAATGAATGAGGCAAGATCATGAAACAGGCGTATATTGAAGCCGGACGCATCACCAACACGCACGGCGTCCGCGGAGAAGTGAAGATCGAGGTCTGGCTGGATACGGCGGAAGATCTCAAGCATTACCGCCGCATTTTTATCGACGGACAGGAGAGAAAACTTCTTTCCGTCCGTCCGCAGAACCGTTTTGCCATCGCAAAGCTGGATCAGGTGGACGATGTCAACGCGGCAATGCCCTTCAAAGGCAGGACCGTCTATATCGCCCGGGAGGACGCACCGCTCCCGCCGGGCGGCTACTTTCTGCAGGATCTGCTGGATGCATGCGTTGTATTGGAGGATGGAAGCACGGTCGGTGTGCTGACGGAGATCCTGGAACGTCCGGCCAATAACGTCTATGTGGTCACGGATCCGGAAGGAAGGGAAATCCTGATCCCCGCAGTTCCGGCCTTTGTCCTTCGGGCGGATGCGGAGAACGGTGTCGTGACGGTTCGCCTGCTGGAGGGAATGTAAGCCATGGCAGAATTGCGGGTTGACATCCTGACGCTCTTTCCGGACACGGTGAACGCAATGCTCCATGAGAGCATTCTGGGGCGCGCGGCGAAAAAGGGGATTCTGGATCTTCGATGCACCCAGATCCGTGACTATACCGAAAACAAACAGTGCCAGGTGGATGATTACCCCTATGGAGGTGGCTTCGGCTGCGTCATGATGGCCCAGCCGCTGAAATCGTGCCTTGAGGCTGTCCTGTCCGAGGGGGAAACACATCGGAGAGTGATCTATCTGTCTCCGCAGGGAAAGCCCTTTACACAGGAGACAGCGAAGCGCCTTCAGCGGGACTATGATCATCTTGTGCTGGTCTGCGGTCACTATGAGGGAATCGACGAGCGCTTTATCGAGGCCTGTGTGGATGAAGAGATCTCTCTGGGCGACTTCGTGCTGACCGGGGGAGAGATCGCGGCCCTGGCGGTGACGGATGCCGTGTGCCGGCTGGTGCCGGGCGTCCTGTCCGATCCCCAGTGTTACATCGGTGAGAGTCACTGGGACGGACTGCTTGAGTATCCGCAGTACACCCGACCGGAGGTCTGGGAGGGGAGAGCGGTGCCGGAGGTGCTGCTGGGCGGCGACCATGAGAAGGTAGGACGCTGGCGGCGCCTGAAGCAGCTGGAACGGACAAGAGACAAACGGCCGGATCTGTTTCGCGCCTTTCAGCCCGAAAGCGAAGAGGACAGAGAGCTGCTCAGAGAGCTTGAACGGGCGGAACATACCGTCCGCCTTACCGAGCCGGTAATCTGCCGTCCGGCCACGGAAGAAGACCTGCCGGAGATCCTTCGCATTCGGGAAGAGGCGAGACGAAGTCTCAAAAAGCTCCGCGTGGATCAGTGGCAGGGGCGTGAGCCGGACGAAGCGCGCTTCCGCGAGGAAATCGGGCAGGGTGAGTGTTTTGTGCTGCTGCACGGAGTGGAGATCGGCGGCTTCTTCACACTGAGCCGGAGACCGGAGCCCTGCTATGAAGATATCCGCGACGGAAAGTGGACCGAAGTGCCGGCCAGCGCGATCCTGCGCCATGCCGCGGTCTCGGAAAAATACCGCGGGAGCGGACTTGCCGAAGCGCTGATCCGCGCAGCGGAGAGCGAGACCCGGGCGGCCGGACTTCGCTGCCTGCGAACGGACACCCATCGCAGAAACAAGCCCATGCAGCGGCTTCTGCGGGATACGGGATTTCGCTATCGCGGCAATGTGGACGTGGAAACAGAAGCGGGGCATGACCCCGCACGCCAATGCTTTGAAAAACTGCTGAAGGAGAAAAAGGCATGAAACGGACCCAAATCTTCACCCTCGTGATGGCCATCTTCTGGACGCTTGTCGGTGTACTGGCCCTGATCCTGGCGGCGCGCAGCACGGGCCTGGACACCAGCATGAAAATCGTGCTGGCATTCCTTGCCTTTGTGGCCATTGCCGGAAACTGGCTCCGGTGGTACCGCAGCCGATGAACAGGCTTACCGATCCTTCCGAGATCCGCCGTCTGCTGGATGCCTACGGTTTTCGGTTTTCCAAATCCCTGGGACAGAACTTCCTCATCGACGCGTCCGTGCCGGAGCGGATCGCCGACAGCGTCGGCGCCGACCGGGAGTGCGCGGTGCTGGAAGTCGGGCCGGGAATCGGCTGTCTCACGGCGGAGCTTTCCAAACGTGCCGGACAGGTCCTGTCTGTGGAACTCGATCGCAGGCTGCAGCCCCTGCTGCGGGAGACGCTTGCTTCCGCGGACAATACGGAGATCCTGTTTGCGGACATCATGAAACTGGACCTGAGGGAACTTGCATCAGAGCGTATGACTAAGTCAACGAAGCTCGTCTGCGCCAATCTCCCATATAACATCACATCGCCTGTCCTCACGGCCATGATCGAAGCGGACAGCTTCGAGCGGATCTGTGTCATGATCCAGAAAGAGGTGGCCGAGCGCATCTGCGCCGGGCCGGGAACGAAGGACTATGGCGCGTTCGGTCTGTTTGTGCAGTGGTTTTATGAACCGGAACTGCTTTTTACCGTGCCGCCGCACTGCTTCATGCCGCAGCCGAAGGTTACCTCGGCGGTGATTCGCCTGACAAGACGCCCTGTACCGCCGGCAGAGGTGCGGGATGAGAAGCAGCTCTTTCGCGTGATCCGCGCGGCCTTCAACCAGAGACGCAAGACCCTGGTCAACGCCCTGAGCGCTGCGGAGCCCCGACTTTCAAAGACGAACTGTGAAAGAATTCTCAAACTTTGTGATTTGGACACAAATATTCGAGGTGAAAAGCTGAATCTTGTGGATTTTGCAAGAATCAGCAACGAAATAGCCAATTTTGAATCTGTCGATTTGTAAGTAAAATGCATTGATTTCAAGGCTCGTTTTGTGTTACATTATGCCTTGGCCTTAGATATCTTAATTTTGATTATTTTATGTAAGTGGAAAGGAAAAAGACAATGAGCAAAAAGTATGTCTATCTGTTCTCGGAAGGCAATGCGAACATGCGTGAGCTGCTCGGCGGAAAAGGTGCCAACCTCGCCGAGATGAGCAACATCGGTCTGCCGGTTCCCCAGGGCTTCACCATCACCACCGAAGCCTGCACCCAGTATTATGCCGACGGCCGTCAGATCAATGACGAAATCATGGCGGAGATTATGAAGAATGTCGCCACCATGGAAGAGATCAACGGCAAGAAGTTTGGTGATCTGGAGAATCCGCTGCTGGTTTCCGTTCGTTCCGGCGCCCGGGCCTCCATGCCCGGCATGATGGACACAATCCTGAACCTCGGTCTGAACGACGATGTCGTCGCCGCCATGATCAAGGGCAACCCGGATCCCAAGTTCGAGCGCTTTGTCTATGACTCCTACCGCCGCTTTATTCAGATGTTCTCCGACGTTGTTATGGAAGTCGGAAAGAAGTATTTTGAGCAGCTGATCGACGAGATGAAGGCCCGCAAGGGCGTCGTGTACGACGTGGAGCTCACTGCCGCAGACCTGAAGGAGCTGGCAGAGCAGTTCAAGGCGGAGTATAAGAAGCAGATCGGCGAAGATTTCCCCTCCGACCCTGTTGTCCAGCTGAAGGAAGCCATCCGCGCCGTATTCCGCTCCTGGGACAACCCGCGCGCCAACTACTACAGACAGCAGAACGACATCCCCTATTCCTGGGGCACTGCCGTCAATGTCATGCCGATGGTTTTCGGCAACCTGAACGAGAACTCCGGCACCGGCGTCGCCTTTACGCGTGACCCGGCCACCGGTGAGAAGAAGCTCATGGGCGAGTTCCTCACCAATGCCCAGGGCGAAGATGTCGTCGCCGGCGTCCGCACCCCGATGCCCATCTCCGAGATGGCCAACAAGTTCCCCGAGGCCTATGAGCAGTTCGTCAAGGTCTGCGCCCTCCTCGAGGATCATTACCGTGATATGCAGGACATGGAGTTCACCGTCGAGAACGGCAAGCTCTACATGCTCCAGTGCCGCAACGGCAAGCGCACCGCACAGGCCGCGTTGAAAATCGCCTGCGACCTCGTTGACGAAGGCATGATCGACGAGAAGAAGGCAGTCCTCATGATCGAGCCGCGCAACCTCGACACCCTTCTGCATCCGCAGTTTGACGCGGACAAGCTGAAGGCCGCCACCCCGATCGGCAAGGGCCTCGGCGCCTCTCCCGGTGCCGCCTGCGGCCGCATCGTCTTCTCCGCGGAAGATGCCAAGGCCTGGGCCGCCCGCAAGGAAAAGGTCGTTCTGGTCCGTCTCGAGACCAGCCCCGAGGACATCGAGGGCATGGCTGCGGCCCAGGGCATCCTGACGGTCCGCGGCGGTATGACCAGCCACGCGGCGGTTGTCGCCCGTGGCATGGGCAAGTGCTGTGTTTCCGGCTGCGGCGAGATCCTGATGGACGAGGAAGCCAAGCAGTTCACCCTGGCAGGCAAGACCTATCACGAAGGAGACAGCATCTCCATCGACGGTTCCACCGGCAACATCTATGACGGCATCATTCCGACGGTTGACGCCACCATCGCCGGTGAGTTCGGCCGCATCATGAGCTGGGCCGACAAATATCGCCGTCTGGAAGTCCGCACCAATGCCGACAACCCGCGTGACGCCGCCAAGGCAGTCGAACTGGGCGCCCACGGCATCGGCCTGACCCGTACCGAGCACATGTTCTTCAACGCCGACCGCATCGGACCCTTCCGGGAGATGATCTGCGCCGACACGAAGGAAGAGCGCATTGCCGCCCTGAAAAAGCTCGAGCCGATGCAGCAGGAAGACTTCGAGGGCATCTATGAGGCCATGAAGGGCTATCCTGTCACCATCCGCTTCCTGGATCCCCCGCTGCACGAGTTCGTCCCGACCGAGGAAGAGGACATCGCCGCCCTCGCCGAAGCCGAAGGCAAGACCGTGGAGCAGATCAAGACCGTGATCTACAACCTGCATGAGTTTAACCCGATGATGGGCCACCGCGGCTGCCGTCTGGCTGTCTCCTATCCGGAGATCGCCGAAATGCAGACCCGTGCCGTTATCAAAGCCGCACTGGCTGTCTCTGCCCGCCATCCCGACTGGAACCTGCGTCCCGAGATCATGATCCCGCTGGTGGGCGAGGTCAAGGAACTCAAGTTCGTCAAGGACGTCGTTGTCGCGGCCGCCGACAAGCTGATTGCCGAGTCCGGCTCCGACCTCAAGTATCTGGTCGGCACCATGATCGAGATCCCGCGTGCCGCGCTGACCGCGGATGAGATCGCGAAGGAAGCCCAGTTCTTCTCCTTCGGCACCAACGACCTGACCCAGATGACCTTCGGCTTCAGCCGTGACGACGCTGGCAAGTTCCTGCCCGCCTACTACGAGCACAAGATCTATGAGAGCGATCCGTTTGCGCGCGTCGACCAGATCGGTGTCGGCAAGCTCGTGAAGATGGCCGCCACCCTGGGCCGCGCCACCCGCCCGGACCTGCACCTCGGTGTCTGCGGCGAGCACGGCGGCGATCCCAGCTCCGTGGAGTTCTTCCACAAGGCCGGTCTGGATTACGTCTCCTGCAGCCCGTTCCGCGTCCCCATCGCCCGCCTCGCTGCCGCGCAGGCCGCGATCAAGGAAGAAGAGGCCAAGGCAGCCGAAGTGAAGGCCGCCGAGGAAGAGGTCAACGCCAAGGTCGAGGCCGCCAAGGCCGCGCTGAAGGAAGCCACCGACAAGCTCTCCGCTGTCGCCGTTGATGCCAGCGCCGAGCTCAAGGACTTCGCCGCCGTTGCCTTCAAGAGCCTGAAGGCCGGCTGGGACGAGGCCAAGAAGACCTTCGACCAAGAGAAGAAGTAAGCCCTAGTGACTGAACCGATTACAGCATAAAATAATCGATGAAAAAAGCACGTCTCGTGGACCGGGACGTGCTTTTTGCGCGGTATGGGTGAAAATAGAAAAGAAGGCAAGAGGAGGTGCAAAGAAACAGGCAGTAAGAAAGACTCTTGCCATGCAGCTAAAAGTATTGTAGAATAATAATAATTTTGGGGAGGGGATAACGGGTAATGAAACAGCTTACCATGTTCTATCTCGATGACTGCGGCTACTGCACAAAAGCACGCAGAGCGCTGGAAGAGCTGTATGCCGAGAATCCCGGATATCGGGAAGTACCGATCCGGATGATCGAAGAATCCCGGGAACCGGAGCTGGCGGATCAGTATGACTACTATGCGGTGCCGAGTTTTTTCGACGGAAAGGAAAAGCTTTTTGAAGCACATCTTTTTATGAGCTATGAAAATATCCGGGACGAAGTCAGACGAGTTCTTGACTATGCGAGTGCGGAAGCGTCGGACGGTTTGAGCGCATGATGCATCCGATTGCACACTTCCGTACGATCAGCGAGCACCGTCACCTCGTCTGCCGCTACTGCCTTCGGCTGGGACTGATCCGGCAGGGCCTGACACATGACCTGAGCAAGTATTCTCCTGAGGAGTTCTGGCGCGGGGCGAAATATTACCAGGGCTACCGCAGCCCGAATGATGCTGAGCGGGCGGAAACGGGGCTGTCGCTGGCCTGGCTTCATCACAAAGGCCGGAACAAGCACCATTTTGAGTACTGGATCGACTGGCAGCTGAACCCGGAAGGCGGGGTCTTCTATGCCGGAAACAGAATGCCGATGCGCTATGTGGCCGAGATGTTCTGTGACCGGATTGCCGCGAGCAAGGTATATCTGAAAGAAGAGTACAGTGATGCCAGTCCCTATGATTACCTGATGAAAGGACTGCCGGATCTGATGATGCATCCGGATACGCTTGCGGAGCTGGAGAAGATGCTTCTCGTTTTAAAGAACGAGGGAGAGGACGCGGCCTTCCGGTATGTGCGCCGGAGACTGAAGGAGAGCAGGGAAGAGAACATTTTCTGAGTCCCAACAGACCGCAGGGACCAGGAAACAGTCAGTATGGTAAAAACGAACAGAAACACGCCGAAAGGAGACATGAGATGAAAAAACTGGTAGTATTGACCGCTTTGATCGTGGCCATCACGGCCGTCGCAATCGGGGCCGCGTCCTTTCAGGGACCGTGGATGACGCCTGATACGACCAAAGTGAGCGACTATGTTCCGAATGTTGTGGATCTTTATCTGCCGTCCAATCCGACAACGGGCTATTCCTGGACCTATGAGATTGAAGATCCGTCGATTGTCTCCCTGCGTGACGAATATTTTTCACAGAGCATGGAATCAGACCTGGTCGGTGCCGGAGGGACCCACTGGTTCCATATCTCCGGTGTGAAGCCGGGAATCACCAGCGTGACCTTCCGATACCTCAGAGCCTGGGAGACTGACGTTCCGCCGGCAGAGCAGACAACCTATCGGCTCAGCGTGAACGATCAGCTTGATGTCCTCATCTGGGGCGTAGAGGTCTCCTGACTGCGGACTCTTTGCACCCAAGAGACCCGAGATGCCGCCATGCGACGCTGCAGTGAAATAAAAAAACGCCCTGCCGAAAGGCAGGGCGTTTTGTGTGAACAGAATCAGTCGGTCACGTAGGGCAGAAGAGCGACCTGACGGGCGCGCTTGATGGCCTCGGTGAGCTGGCGCTGATGCATGGCGCAGGTACCCGTGGTACGACGGGGAAGAATCTTGCTGCGCTCGGAAAGGAAACGGCGAAGCTTCGCAGTGTCCTTATAGTCAATGAAAGTGGCCTTGTCCACGCAGAACTGGCAAACCTTTCTGCGGCGGCGGGTCTTCGGATTGTTCTTGTCAAAAGGCACGGTAGTGGAACCTCCTTCTTTAAAAAATCAGATGAGTTCAGATCAGAACGGCAGCTCGCCGTCGTCCTCCAGCTCTTCATAGGGGCTGGGAGAAACCTGCGGCGCGGGAGCGCTCTGGGGAGCGGTGTTATAACCGCCATAATTACCGGACTGGCTGCCGTAGCTGCTCTGGGAGTAGCTTCCGGCATCGCTGTCACGCTTGCTCTCGCCGAAATAGACATTGTCAGCCTGAATATCCCATGCGGTGCGGTTGTTGCCCTCGCGATCCTGGAATCTGCGGGACTGCATCCTGCCGGAAACGATAATCATGCTTCCTTTATGGAAATACTTGCTGACAAACTCGCCGGTCTGACGCCAGGCAGAGACATCGAAAAAGTCAGTCTGGCGTTCACCGCCGTCACGTCCGCCAAAATCGCGGTCAACAGCGACACTGAAGGATGCCACGTTCACACCGCTCTGGGTGGTGCGCAGCTCCGGCTCTCGGGTCAAACGGCCCATGATGACGATGTGGTTAAGCATAGGAATGGATCCTCCTTATTCTGCACGCAGGGTGATCAGACGGCGAAGAATCCCATCGGTGATGCCGAGAATACGATCGAGCTCGGCGGGGAAGTCGGGACCGCTTGTGAACTTCATCAGCACATAGTAGCCCTCGGAAATGTAGTTGATCTCATAAGCGAGCTTCCGCTTGCCCATTTCCTCCAACTCATCCAGAGTACCATTTGCTTCCACAAGTGCCTTGAACTTTTCAACAACCGCTGCGGTCTCCTCCTCGGAGAAGTTCGGGTTGATGACGTACATTACTTCGTACTTGTCGGTTGCTTTTGCCATGGTTGCACCTCCTTATGGTCTATTGGCCCCCGTCCAGAACGGGAGCAAGGATTATGCCTGACTGCGCAGGCCTTACTATTATATCCATCTTCCCGAAAAAGTCAAGGAAAAATTCCCGTAATTGGGGGTCAAAAGCCCGAAAATTCACAATAAATTGCCTTGCAGGGCGTATTGTTTCGTGATATCATAATCTTGGCATAACAGGAGGCGAAAACATGCGCATCATGGCAGTTGATTTGGGAGATGCCAGGACCGGCCTTGCGGTTTCGGATCTGCTGGGGATGCTCTGCGGAGAGGCCTGGACCGTAAAGGAATGGAACATGGAACGAATGGCGGATCTGATCTGCGAAGAAGCAGAGAAACGCGATGTCGAGCGGATTGTCCTTGGCCTGCCGAAAAATATGGACGGGACCGAGGGACCGCGGGCGGAAAAAAGCCGCGCCTTTCAGAAGCTTCTGAGCGCACGGACTGATCTGCCGATTGTTCTGTGGGATGAACGGCGGAGCAGCGTCGAAGCGCATCAGATTCTCCACATGAACGGAAAGCGGGAGAAGAATCACCGTGCGACCGTAGACGCGGTTGCGGCAAGCCTGATCCTGGAGGGATATCTCGGCTCCAATCCGGGATGAGCGATGAGGGGACTCCGGCATAAGCCTTTGAAGAAGGCTTTGGATCGGCAGGCCGCATATTATCGTTGAGTCATAAAGAATTGTTGCTAATACGGAAGATTGCAAAGGAGGGTTCCTTCGTGAAGAGAAACCATACGAATTTCAGGACAAGCCTGGGCTCTGTGCTGCTGGCTGTGCTCATGCTGCTGGCTGTGAGTCCGGCTGCCTCTGCCGCAGGGCCGCTGTTTCGCAACCGGGCATATCCGGAGTTTCAGCTTCAGCCAATCCTGCCGGAGCCCACGATCGAGGGACTGGCAGAGGCCAACGCTTATGATGCGCTTCTGGAAAAATACGGCGGCTTCGGCGTGGAGAGCTTTGCCAATTCGGCTTATGTCGATGCAGACAGCTACAGCTTTTTCTATGGGACAAAAGAGTTTGATTTCTTCTGCAGTGCCGTCGACAGCGGGGATCAGCCGGATTCCGCAACCCTGCTCACCGGGACGGATTCCTTCCAGCTGACGACGAATCAGGACGGAAGCAGAGAATTCGGAATGAGCTGGTCCGCGGTACCGGGCGAGGAGAGAGCATATTATGATCTCCGTGAAGAAGCCATGGCACTGGATGAAGAGTCTCTGCGCGGCATGGATATTCTCTCTTCTGAGGACAACGGCGACGGCACACTGACGCTCGTCCTGGGGGAGCCGGGCGCCGAAACGGCTCTGCCGCAAGATACGCGGAGCGCGGTTGAAGAGACGGCTCCGACAGCCCCCCTGGCCCCCGCTGCGGATGATCTTGTGCCCGGGGACGACTGGGGCTATCCCGGCGAGTTTGACTACGGCTACGGCGATGGTGTCTGGGATGATGAAAACAGCTGGGTCTACGACGATGCCTTGATCTATGACGATGCCCTGGTCTATGACGACACCTGGGGCTACGACGACACCTGGGGCTATGGGGATGCCTGGAGCTATGATGACACCTGGAATGATGACGGGTGGCGCGGTCATGGCGGCTTTGACGGGCCTCGGAATGGCGGATTCCGTACCGGCCGTGATTTTGACCGGCAGGACAGCACTGTCACGGAAGCGGATCCCTGGGGAGCCGGAACGGATGCGTTTTACGATGAGCCGGACAGCTGGTATGACATCCCGGCGGTGGAGGAACCCCTGAACGACACCCTGATCGAAGAGCCTTCGGACTGGACAGTCGTATCCGCCGGCAGCGAGCCGACCATTCTCACCAAACTGACTGTGGATGCAGGGACTCTGGAGATCCTGAAGACAGAGCAGAGCCTCGTGACGGAAGACGGAAGCGAAGAGCTGCTGATGGTTCAGCTGATGAGCTACACCGAGCCGGAGCATGCGCTGTATCGGGAAATGAAAGAGCGCACCGCGTCTTATCTTGAGGGAGTACTGAAAGATCCGCGTACGGTTACCGTAATCTACAATCCGGGCACCGAAGAAGAGACCGTCTGCACCCGCATGGCGGAAAAAGGAGACCTGCTCTATACCAGTTTTGCTTACGGGTACCAGATCTGTGCCGATGAACAGGGCACTCCCTTTGAAGGCAGTGACGGACAGAGCGATGTGACCATCTATGCCTTCCCCGAGGGGACTGTATTTGACGTTCCGGAGACGGCTTCGGATAAAGAGACCGTTGAACCTGAGACGGCGGTTCTGCCGATGTCGGTGATGGAACCTGAACAGATCACAGAAGAAACTGCAACCGAGGAAGATTTGCCGGCCGTGGTCGTGGAGGGCTCAGAATACGTTTCGGAAGGAGCCGGTTCTGAGGAGACGGGTTCCATTCCAGAAGAAGCGATGAAGGAAGAACTTCTGCCGGAAGAGCTTCAGGAGAAGTCAGATCTGTCATTTGAAGACGTAAACCGGGCCATCTTCGAGGCAAACCGGCTGGATGCGATCCTGGACCGCCACGAGTCGGTGGAGTACAGACAGATCTTTGGAATTGAAAATGCGCCGGAGTGGCCGTATTATGTTTATGAAACACGGGATATGGCCTATACTGAGAATCCCTCGGTTTCGGCTTATGTCGGCAACGGCAGATATTATGAGCTCGCAGAGAATGCGGCGGGATCGGAGTTTTACTATGTCTTCGACTTCTCCCACCACTATGATCCGGCTGCCAATATCGGCTATGAAATTGTCCCCCAGACCTATGAAGAGTGGTGGGATGAAAGCCTTGAGACCGCGGCAGACTGCTACGTGGAAGGAAATGAAATTCACCTGCTTTCGGTTATGACCCCGGAAGGCAGCCGGGAGATCATGGAAGACTATCTGCAGATGCCATATAACGGAGAGCTGATTTCGGCGGAGAGAATTGCGGATACCGAGACCTATGAACTGCATCGCTTTGTCTTCCGGATGGAAAAAGACGGAGAGCTCAGCGAACCGCTGACCTATGAGGTCACCTACGATGCTGCGGAGCCGCGCGCCTGTCGGAATCTGCGGGCGTTTGCAGAACGGAATGCCGCTCAGGTGGCCACGGTGCGACTGGTACTGAATCCGGGCACGGAGAGCGAAGAGGAACAGACCATGGTGGTTCCCATCGGCAGCAATGTCGTGTACTTTGCAGATGAGAAAATGGAAATGTTTGAGGATCCCGAATGCACCGTACCGGCTCAGCAGTGGGACAAACTCAGCGACCATACCTACTACATGCAGCCTTACGGGGTGAGCAGATAAGCCCGCGGGACGGAAACACATGAATCGGATACAACCCGGTGGGACCGGCTGGCGTTCCACCGGGTTGTACCATGGAAGATGAGGATAATGAGATGATCGTACTTGTTACCGGCGTGAACGGACAGCTCGGCCACGACATGATGCTTGAACTTGCAAGACGCGGACATGAGCCGATCGGTTCCGGCAGCGGACCGGATTACCGGGGAACCGACCGCGTCGCGGCGATGCCCTATGAACAGATGAACATCACGGATGCGCAGGACGTACGCGCGGTGATGGAGAAGATCCATCCGGATGCGGTGGTTCACTGCTCCGCCTGGACCGCTGTGGATGCGGCGGAGGAAGAGGAAAACCGGGAGAAGGTTTTTGCCCTGAATGTTTCCGGAACGAGAAATATTGCCGAGGCATGCCGGAATATCGGAGCGAAGATGGTGTATCTGTCTACGGACTATGTGTTTGACGGGCAGGGGACGAGACCGTGGAAGCCGGACGACAAGAACTATGCACCCCTGAATGTTTACGGGCAGAGCAAGCTGGAAGGAGAATGTGCGGTCCGGGAGACGCTGGAACGCGCCTTCATCGTCCGGATCGCCTGGGTATTCGGCAGGAATGGGAAGAACTTTATCCGCACCATGCTGAATGTCGCGAAAACACACGATACCGTCCGTGTGGTAAACGATCAGATCGGGACGCCGACTTATACGGCGGACCTGGCCCGGCTGCTGACGGACATGATTGAGACGGAGCGCTACGGCTGCTATCATGCCACGAATGCTGAGACCGGACCGGGGGAATATATCTCCTGGTATGACTTCACCTGCGAGATCTACCGTCAGGCAGGCCTGAAGGTCAAGGTCATTCCGGTGAGTACGGAAGAATACGGCCTGAGCCGGGCGAAACGCCCATTCAACAGCAGACTGGACAAGAGCAAGCTGGAGCAGAACGGATTCCGGCCGCTTCCGGACTGGAAGGATGCAGTGGCCAGATACCTTAAGGAAATCGAGGGAGAGCAGCAGCCTGAAACATGCTGACCCTGCATATTCTTCATGACAGAGACCTCACCGGAGCACAGTAGGAGAAAAGAGATAAAATGAGTGCATATGATAACGCAACCTTAATGATCACAGGCGGAACAGGATCCTTCGGAAACACGGTTCTGAAGCATTTCCTGACGACGGATATCGGACAGATCCGCATTTTCTCACGGGATGAGAAGAAGCAGGATGACATGCGGCATGAGCTGCAGGCGAAATACCCCGATGATGCAAGGAAAGTGAAGTTCTATATCGGCGATGTACGGGACCCACGCTCCGTTGCGGATGCGATGCCGGGTGTGGATTATATTTTCCATGCCGCGGCGCTGAAGCAGGTGCCCAGCTGTGAGTTTTTCCCGATGCAGGCGGTGAAGACCAACGTGGAGGGAACAGACAACGTCCTCCATGCGGCCATCGACGCCGGGGTAAAGCGGGTGGTGTGCCTGTCTACGGACAAGGCGGCATATCCCATCAATGCCATGGGCATTTCCAAGGCCATGATGGAGCATGTGATCTACGCCAACGCACGGGTGTCTGCGGAACGCGACGGCCCTGTAATCAGTGTGACCCGGTACGGCAATGTGATGTGTTCCCGCGGCAGTGTGATTCCGCTGTTTATCGATCAGATCAGGGCGGGCGATCCCATCACGATCACGAATCCCGCGATGACCCGCTTCCTGATGAATCTGGACGAAGCGGTGGAACTGGTGCGTTTTGCCTTTGAGCATGCAAACCCGGGCGATCTGTTTATCCAGAAGGCCGATGCCTCGACCATCGGGGATCTGGCAAAGGCCGTGCAGCAGCTGTTCGGTGATACCGGGACAAGCATCATCGGCACCCGGCACGGGGAGAAACTGTACGAGACCCTGATGACGAGAGAAGAGCGGCTCCGCAGCGAGGACATGGGCCGGTATTTCCGCGTGGCGGCGGATAACCGGGATCTGAACTATGACAAGTATTTTGTAGAAGGAAAGGTTCAGACCGAGGCTGATGAGGCATATACGTCTCACAATACGACTTTGCTTGATGTCGAAGCTGTGGTCAAAAAGATTCTGACGACAGACTATGTGAAGGAGCAGCTGGAAAGATGAACGCATCGTGGAAAAACAACGGCAGGATCAAGCTGATGATCATCGTAGGGACGCGTCCGGAAATCATAAGGCTTTCGGCTGTTATCAAGAAATGCAGAAAGTATTTTGACACGATCCTGGTTCATACCGGACAGAATTATGATTATAACCTCAACGGTGTGTTCTTCCGGGATCTGGGACTCGGCGATCCGGAGGTGTATCTGGATGCGGCCGGGGCGGACCTCGGTGAGACGATGGGGAATATCATTGCCGCAAGCTATAAGCTTATGGCGGCGCTGAAGCCGGATGCGGTTCTGGTTCTGGGGGATACCAATTCCTGCCTCTCCGTTATTGGGGCCAAACGTCTGCATATTCCCATTTTCCATATGGAGGCGGGGAACCGCTGCAAGGACGAGTGCCTGCCGGAGGAAACAAACCGTAGGATTGTGGATATCATCTCAGACGTGAACCTGGCCTATTCCGAGCACGCCCGCCGGTATCTGGCGGACTGCGGCCTGCCGAAGGAGCGCACCTATGTGACCGGATCTCCCATGGCGGAAGTGCTGAGCGAGAATCTCGAAGCGATCAAAGCGTCGGATGTTCATGCGCGCCTCGGCCTGGAGAAAGGGAAGTATATCCTCCTTTCTGCGCACCGCGAGGAGAACATCGATACCGAGAAGAACTTTACCAGTCTCTTCACGGCGATCAATCAGATGGC
The DNA here is from genome assembly GCA_017627975.1 of Oscillospiraceae bacterium. The sequence goes on from JAGAFT010000033.1 coordinate 26,422, forward strand.
GGAAAAGTATGATATGCCGATCCTGTATTCCTGCCATCCGAGGTCCCGAAAGCGCCTGGAAGCTTCCGGGTTTCCCCTTGATCCCCGTGTGATTGCGCATGAGCCCCTGGGGTTTCACGACTATAACTGCCTGCAGGTGAATGCGTTTTGTGTCGTTTCGGACAGCGGCACCCTGCCGGAGGAGAGCAGCTTTTTCACTTCCATAGGGCAGCCAATCCCCGCGGTCTGCATCCGCACGTCCACGGAGCGGCCGGAAGCTCTGGATAAAGCATGCTTTATCCTTTCCGGAATCGACACGCAAGGCCTGCTGCAGTCGGTTGACCTGGCTGTAGAGATGGTCCGGAGCGAGAAGAACGGCGGCGCAGTTCCGGTACCGGACTATACGGATCTCAACGTATCCGACAAGGTCGTAAAGATCATTCAGTCCTATGTCGGAGTAGTCAACAAGATGGTCTGGAGAAAAGAATCATGAAGATTCTGGTGACCGGTGCGGCCGGATTCGTAGGCCGGAATCTCGTGGAGAACCTCAAAACGATCCGGGACGGGAAGAACAGAACCCGGCCGGCTCTCCAGATTGAGGAGATCTATGAGTATACGCGTGAGAGTACACCGGAAGATCTGGCCCGATACTGTGCGGACTGTGACTTCGTTTTCAACCTGGCCGGGGTAAACCGGCCCAAAGACCCGGCGGAATTCCGGGACGGAAACTTCGGCTTTGCATCCCGGCTGCTTGAAGCGCTGAAGAAGCAGGGAAACCGTTGCCCGGTGATGCTGGCTTCCTCTCTGCAGGCAACTCTGGCCGGACGCTTCGGCAAAAGCGAGTACGGCCTGTCCAAAAAGGCCGGGGAAGAGCTCTTTTTTGACCATGCCGCGGAGAACGGAGCCACGGTTCTGGTATACCGCTTTCCGAACCTGGCGGGGAAGTGGGTGAGGCCAAACTACAACTCCGCCGTCGGAACGTTCTGCTACAACATCGCCCATGATCTCCCGATCACGGTGAACGATCCTTCTGTGGAGCTGGAGCTGCTCTTCATCGACGACCTCATGGAAGAGATGTTCGATGCCCTGGAGGGACACCCGCACCGGGCGGAGTATCCTGCCGCGGGGGAAGAGATCGACGGTACCGTTTATGACGGTCTGACACCGAGAGCCTGTGAGAGCGGCCGGTACTGCTATGCGCCGGTGACGCACAGAGCGACATTGGGCAGGATCGTGGAGCTGCTGAACACCTTTCATGATCAACCGAAGAATCTTGTCATGCCGGCCATTCCGAGTGGAAGTTTCGAGAAGAAGCTCTACAGCATGTATCTCTCCTATCTTCCGAAGGAAAAGGTCTCCTTCGATCTGAAGATGAACTGCGATGAACGCGGCAGCTTCACGGAACTGCTCAAGACGATGGAGCACGGGCAGTTTAGTGTCAACATCTCAAAGCCGGGAATCACCAAGGGCCAGCACTGGCACAACAGCAAGTGGGAATTCTTTATCGTCGTTTCCGGTCATGGCCTGATCCAGGAGCGGAAGATCGGGACGGACGAGGTGATTGAGTTTGAGGTCAGCGGAGAGAGAATCCGGGCAGTGCACATGCTGCCGGGCTATAC
>JAGAFT010000034.1 GCA_017627975.1 Oscillospiraceae bacterium
AGCCGGCAATGCAGGTGAAGGTTGTCGTGACGATGCAGCAGACCAGCAGCGCGAGGAACACGCGGGCCAGAACGGGAATACTCGTAAAATCATAGATGTGCCCGAAAAGCGCACCCGTGTTGATGCCCTTGTGCATGATCATCGTCGCAAGCACCATGCTGGTGCCCACCATACGCCCCACAGAGAGGTCTGTACCGGCCAGGAGGATCAGGCCGCCGACACCCAGTGCCAGGAACATGCGCGGGGATGCCGCCTGCAGGATGTTCAGGATATTGTTCATCGTCAGCAGCTGTGTATGCTTGATCACAGGAGCCAGGATGCAAAGCAGGATAAAGACGCAGACGATCACGATATACAGACCGTTGGTCAGGAAAAACTGCTTCACGTTAAAGGTATATTTGTAGTTTTCCCAGTTCTGCTTCCGTTTCTCCCCGCGGGTGAAATGCGAAAGCCGGAGCAGGTCGATCAGGTGATAGCGATAGGCAAAGGCGTCATGTCTCCGATCCTTGATCTCCTGAAGGGTAGCGTCGTGCTTGAGCTTCGCATCAAACTGACGGTTTTTATAGACGTATTTTTCGTCCTTGATTTCGCCCGGATCCTTCAGCTTCGCAAGCTCCGCTTCATGTTCGCGCTTCAGTTCGGAGAGCTCCGCTTCATAACGTTTGTCCTCTTCCGCCTTTTCCGCCGCACAGGAAGCGACGACCTTGTCGTAGTATTCCTTGTCGTAGTTTGCGTCCAGATAACTGACCGCCTCGTCGATCAGTGATTTGATCTCTGCGCGGTTCGCTTCTTCTACTGCCTTGGCTTTTTCCAGTGCTTTCCGATCCTCAGCGATGATGGCAGACTTTTCCGCTTTGTTATAATTGGCGTTCTCCTTGACAATGGCCATATGGTTGGTCAGAGAGACAACCCTGTCGGTGCCCTCCACCCGGAGGGCATTGATTTTCTCCTGAATTCCGCCGACGTATTGGTCAATGGGGGCCAGAAGGCCCCGTTCCTCTTCGGCGGAGAGGATCGCTTCGTTTTTCGTATCCATGCTTCTGTCTTGCCTCCGATTATAGATATTTCGCGCTGAGTCTCAGCAGCTCCTGCTGGTTCGTTTCTCTGGTGTTGACGATCCCGGACAGCCGCCCGTTTGACATGACGCCGATCCGGTTCGTGATTCCGAGAATCTCCGGCATCTCGGACGAGACAACGATGATGGCCTTGCCGAGCTTTGCCATTTTGATGATCAGCTCATAGATTTCATATTTGGCACCCACGTCGATGCCGCGGGTGGGTTCGTCCATCATAAATACCGCCGGGTCGCGCTCCAGCCACTTGCCGAAAATCACCTTCTGCTGGTTTCCGCCGGAAAGAGCCGTGATCGGGTCTGCCGGTCCCATACACTTGGTGTGCATGACATTGATCTCATTGGCCGTCGCTTTGACCATCTTGTCTTTCGAGAGGGCGATGCCCGTTTTATAATGACTCAGATTCGTAATGGTCGTGTTGAAGGTCAGATCCCCTTCGAGGAAGAGGCCGGTGGATTTCCGCTCCTCGGTGATCATCGCGAAGCCGTGCGCCATGGCGTCCTTCGCACTCTCAAAGTTCATCAGACGTCCTTTATAGTAAACGCGGCCCGCCGCACGGGTTCGGACGCCGAACATGGTCTCCAGCAGCTCGGTCCGGCCGGCGCCGACCAAACCGTAGAGACCGAAAATTTCGCCCTCGCGTACGTCAAAGGAAATATCTTTGAGGTTGGGAGCAAACTTTGTGGAAAGATGCTGTACGGACAGCACGACATCCCCCGGGGTGTTGTCCACGGCGGGAAAACGGTTTGCCAGCGAGCGGCCCACCATGTAAGCGATCAGCTGGTTCATATCCGTTTTTTTGGTCTCGGTGGTGACCACCATTTTACCGTCTCGCAGGACAGAAACCTCGTCGCAGATTTCAAAGATCTCATCCATCTTATGCGAGATGTAGATCAGGGAAATGCCCTGCGCCTTGAGATTGCGCATCATTTCAAAGAGTTTCTCCACCTCTCTGACGGTGAGGGAAGAGGTGGGCTCATCCAGTACGATCAACTTCGCGTTATAGGAAATCGCCTTGGCGATCTCCACCATCTGACGCGCCGAAACCGACATGGTCTTCATGGGTGCGGTCAGATTGACGGTCATATTCAGTTTTCGAAAAAGCTCTGTCGCCTCATTCTTCATGCGGGCTTCGTCGACCATTCCGAGAGAGGTTTTCGGGTAGCGCCCCAGAAACAGGTTGTCCAGCACATTGCGTTCCAGGCACTGGTTCAGTTCCTGATGGACCATGGCGACTCCGTTTTCCAGCGCGTCCTTCGGGCCGGAAAAGTTGACCTCTTTTCCATTCAGACGGATGGTTCCTTCATCCTTCTGATAGGTGCCGAAGAGGCATTTCATCATGGTTGATTTTCCGGCGCCGTTCTCGCCCATCAGTCCCATGATAGTGCCTTCTTTCACATCCAGGTCGATGTGGTCGAGAACGCGGTTGCGTCCGAAGGACTTGCACATGTCCCGAATCGATAAGACTGTTTTGGTATTCGAATCAGCCATCGTTGTATTCCTGCCTTTTTCTATGCATGATTAAAACGGGGATGTGGTGAATGCCAC
>JAGAFT010000035.1 GCA_017627975.1 Oscillospiraceae bacterium
AAGAGCTGGCAGAGGCCATCGGCGTCCCGGCAGCCAATCTGAAGGCTCAGCTTGACCTGTGGAACAGCTATGGCGAGTCGGGCGAGGACCTGCAGTTCGGCCGTCTGACGGGTGTTGAACCCATCACCGGACCTTTCTACGCCTATCAGAACGTCGCCTATAACCTGGGCGCTTTGGGCGGACTGAAGATCAATGTCGACACCGAGGTCATCGATGTCAACGGCAATGTGATCCCGCACCTGTACGCGGCCGGCCTGAATGCCGGCGGCTGGATCGGACCCTACTATCCCGGCAGCGGCACGGCCATCATCGGCACGGTCCACTGGGGTCGCAAGGCCGGCGCCAAGGCGGCGGCGAACTGATCAGGAGAGCATACTGATCGAATAGAGGCAGAAATAAGAAAACTGGCGGGTGTCCGGGTGCCGGGCATCCGCCGGCTTTCCTTTCTGCTGGTTTTGCACATTTTTCTTGTGCAGCTTTCCTTTTTTTGCTATACTCAAACCAAAGCATATCGCAGAACCGGAAAACTTGCGGAGGAGGGCTGATTCTGATGAAAGATGTACAGGAAACCTGCCGGATCGCCGTGATTCAGGCGGAACCGGTGATGTTTGACAAGGCCGGCGGCCTGAAGAAGGCGTTGCGCTGCATTCGGAATGCCGCAGCGGAAGAGGCGGAGCTGATTGTGTTTCCGGAGCTTTTTATCCCCGGATACCCGATCGGGATGAATTTCGGCTTCAGCATGGGAAAGCGGACCGAAGCGGGACGGGCGGACTGGAAGCGCTACTACGATGCCTCCCTGATCGCCGGCGGCGAGGAGTTCAAACAGCTCTCCGACGCGGCGAGAGATGCCAAAGCGTATGTGAGCATGGGCTTTTCGGAGCGGGACGCGGTAAACGGCACGCTCTATAACAGCAATGTGATCTTCTCTCCGGACGGAAGCTGGAGCGTCCATCGCAAGCTGAAACCCACCGGGACCGAGCGCGTGGTCTGGGGCGATGCCAACAAAGACTACTTCCCCGTGGTGGAGACCCCTTGGGGGCCCATCGGCAGCATGATCTGCTGGGAGAGCTACATGCCGCTGGCGCGTGTGGCACTCTACCAGAAGGGAATCACGATCTACATTTCTCCCAACACCAACGACAATCCCGAGTGGCAGGCGACCATCCGGCACATCGCCATCGAGGGTAAGTGCTACTTCGTCAACTGCGACATGGTGGTGCGCAAATCCTCCTATCCGGAGGATCTGGAGACCATCGATGACATCAAGGACCAGCCCGACATGGTCTGCCGGGGCGGAAGCTGCATCATCGACCCCTACGGGCATGCGATGATGTCGCCGGTGTGGGATGAGGAGACCATCCTTTACGCCGACCTCGACATGACCCTTCCCGCGGCCTGCAAGATGGAGCACGACGCCGTCGGACACTACTCCCGTCCGGATGTGCTGGAGCTGATTGTCCACGAGTAGGGCATAAATGCCGATCAGAAGCTCGATGCTTCGCGACTTCCAGGCCGAAGGGTAAAGCGGATCCAGTAAAATAAAGGCGTTATCCCGGACCGGCAGCGTTGCCGGATCTGAGATAACGCCCTTTTTCTATTTCCGAATTCTTTGTCTCCTTCCAGAAAAGCCTGAAAGAAGGAGGGAAAAACCGAGGAAATCAGACCTTATTCTCTTTCCATATAGCGAACCATGGCCTCGGCGGCCCGCTTGGCCCCTTCGACGGCATGAACGACGGTCTTGGCGCCGGTGACCACGTCGCCCGCGCTGAAGACGCCCTCTCTTGTGGTCATGCAGTTTTCATCAACGGGCAGAAGACCGTTGTCACCGAGCTCCAGCCCGTGGGTGGTGCGCACAAGCTTGGCGCGGGGAACCTGGCTGATGGAAATGATGGTGGAGTCAGCCTCCTCCTGGATGAGCTCGTCCTCATAGCCGATGACATGATTGTCTTCATCAAAGATGCTGCGCCTGAAGACGGGGCCCTTCTCGGTGATCTTCTGAATCTGCATGCCGTAGACAAACTCGGCCCCGTCCAGCTCGGCGTACTGCAGTTCGTGGGAACTGGCGGTGACATGGCGGCTGCGGGCATAGAGCGTCACATGGCGGGAGCCGTTTCGAAGCGCGGTGCGGGCCACGTCCATGGCGGCGTTGCCCATGCCGATGACCGCAACCCGGTCGCCCAGCTTGTGGCCCTTCGGGTTTGCAAGATAGTTGAGGCCGAAGAGTACATTTCCGAAGCTCTCGCCCTCGATGCCGAGACTTCTCGGCTTCTCGGCGCCGGTGCCGATGAAGATGCTGGCATAGCCGTCGCGGAACAGCTCGTCGATCATCAGGACGGAGCCGATGGTGGTATTGGTGCGGATGGTGATACCCATTTCCTCCATCCTGGCCTGATAGCGGTCGATGATGCTCTTCGGCAGGCGGAACTCGGGAATCCCGTACTGCAGAAGGCCGCCGATCTTGCCCTTCCATTCAAACACCGTGACAGGATATCCCTGCTGTGCCAGGGTGATGGCAACGGTCATGCCGGCGGGGCCGCAGCCGATGACCGCGACTTTCTTGTCCTTTTTCTCGGGCCGGTTTACCTCCATGCGGTCGAGATACATCTCAGAGATGTAGTTCTCGATGCTCGAAAAGTGAACCGGCATGTCCTTTTTCCCGCGGATACAGTGCCCGGCACACTGCATCTCGTGGTTGCAGACGATGGAACAGACCGCGGACATGGGGTTGTTGCGAAACAGCATGTCGCCGGCCTCCATCAGGCGGTTTTCCTTGAAAAGCTGAATGACAAGGGGGATGGGGGTGTGAACGGGGCAGCCCTGCTGACACATGGGCTTTTTGCAGTTGAGACAGCGGTTGGCCTCATCGATGATATGCAGCGCCATGGGACTTCCTCCTCAGGTGTATGAAATGATAATGACAGGGAAATTGTACTTCAAAATTTGCGGAAATTCAATATGCTGCTTTTCATCTGATACAGAGGAGAAACGGGAAGCTCCGGGGAATATGTTCAGTAACCTGCGGACCATCGGAACGGCTGGAGCGATAGGAATATTGTAGTTTTTCTTAACGGATACTTAACGAAAAAACGGAACAGTTTGGGCGCTGCGCACAAAAACGCAGCGCCCTTTTTGTTCAACATACCAAAAATGCTGTGAAAGAATTGGCAAAGCTTGACGGTAAATTCGTCGTATTGTATAGTTGTATTACAAGTTTACAACCAGACAAAAATACAGGAGGGACCCAGCATGAATGTATTAATGATCGGCGCCGGCGATATCGCCAAATCCCACGGCCGCGCAGTTGTCAAGCTCGGCGGGAAGGTCATCGCCGCGTATGATGTCAATGAAGCCGGCCTGAAGCGCTATGCGGATGAATTCGGCTGTGAGATGCTGTCCTATGAGCAGATTGAGGAAAATGTCCCGAGAGCAGACTATGTTGTTCTGAGTACGCCTCCTACGAAGCGCCTGGACTATGTGGAGATGGTCCTGAAGCATCATGTCCCTCTCTACATGGAAAAGCCCATCGGAACGAGCCTGGAGGATGCGGCGAAGCTCAAGGAGATGGAGCAGAAGTACGACGGAAAAATCATCGTCGGCTTTGCCCACTTCTATCGCCCTGCGTTCCAGAAGATGCTGCAGCTGGTCGAAAGCGGCGAGCTCGGCGATCCCATCAACATTTTCGATAACCGCGTCGGACCCGGATACGGTTTCCGCGGGACCTACTTCCAGCCTTCCTGGCGCACCGACCCGAAATTGGCCTGCGGCTTCACCATCGAGTCGATCTCCCATGAGTGGAACCTGCTGACCGCGCTCTGCGGCGAATTTGAAACCATGAGCGCCAATGTCTGGTGCACCATCGACAATCTTCCCACCTATGACACGAACTTCTCGGCCACGATGAAAATCAAGAAGGGCGGCATTGCCACCATAAACGCCAGCTGGAGCGCCGACCTGGGCGGCAACTTCAAGGGCTATATCGGCACCAAGGGAAGCTGCTTCCTCCGCGGCAGCGACATGTTTGAATTCGATGAAGTCACCTGGAAGACCTCGGACATGGCGCAGGCCGAGACGCTCCACTTCAACGATTCCTACAAGTACAATCAGGATGGCGTGATCTTCAACATTCACAAGTACTTCCAGGACTGCCTGAAGAATAATAAGCCCATCCGCACTCCGCTGGACGAGGGCATCAAGGTCCTGAAGCTCTCCACCCTGGCGCTGGAGTCCTCCCGCGAGCACACGGAAATCATCTTGGATGAAAGGATGTAAACCATGGATCAGAAAGAATTGACCGCGCTCAAAAACAAAGCGACAGAGCTTCGCATCCGGGCGGTGGATATGATCTGGAAGGCGCAGTCGGGACACCCCGGCGGCTCGCTGTCCGTGGCGGAGTTCATGACGGCCTGCTACTTCCGGTATATGAACGTCGACCCGAAGAATCCCCGCTGGGCCGACCGTGACCGCTTTGTCCTGTCCAAGGGCCATGTGTGCCCGGCGCAGTACGCGGCCCTGGCCATGAAGGGCTTCTTCCCCATGGAAGTGCTGGACACCCTCCGCAAGGAAGGGTCCCCCCTGCAGGGCCATCCCAGCATGAACAAGTGCCCCGGCATCGACATCTCCACCGGCTCTCTGGGCCAAGGGCTGGCCTGCGCGGTGGGCATGGCGCTGGCGGCCAAGCTGGACGGAAAAGATTACCGCGTCTTCTGCGCGGTGGGAGACGGCGAGTGCAACGAGGGGGAGATCTGGGAAGCCTGCGGCACGGCGCACAAGTATAAACTGGACAACCTGGTCGTCTTCGTGGACTGGAACAACCTGCAGCTGGACGGCACCTGTGAGGAGATCATGCCCCCCATCAGCCTGGCGAAGAAGTTCGAGGCCTTCGGATTTGAGGTTTACGAGATTGACGGAAACGACATGGCGCAGATGGTTGACGCAATGGACAAGGCCCTGGCGGCGAAAAACGGCCTGCCGAAGTGCATCGTCGGCAAGACCGTAAAGGGCAAGGGTGTCAGCTATATGGAGAACCAGCTCGGCTGGCACGGCATGGCGCCGAATGATGAGCAGTACAGACAGGCGATGGAAGAGCTGAACGCGCTCTATATCAAAGAGGAGGCCTGAGCATGGAGACAAAGAAAATTGCGACCCGCGACGGCTTCGGCGAGGCCATCGTTGAACTCGGCAGAGAGAACAGAGACATCCTGGTCGTCGACATCGACATCGGAAAATCCTGCAAGACCGGCGCGTTCCGCAAGGAACTGCCGGAGCAGTACCTGAACGTCGGCATCGCCGAACAGAACGGCGCCGGTGTGGCGGCAGGTCTCGCCACCTGCGGCAAGATCCCCTTTGTGGTAACCTATGCGGCCTTCGGCAGCATGCGCATCTGTGAGATGATCCGTCAGGAAATCGCCTATCCGAAGCTGAACGTCAAAATCGCCTGCTCCCACGGCGGCGTGACCCCGGCAAACGACGGCGCCTCCCATCAAGCCATCGAGGACATGGGCATCCTTCGCACCATCCCGAACATGACGGTGATCATGCCGGCAGACTACTACGCGGCAAAGGCGCTGGTGAAAGCTGCGGCGGCCTATGACGGCCCGGTGTACCTCCGCTTTACCCGTGACGCGATCCCGGTGATCTATGACGAGAACGCAAGCTTTGAGATCGGCAAGGCCAAGCAGCTCCGCGACGGGAAAGATGTCGCGATCCTGGCAAACGGCGACACGGTCCGCCTGGCGCTCGAAGCGGCGGATGCACTGACGGCGAAGGGAATCGGCACCCGGGTGCTGGATGTGCATACCATCAAGCCGCTCGACGTGGAAGCGGTAACGGCCTGCATCGATGAGATCGGAAAAGTGATCACGGTGGAGGACCACAACATCATGAACGGACTCGGCAGCGCCGTGGCGGAAGTGATTGCCGAAGCGGGCAAAGGAAAGCTCAAACGCATCGGCATCCAGGACCAGTTCGGTCAGTCCGCTCCCTATGAGCGTCTGCTCGCCATGAACGGCATCACCGTTGAGAACATCGTTGCCCAAGCCGAAACCCTGTGCAGGTAAAATACCTGAAGGAAGCGGAAGATCCCGGCGAAGCCGGATCAAATAAACCCCAATTTTTATCAAGGAGGAACCAAAATGAAGAAATTCCTGGCAATCGCCCTGGCACTGGTCATGATCTGCTCGCTGAGCGTCACCGCCTTTGCCGCGGACAAGACCTACACCATCAGCATCGGTCACAGCGACACCACCCAGAACCTCATCCACATCTCCCTTGAGCACTTTGCCAAGGCCGTCGAAGAGCGCACCGAAGGCCGCGTCAAGGTCCAGATCTTCGCCGCCGAGCAGCTCGGTTCCAATGCCGAGATGATCGAGATGGTCGAGATGGGCAACCTCGACGCCATGATGCTCCCCTCCGGCCAGCAGGCTTCCTTCTGCCCGAAGTTCGCAGCGTTGAGCCTCCCGTTCCTGTTCTCGGACTATGACCACGTGTACAAAGTCCTGGACGGCGAGATCGGCGATGAGATGCTCGAAGGCCTCGAAGATCACAACATGATCCAGCTCGCCTGGTGGGAGAACGGCCTGCGCCAGTTCACCAACTCCAAGCGCCCCATTGAGAAGCCCGAGGATCTGCAGGGTCTGAAGTTCCGTACACCGGAAGACAAGATGACCATGGCCATCTTCGCCGCCTACGGCGCCAGCGCCTCCCCGTTTGCCTTCTCCGAACTGTATCTGGCCCTCCAGCAGGGAACCTTTGACGGCCAGGAGAACCCCGTCTCCAACATCTATGCCAACAACTTCCAGGATGTCCAGAAGTACCTCACCATGGTGAACTATCAGTATCAGCCGAAGAACATGATCTTCTCCCTGAGCACCTGGAACAAGCTTCCCGCCGACCTGCAGGAGATCCTTCTCGAGTGCGCGAAGGAATTCGGCAATGAGCACCGCCAGGCCATCCGCGACAACGAGGCCACCTATCTGGCCGAGCTCGAAGCCGCCGGAATGGAAGTCGGCTATCCCGACACCGCCCCCTTCATTGAGCAGGCACAGAGCGTGTACAGCGACTTCTATGCCGAGAACGACTGGGCCGAGGATCTGGTCGCCCGCATCAATGAGCTGAAGTAATCCTTTACGCGATCTTAGCAAAACCCCGACTGTATACCGGGGAGGCACAGCGCCTGCCGTGCCTCCCTTCTTATTAAGAGAGGTGGAGTACAGATACCATGAAAGCCTTTATCCACAAGCTGAGTGAGATTCTGGATAAGATCTCCAGCGTGATCTGTGCGACGATCCTGGCAGGGCTCTGTCTGATCATCGTCTATTCGGTCATCATGCGCTTTATCTTCAACAATCCAGTTAGCTGGCAGTACGAGCTGACCCTGGTTGGACTCTGCTGGGCCATCTTCATCGGTATGCCGATGACCTTTCACAAACAGGAACATCTCCGCCTGACCTTCGTGAGCGACAAGCTGCCTCCGAAGACCTGGCGAATCTATATGGACATCATCGACCTGCTGCTGATCGCCTTCCTGATCACCGGCATCGTCTGCAGCCAGTCGATCGTCCAGACCACCTGGAAAACATTCTACAAGACCATCGCCATCCGCAAAGGCGTTTACTATCTGTGCTTCCCGATCGGCTGCGCGTTTTCGGTGGTACATCTGATTGATCTGATTCTGAACCGCAGGCCTGAGGATGCGCCGAGGGCATTAAGAGGAGAGGAGGGCATCGACGTATGAGCTTTGCAGGATATGTTCTTTTGCTGGTTGGCGGCTTCCTGCTGCTGATGGTGCTGGGCGTGCCCATTGCCTTCTCCCTGTCCATCTCCGCCATCTTCACCGTGCTCGTGACCGGGCAATTCACCGTCACGGCCATCTTCCACCGCATGATCGGAAATGCCAGCGGCTACACGCTGCTCGCGATCCCCTTCTTCATCCTGGCGGCGAAACTGATGAACACCGGCGGCGTCACACGGAAGATCTTCCGCGCCTGCTCCGCGTGGGTCGGTTCCATCCCGGGCGGTCTCGGCCATGCCAATGTCGTGGCCTCCATTGTTTTCTCCGGCATGAGCGGCTCGGCCGTGGCGGACGCCGGCGGCCTCGGCCAGATCGAGGTCGACGCCATGATCAAGGACGGCTTTGATCCGGAATTCTCCGCAGCGGTCACGGCGGCTTCCGCCACCATCGGCCCGATCATTCCCCCCAGCATTCCCATGGTTGTCTACGGCATGATGACAGAAGTTTCTGTCGGCGCGCTGTTTATCGGCGGCATTGTTCCCGGTCTGGTTCTTGCCCTTGCCACCAGCATTCTGGTCTTCTTCATGGCGAAAAAACGCAACTATCCGGTGAAGAAGTTCAGCTGGAAGGAAGTCGGCCAGTCCACCAAGGAAGCCCTGCTCTCCCTGCTGACACCGGTCATCATCATCGGCGGCATCTGGACCGGTATCTTCAGCCCAACCGAAGCCGCCTGCATCGCGGCGACCTATGCCTTTATCCTTTCCGTGCTGGTTTACCGCGAGCTGGGCTGGAAGGATGTCTATCAGGCGCTCATTGAAACTGCGCGTGACAGCGCCGGCATTCTCTGCCTGATCTGCGGCGCAGCCTCCTTCTCCTGGCTGGTCACGATGCTCGGCATGACCCAGGCCCTGAGTGAATCGCTGGTGAAGCTCACGGACAACAAGTATGTCATGCTGCTCATTGTGAACGTCGCCTTCCTCATTATCGGCATGTTCATGGAAGCGCTGGCCGCCATGACCATTACCCTGCCCTTCCTGGTGCCGCTGATGTCGGTCTACGGCATCGACCCGCTGCATCTGGGCGTTGTGCTGGTCCTGAACCTCATGATCGGCCTCTGCACCCCGCCGGTCGGAACCAGCCTCTTCATCTGTGCCAAAACGGCCAATATCACCATCGAGAAAATGTACAAGGCGATTCTGCCCTTCCTTGTACCGCTGATTATCGTTCTCTTCCTGATCACCTATGTCCCGGGCCTGGTTACCTGGCTTCCGGGTACCCTCGGCTGATCCGGAGAGAGGCATTCGCCGACAGGGAGCCCGCCGAACTGTGGACTCCCTGCACGTTCGATCAGAGCAACCTCCTGAAAAAGAAGCGGAATAACGCTTAAATCAAGGGGAAATTGACAAACCGGAATGAGAAGTGATACAATCATCAAATCCTTAACGGAGGAGTACCATTATGCAGGGATTCAGTCCGGTTGCCAGCAACAAGCTCTATATCCAGATTTACAATCAGCTCCATGACGCGATCATCAGCGGGCGCTTTCAGGTCGGGGACAAACTCCCCAGTGAAAAAGAACTCTGCCAGGCCTTCAACGTGAGCCGGGTTCCCGTGAGGGAGGCGCTCTGCGCACTGGAACTGAACGGACTGGTGGATTCCATCCAGGGCGGCGGCGTTTACGTGAAGGCACAGCAGTCGGAAGAGGAACTGCCGCAGGTCATTGAGCCACAGGAGATTATCCGCGCCCGCATGGTGCTGGAGCCGGATATCACCCGGGAGGCCGCGCTCCATCTGGATGAGGAGAACCGCAAAGTCCTCGAGGAGCTCCTGGAGAAGTTCCGCGCGGAATCCAAGGTCGGCGTGATCACCAAGGAGACGGACCGTGCCTTCCATCTCGCTCTGGCCAAGGCCAGCGGAAGCACCATGTATGTCATGATCATGGATCTGGTCTTCAAGGCGATGGAGCAGGAGCTGTGGGAACTGATCCTCAGCAGGACCATTGCGACACAGCGCTATCAGGATCAGAACAACATGGAGCATATCCGCATCTGCGAAGCGATTCTGGACGGACGCGCGGACGACGCC
>JAGAFT010000036.1 GCA_017627975.1 Oscillospiraceae bacterium
AGCTGAGCGGAAATGCAACGGTTGAGTGGTATGACTGTGTAAACGGAGAAATGACTGACCCGGATTATCATAGTGCAATCTGGGTACCGGTGAAGAGAAAAAAGCAAGCAAATTAACAATTACAGCTCTATACCGTAAAAAGGAAGATGACCTGCATATGAGCATGCAGATCATCTTCCTTTTTGTTGCCAACCCTGCCAGCCAGATGCCCAAATCAGTTTTTTGATTAAAACTGTCTTATGAACACCCGGCTAACTCCCGGTCTGTCTTTTTATGTGTTTCTAAAACTCTTCTGTCAGCAGCAGGCTTGGCGGCTTTTTTTCCGCCTTCTCCGGCTTACCTCTTGACGCGTGCGCCTGCGCCGCCCATGATGGCCTCGACCTCATTGACGCTGGCCATGGAGGTATCGCCCGGCGTCGTCATGGCCAGGGCGCCGTGGGCCGCGCCATAATTGACGGCCTTTTCGGCGTCGCCCGTGGTCATCAGGCCGTAGACCAGGCCCGAGGCGAAGGAATCTCCGCCGCCCACGCGGTCCATAATCTCCAGACCGGGGTATTCCTTGGACTGGTAGATCTCGCCGTCTGCCCAGCAGATGGCCTTCCAGTCGTTGACGGTGGCGGTCTTCACGGTCCGCAGGGTCGTGGCGACGACCTTGAAGTTGGGGTAGGTCTCGGCGGCTTTGCCGATCATCTTCTTGTAGCCGTCCAGGTTCAGTTCCTTCAGGTTGGCATCGTTGCCCTCGATCTCAAAGCCCAGGCAGGCGGTGAAGTCCTCTTCATTGCCGATCATGACATCGACGTACTTGGCGACTTCGCGGTTGACCTCACGTGCCTTCTCCTGTCCGCCGATGGCGCTCCACATGGAGGGGCGGTAGTTCAGGTCGTAGGAGATGACGGTGCCGTACTTCTTCGCTGCCTTGCAGGCCGCAATCACGGTCTGGCAGGACTGCTCGGAAAGCGCCGCGTAGATGCCGCCGGTGTGCAGCCAGCGCACGCCGAGTTTCCCGAAGATATAATCAAAGTCAAAATCCTCCGGCGTCGCCTGGGAGATGGCGGTGTTGGCACGGTCGGAGCAGCCCACCGCGCCGCGGATGCCGAAGCCGCGTTCGGTGAAGTTAATGCCGTTGCGGCAGATCCGGCCGATGCCGTCGGTCTTCTTCCAGTAGATGAGCTCGGTGGAGACGCCGCCCTGCTCGATGAAGTCCTTCATCAGCTTGCCGACCTCGTTGTCCGCAAAGGCGGTGATGACCGCGGTGTTCATTCCGAAGCACTTGTGCAGGCCGCGGATGACGTTATACTCACCTCCGCCCTCCCAGGCGCGGAACGAGCGCGCAGTGCGGATTCTTCCCTCACCGGGATCCAGACGCAGCATAATCTCGCCCAGCGACACAGCGTCAAACTTGCATTCTTCCTTCGGACGTAAATTCAGGTTCATAAGACAGTTCCTCCTTGATGATTTTTCTTTTATGATTTCGTCACATGCCTGTGCAGCGTCGCACGTACGGCGCCGACACCTGCGGTGAGTTCCGTAAAGTAGGCACAGACCTTATCGGCAAGACCCGTCTCGATGAGGTCGACGCCGAAGATGGTCTTGTTTCGCAGCAGGCCTTCCAGTTTTGTGCAGTCCGGCTTTTCACCCAGCTTGAACTCCTTCACATAGGCCTGTGCCGTTTCCAGCAGCGGGTCGGGAGAAGGCTCGAAGGCATTTCCCTCGTCGTCCACAGCCATCAGGTAACGCAGCCAGCCGGCATGCACCAGGGGGATCAGCCTGAGATTCTGAACATCCAGCGACGGATCGGCAAGATACGCCTTAATGGTCTCGCCGAAGCGGATGGGGAGCTTCTGGGAAGTGTCCATTGCGATGCGCTGGGGCGTATCCGGCATGAAGGGATTGGGAATGCGCACCTTGACCACCGTATCAATAAAGTCCTGAGGCTTGATAATTCCCGGGTCCGTCACCACCGGCAGCCCCTCCTGATACCCGATGATCTCTACCAGCTTACGGAGATCCTCGTCCTGCATCTCCTGTGAGATCTTCTCAAAGCCCAGCAGGCAGCCGTAGACCGCCAGGGCTGTGTGCAGCGGGTTGAGGCAGGTGCAGACTTTCATCCGTTCCACTTTGTCCACGGTCTCGCGGTCCGTGAACAGGAAGCCCGCCTTCTCCAGCGGCGGCCGGCCGTTGGGGAAGCTGTCCTCCAGCACCAGGTATTCGCTCTCTTCTGCGTTGACATAGGGGGCCTTGACGGTGCCGCGGGCATTGCGTACCGGAGCAAAGCCCTCCAGGCCGTCGCGCTCCAGCATCGCCCCCACCGTGAGGTCTGGGCTCGGGGTGATTTTGTCGATCATGGTCCAGGGGAAGGAGACCTTCTCTGCATTTTCGATATAGGCCTTGAAGCCCTCGTCGTTCCAGGCCTCAGCGAAAGCACACATGGCTGCCTTGAGCTTATCGCCGTTATGCGAGCAGTTGTCCGTACTCACCATGGCAATCGGCCAGGCGCCCGCGCGATAGCGTTCCAGAAGCAGGGCGGCCACCTTGCCCATGTAGCTCTTCGCTTCCGAAGGAGCAGCCGCAAGATCGGCTTTCACATCGTCCCCGCTCAGGCTGTAACCCTTCTCGGTAATGGTAAAGGTCACCATCTGCAGAGAGGGCTTGCGGAAGATCTCCCGCAGGCGGTCCTCGCCGCCGTAGAGATAACAGGTTTCCGCGATGGCACCGAGGATATTTTTCTCAACGCTGCCGTTGGCTTTGAGTGTCACAACGACCGCCAGATCGTCATAGGTCTCGCCGCCGCGATCCATGCGTTCCACGGCGATGATCCCGCGGTCCAGCAGGCCCTCGTTGAGAAGCCGCTGGGCTGCCATTCCGTGCAGCGCCTTAAAGATATTGCCTGCGCCGAAATGCAGCCATGTGGGATTTTCTTTTGTCCGCTCAACCATGGCGCCGCGGTCATAGGCGGGAAGAAGGTAACCCTTCTCTTCCCATTCGGCGCGGTTTTTCAGTGTCTCGTTGTTCAGCTTCATTTCGCAGCCTCCTTATCCATGAGATCCCAGGCTCCCAGCATGTACATGATGCCGAGAGCACGGTCATAGAGTCCGTATCCCGGACGCACATTGCCGGGTTTTTCGTTCCAGAGATGACGGCCGTGGTCGGGGCGGATATAGCCCTCAAAACCGCAGTCGTGATAGGCGCGCAGAATGTCGAGAATGCCTGTTTCACCGTCACAGTCGCGGTGGCTCGCCTCAGAGAAGTCGCCGTTCGGGAAGTGTTTGACGTTACGGATGTGCGCAAAGGCAATGCGGTCGCAGTGTTTGCGCACGATGGCCGCCACGTTGTTTTCCGGATTGGCATTGAGCGAGCCGGAGCAGAGCGTCAGGCAGTTGTACGGGTCGTCCACCATTTTCAGGAACCGGTCGATGCTTTCGCCGTCCACCAGCAGCCTGGGCAGGCCGAAAATATCCCAGGGAGGATCGTCCATATGCACGGCCATTTTGATGTCGCATTCGTGGCAGACCGGCATCAGCCGCTCAAGGAAGTACCGGAAGTTCTCCCAGAGCTTTTCCTTTGTTACCGGCTTGTACTTCTCAAACAGCTCATCAAGCTTTGCCATGCGCTCCGGCTCCCAGCCGGGGAAGGTCATATGATATTTTTCGGTCAGGCCCATGACGTAGTCCGCCATCTCCTTGGGATCGTCCTGAATCATGTCCTTTTGATAAAACAGTGCTGTGGATCCGTCGCCTACGGGATGGAACATGTCGCTGCGTGTCCAGTCGAAGATCGGCATGAAGTTGTAGCAGATGACCTTTACGCCGAAGGGCGCGAGATTTCGGATCGTCTGGATATAATTGTCGATGTATCTGTCCCGTGTCGGCAATCCGATCTTGATATCATCATGGACGTTGACCGATTCCACGACATCGGCGTTGAAGCCCGCCGCTTCGATCTGATCGACGACTGTCTTGATTTCTTCCGGCTGCCAGACCTCGCCCGGCATTTTGTCGTGCAGCGCCCAGACGATCGTGCTTACGCCCGGGATCTGCCTGATATCGGAAAGGGAAATCTTGTCATTGCCTTCGCCGTACCAGCGAAAACCCATTTGCATTGGCATACTAAAGTCCTTTCTGTTTCACTCGTCGGCCATGCCGATGAGGTCAAATTTTTCCGTGGAGACAACGATCTCAAAACGGTCCTTGTTCGGTCTGGGGCATTTTACCAGAATGCTGCGGTCTGAGAGCTCATAGTACCAGCCGGACTCGCTCTCCTCCCAGTTGTCCCGTACAAGATAGCGCGGAATCGGTTCTCCGTCTGCCGTAACCCAGAATGCGCCTTTTTTCTTGCTGACGAGACGGATGGTCAAGCGTTCGATGCTGTCCGGATAGTCCCCGGTCTTTTCAAAGCAGATGCGTGTGCGGTCGCCGGCCTTGACGGTGATGTTTGTCTGGGCATACTGTCCGCGTTTATAGTCCTCGCTGTGCCCGTCGTCGTCATAATAGACGAAGCTCACATCTTCCTCGGCGGCGATGAGCAGGTCGAGCTGCCTGACCTTGTCGGCAAGAATGCGCCTGACATCCTCCGAGGTGCAGAAAACGGCGCTGCCCCGCAGGAACATGGGGATGCTGCCGAGGTCAACGGGCACCTCGATGGTCTGACCGCCCTCATAGGCGCGGAGCCTGTCGTTCATGTCGTACCAGGTGCAGCCCTTCGGAAGATAGAGGCGCCGGGTTTTTGCCCCTCTCTCCACGACATTTGCAACCAGAACAGACGGGCCGTACATAAACGTGAGGCTTTCATCGCCGTAGCACGCGGGGTCATCCGGGAATTCAAGGAACAGCGGGCGCATGACCGGCAGGCCGTCCACACTTGCCTCGCGCATCAGCGAGTAGAGATAGGGCAGCATCCGATAGCGCAGCGCATAGGCCTCCCGCACATAAGGCAGATTCTCCGCATACATCCAGGGCTGGGTAACGGTGTTGTCGGAATTGGCCGAGTTAATCGTAAAGCGCGGCTGGAACACACCGCTCTGAATCCAGCGCAGCAGCAGTTCTCCCTCCGGAGCGCCGCCGGCAAAGCCGCCGATATCGCAGCCCATATTGGCGCAGCCGGAAAGCCCCATGCCCATGATGGTGGCAAGGTTGAACTTCACCGTGCGCCAGTCGGTCAGATTGTCCCCGCCCCAGACCTGCGCATAGCGCTGGATGCCGGCGAAGCCTGCGCGGTTGATGACATAGGGCCGTTCATTCGGGTACACATCCGCGATTGCCTGCACGGCGGTGTATGCCATCATGTTCGAGTGGATGATCTTGAGATCCTCCATCGTTCCCTTTGCGCCCTCATAGTCGCACTGGGAGAGACGATCTTCGATGCCGTCGATTTCGCAGTTGTCGTTCCAGACGGTTTTTGTGCCTTTTTTCAGGATGTTTTCTTCCAGCAGATGCTTCCACGCCTCGCGGCCTTTGGGCCCGGTAAAGTCGATGAAACGGCCCTCGCCGCCCCACCAGCGTCCCGTCGCGTCGGCGGCTCCGTCCGGCGTTTTGATGAAGGCGTCCCGCTCTTCGTAGTATTTCGCATAGGGGTGGTTTTTCAGTACGCCGGGCTTGAGGTTGCAGATCACATTGATCCCCATGGCGTTCATCTTTTCAAAGAAGCCCTCGGGATCCGGGAAGCGCTTATGGTTCCAGTTAAACGTGTAGCGGAGGTTATCCTCCTCACCGGAGGAGTAGCCGGAAGCCAGCCAGAAGTTGTCAATCCAGATCTGCTCCTGCAGATGCTTGTCCACAACTTTATAGATCTCCTGATCACAGTCCTTTTCCAGTTCCGCGTAGTACATGGTGGACATGCAGTAGCCCAGGGACTGCTTCGTGGGCAGAATGGTCCGGCCTGTAAGCCAGGTATAGCGGCCGATCACGTCGCGCATGTCGGGCCCGTTGATGAGAAACAGGTCGATGTCTCCTCCGTCGGTCTGGTAATAGCAATAGCGCTCCCAGTAACCGGAGATCTCCTGTCCCAGGTCGAACACGCAGTCATAGGAATTGTGATAGAACAGACCGAGCGCACGGCGGTCGGATTCATTCACCCGGATGTAGAAGGGGATGTGCTTGTACATGGGGTCGCCGGTCTCGGGATCGTGGCCGATGGCGTCCTTGGGGCTCATGCGGAGACGACGGAACTTTTTGTCAAGGTGTCCCGTCTTCTCGCCGAAGCCGTAAAAGTGATCCTTTTCCCGATCCATGCAGGAGTAATGGGAAAGGCGTCCCAAGTGGTCCTTTTCGAAGGCCCGCTCAGGCAGATCGCGGTAAAGGGTCTTGCCATTCTTATCGAAAAGCCGGAAGGAGAAGGGCTTTTTCAGCAGAACCAGTCTGAGGGCTGCCGTCTCAAAGCGCAGGGTCTTTTCGTCCTCCGCGCAGCTTACATCCAGGGCCTTGATGCGCTGTCGTTCGCCCTCAAACAGGGGATCGAGGCGATCTTCCCACGCGGTGGTGACAAGGGTGTAGGAGGCCTCGTCAAATTTCCGGTCGAAGTTTACACGGATGCGGATGATATCGTCCGTAAGGAAAACCAGCAGCGCGTCTGCCGTATCCGCATGCAGCAGCCAGCCGTTTTCGGTTTTCTCATAGGAACGCAGGCAATTTACCAGCATTTCGGCCTCCCTTACATTCCGATCAGATCAAAATCTTCGAAACTTACCGTGAGGGTCGCGTCTTTCTTCGGATTTGCGTACTTGACCAGCACGGCGCGTTTGGACTGGCTGTAATACCAGCCCTCTTCTGCCGCTTCGAATTTGCGGCGGTTGAGGTAGTGCTCCAGTTTCCGATCGCCCAAGGCAACCCAGAACGGGCTGCGGTCCTTGCGGATCATCTCAACCGTGACGGTTTCAACGAAATCGGTGTAGCTGCCCTCGGAGCGGAAAGTCACCTTCACGACGCTCTCTCCGCTCATGCTGATCTCCGTCCTGCGGAAACCGCCCCTGCGGTAATCATTGGAAACACCGTCGTCATCGTAGAGGGTATAGCTTCTCTCCTCACCGGGGGCGAGGATCAGATGCAGGGCCGTGGTGTGATCACGCTCCATGCTCATGAGCTGGTTGTCCGCCATGGGGATGATCGCGCCCTCACGGATAAAGAGCGGGATGGTAGTCAGGTCTACCGGCACCTCAATGGTCTGACCGCCCTCATAGCAGCGGAACTTGTCATTCCAGTCGTACCACCTGCAGCCGGACGGGAGATAGACCTTCTTTGTCTTCGCGCCCGGCTCAATGACATTGGCCACCAGAATGTCGCGTCCATACAGGAACTCGAAGCTCTCGTCGTAGACCTTCTCGTCATTCTGGAACTCGTACACCAGCGCCCGCATAATGGGCGCGCCGGTCTGGCTCGCCTCATACTCGGCAGAGTAGAGGTAAGGCGTCATGCGGTAGCGCAGAAGGATGGCGTCGCGGATCAGGGGCGCGGAGTCCCGGAACATCCAGGGCTCGGTGACGGTGTTGTCATTGGAGGCGGAGTGGATGGAGAAGCGGGGCTGGAAGATGCCGTTCTGTACCCAGCGGACAAAGAGCTCCTCACTCGGCGCAGGGCCGGCAAACCCGCCGATGTCCGCGCCTTCGTTGGGCTGGCCCGAAAGACCCATGCCCGTAATAATGGGGATGTTGTATTGAAGGCTCTTCCAGCTGGTGTAGTTGTCGCCGCACCAGGTCTGGGCGTATTTCTGAATGCCGGAGCTCCCGCTGCGGCAGACCACATAAGGCCGCGCATCCGGGTTGTGCTCCTCGACGGCTTCATTGCCGAGACGGCACATAATGGTGCACATCAGGGGCTTTAACTGTCCTATGGTGCCGCCCTTGCCGTCAAAATCCACCCTGGCGTCCTTGTCCAGCAGGCTGTCGTACTCGCAGTTGTCATCCCAGATGGAGTCGGTTCCCACGTCGATAACGTTTTCGATGAGGTAATCCTTCCAGGCTCTGCGCGCTTCGGGTTTGGTGTAGTCCCAGAAGGCGCCGTCGCCGCCCCACCAGGAGCCCACGGCATAGGCATCGGGATCCTCGCTGTCTTTGACAAACACGTCCCGTTTGTTGAATTCATCAAACAGCGGGTGGCACAGCAGGATGCCGGGCTTGACATTCGGCACGTTCTGAGCGCCCTTCTCGTTCATGGCGGCAAAATATGCCCGTGGATTTTTAAAGCGCTCGGTATTCCAGGTGAAGACACAGCGCTTCCCGTTTACGCTGGTATAGCCGGAAGAGAGGTGGAATCCGTCGATGGGGAAGCCCTCGTCCTTGATGGTGTCGATGAAGTCGAGCACCGCGTCGTCGCTGTCCTTTTCAAGCTCCGGATAGTACATGCTGGACCCCTGATAGCCCAGCGCCCGCTTGGGAAGCAGGGCGGGACGGCCCGTCAGCAGCGTGTAATTGTCAACGATCCGGCTCAGGGTATTGCCGCCCAGCAGGAACAGGTCGATATCTCCCCCATCGGCCTGCCAGTAGGTGTAGCGCGGCCAATAGTTGGACTTTTCCTTGCCCATGTTGAACACAGACTCGTAGAAGTTGTGATAAAACAGACCCACCGCTTTTTTCGTTGTACGGCTGAGCCGGATGTAGAAGGGGATGTGCTTGTAGAGCGTGTCCATGAGCTCTGCGTCATAGCCCATGGCGTCTGTGGCGCGCTCGCGCAGAAAAGCCTTGTTCTTGTTGAGGGCTCCGGCCTTTTCGCCGAAGCCGTAGAAGCAGTCCTCCTCTTCCATGCGGCTGTAGGCGGTAACGCGATGATTGGTGTCGAGCGTAAAGGGACTTCCGGAAAGGGTGGAGTAAAGCTCCGTGCCCTCTGCATCGTACAGGCGGATACAGATGGGATCCCGATCCAGCTCCAGACGCAGCGCGGCACTTTCAAAGACGATCGTTTTCTCCCCTTCGGTGATTTTCGGCTCCACGGGGTTTACCCGTGTACGCTGGCCTTCAAAGAGGGGATCGAGACGGTCTTCCCATGCAGTCGTCATGAGGATATAGGATTCTTCCGCGAGTTCTTTATCGAAGGAGGCGCGCACACGCACGATTTCATCCGTGACAAACACAATCTTGAGATCGGCGCAATTGGTATGGACGAGTGTCGCGCCGGTGAGTCGATCCAGACCGGTGATTTTTCTGCAAATATCCATATGAATGCTCCTTGTTATATGAGTGATGCTTCAGGTGGCATGCCCTCAAGGGAAGGCATTGCCTGAAGGTGAACGAAGACAGCGGCCTGCCGCGCTGCCGCCGCGAAGCGTGGGCAGGGGCAGACCGCCGTCAAAGGAGTGCGAGGCTTGGATGGCTCAGCCGTTCCAGCCCATGGAAGGAATGAGCTTCGTCCAGTAGGGCAGGCTGAGGGAAATCTGCGGGATATAGGTAACGAGAAGCAGTGCCACGACCATCGCGGCAAAGATGGGGACGATATACTTCGTGACGCCCTCGATCTTGACCTTGGCTACGCCGCAGCCGACAAACAGGCAGGAGCCGACCGGCGGGGTAACGGAACCGATGCCGAGGTTGGTGATGAGCATAAGGCCGAAGTGTACATCGCTCATGCCGATGCTGCGGGCGATGGGCAGGAAGATGGGCACAAAGATCAGCACCGCCGGCGTCAGATCCAGGAACATGCCCATCACGAGAAGGAACACGTTCATAATGAGAAGAATGACATAGCGGTTGTCGGACACACTCATGATCATGTCGGAGATCGCGCCGGGGATCTTGGTGCGGGCCATGACATAGGCCATGATGGAGGAAGCGGCGATCAGGAACAGGATGGTGGCGGAGGACTTCATCGTATCGGCCAGCAGGTTATAGAAGGTCTTGAAATCCATCTCACGGTAGATGATGGCGAGAACACCGCAGTACAGGCACATGACAACGCCGGCTTCCGTAGCGGTGAAAATACCGGCCAGAATACCGCCCATAACGATAATAACCGCAAGCAGGGACGGGATCGCCTCGACCCAGATCTTCCAGGCGGGATCGGTATCCTTCACCTCGGACTTCTTGTAGCCCTTGCGTACGGCAAGGATGATGGCGACAATCGCCACGCAGATGCCGAGGATCGCGCCCACAAAATAGCCGCCCATAAACAGCGCCGCAACCGACACACCGCCGGCCGTGATGGAGTAAAGGATCAGCGGACCGGAGGGAGGAATCAGGATTCCGGTGGGAGCAGAGCAGATGTTGACCGCCGCAGAGTAGTTGGGATCATAGCCCTCATCCGCTTCCAGCGGGGAGAGGATGGAGCCCATGGCGGAGGTAGCCGCAACGGAAGAACCGGACACCGCGCCGAAGAACATGTTGGCAAGGACGTTGGTCGCCGCGAGATAGCCGGGGATTCCGCCCACCAGGAGCCTTGCCAGGCGCACCAGACGCTTGGCGATGCCGCCCTTGTTCATGATATTGCCGCCCAAAGAGAAGAAGGGCAGCGCCAGCAGCGAAAAACTGTCAAGGCCGGAGAAGCACTTCTGGGCAGCCGTGAATGCGAAGCCCTGGAAGTCTGAGCGGCCGG
>JAGAFT010000037.1 GCA_017627975.1 Oscillospiraceae bacterium
CGGAGTCCATCCTCGTTCTTTGCAGAGACTTCGGATACGATCGGCAATAGCTTCGCGAGTATTCATATGAGTTCTCCCAGCGATTGATCATCCTAATGATAAATCACTGAAAAAAATAGATTAGTGATTCTTCACTAATCTCGAAAAATATGATATAGTGATAAATCACTAAGTCGTATAAAAGAACGATTCACAGGAAGGCAGAGGAAGGAAGCACCATGGCAAAACTGGAAGAAATTACAGATGTCAACGGTGTTGTATCCGGACAGCCTGTCACAATCACTGCTGTGTACTGGTGTGGTTCCAATGTTATTGAGATCACATATAAAACAGCAGCATTCGTGTGAGTCTTTATACGTGGGAGCGATTTATCATGACAGATGCACAGCAGAAAACAGCTGCGAAGAAATTCGCGGAATACTGGCAGGGCAAGGGTTATGAGAAAGGCGAGAGTCAGCCTTTCTGGCTTTCCCTTCTTCGTGACGTGTACGGAGTCGAAGAGCCTGAAAAGTACATCAGCTTCGAGGATCAGGTAAAGCTGGACAAGGCTGGTGGTTTTATCGATGGCTACATTTCCGCCACCCATACCATGATTGAGCAGAAAGGCTCAAATAAAGATTTGAATAAGCCCATCAAACAGTCGGACGGCTCGTCGTTGACACCGTTCCAGCAGGCAAAGCGGTATTCCTCTGAACTCCCCTATTCCCAGCGCCCGCGCTGGATTATCGCCTGCAACTTCCGAGAGTTTCAGATATACGACATGGAGCAGCCCAATGCTACGCCAGAAGTGTTGAGGCTGGAAGACTTGCCGAAAGAGTATTACCGCCTCTCCTTTCTTGTGGAGAAGGACAACGTACACTTGCAGCGGGAGGAAGAGATCTCGTTCCAGGCGGGAAAGCTGGTCGGTGTCCTGTATGATGCGCTGGCAAAACAGTACGGTGACCTGGAAGACCCATTTATCTCCCGTAGCCTGAATGTTCTATGTGTCCGTCTGGTATTCTGCCTGTATGCCGAGGATGCTGGCATTTTCGGAAAGCATCTTATGTTTCACGATTATCTGTCCCGCTATTCCGCCGACGAAATGCGGGAAGCCCTGTTGCGCCTGTTCGATGTGCTGGATACGGACTACCCGAAACGGAGTAAGTACATGAATCCTGTTCTATCAGCGTTCCCCTATGTCAACGGTGGTCTGTTTGCTGATAGAGAAGCAGAAATACCCATATTTACCGAGGAAATCAAAACTATCCTGCTTGACAAAGCAAGCGTCGGTTTCGACTGGTCAGAAATCAGCCCTACCATTTTCGGTGCCGTCTTTGAGTCTACCTTAAACCCTGATACACGGCGCAAGGGCGGTATGCACTACACGTCAATTCAGAATATTCACAAGGTGATAGACCCTCTTTTCCTTGATGCGCTCCAGGACGAATACAAAGAGATTGTGGAGATTCCCACGTTCAAGACCAGGGAAGCCAAGCTCCAGGCGTTCCAGAATAAGCTGGCAAGCCTCCAATTCCTTGACCCTGCCTGCGGAAGCGGTAACTTCCTGACGGAGACCTATATTTCCCTCCGTCGTCTGGAAAACAAGGTGATCTCCGCTCTCCATCAGGATCAAATCGTCATGGGTGACGCTCTTGACCCTATTAAGGTGTCCATCTCTCAGTTCCACGGCATTGAGATTAATGATTTTGCCGAGACGGTGGCTAAGACGGCGCTTTGGATAGCGGAAAGCCAGATGATGAAAGCCACAGAAGAAATCGTGGAAATGAACCTGGATTTCCTACCCTTAAAGACCAACGCCAACATCGTTGAAGGTAACGCTCTTCGGGTGAATTGGGAAGACATTGTTTCTCCTGATACCCTCAACTACATCATGGGTAATCCGCCTTTTGTTGGCTATGCCTACCAAACGAAAGAACAGAAGGACGATTTAGCTCTTGTTTGCCCTGCGTGCGGTAAAAACATTGATTATGTCGCTGGTTGGTATTTCAAGACCGCCCGTCTTATGGAGCGCTACCCAATACGAGCTGCACTTGTATCAACAAACTCAATCACCCAGGGCGAACAGGTTTCAGCTATATGGAGACCTCTTATAGAGAATCACGGTGTTCAAATAGATTTCGCTCACAGGGCATTTCGCTGGGATAACGAAGCGAACCTGAAAGCACAGGTTCATTGCGTGATAGTTGGTTTTAGCAATCCCGCGACAACACAAAAACATCAAAAATACCTGTATGATGGGTCAAAAGTTAGAATCGCCGATAACATTAGCCCTTACTTGATTGACGCACCAAATACGTATGTTGAACGGAGGTCAGACCCGATTTGTGATGTACCTACATTTGTGCGAGGGTGTCAACCAACAGACGACAGCAATTTTATTCTGACGGCTGAAGAAAAAGACGCTCTTCTACAGCGAGAACCACAAGCTGAAAAGTTTATCCGTCCGTACATGATGGGAAAGGACTTTATACAGCGTGTGCCAAGATACTGCATTTGGCTAGACGGTGCCAATCCAGCTGATCTCAAAAAATGCCCTCTTATCCTTGAACGAGTGGAGAAGGTACGAGAGTTTCGTTTGAAGAGCACAAAATCCGCTACAAAGGCAAAGGCAGATACGCCATCGCTCTTTGACGAAATCAGAGAACCCAAGACAGATTATGTAGCACTTCCAAAGGTTAGTTCGGAGGGACGCCGATATATCCCGATTGATTATCTCCCCCAGCGCATAATACCTGGTGATAAACTTTTCTGTATGCAGAATTCTACACTCTATCATTTTGGAATTCTAACATCCAATATTCACATGGCGTGGATGCGAGCAGTCTGTGGACGATTAAAAAGTGACTATAGCTATTCAAATACCATCGTCTACAATAACTTTCCTTGGCCTACACCATCCGAGGCACAGAGAGCCAAGATAGAGCAAACGGCGCAGGAGATTCTTGACGCACGAGCCAAATATCCCGACGCCTCCCTTGCCGATTTGTACGACGAACTGACTATGCCTCCTGAGTTGCGGAAAGCCCATCAGCGAAACGACCGTGCCGTGATGGAAGCCTACGGCTTTTGGGGCAAGCTTAACAGCGAGCCCGAATGTGTGGCAGAATTGATGAAGATGTACCAGCGTCTGTCGAAACCGTTATAATGTTCACTTCTCAGTCCAAATGCGCCTTGCCATGCCTCACGACGAGGCGCACGGGTAGGGATATACTATATTCGTGCTCTCAGCATAGAGTAACGATATATGGAAATGCCTGTCCTGGTAACACTCAATGGTTACTGCGACAGGCATTTTTAGTTGACCGGTACTTGATTAAACTCGAAAACGCATTTGAAAAATGCCCAATCCGACAGATTTTCCAACTCCAGTCCGACAGATTTCACAATTTCAATCCGACAGATTTTCCAATTTCAATCCGACAGATTTTGCAATTCCAATCCGATAGATTTTGCAATTCCAATCCGATAGATTTTGCAATTCCAATCCGACAGATTTTCCATTTTCAATCCGATAGATTTCCGATTTTCAACCCTATAGATTTCTGCTTCTCAATCCGATAGATTCTGTTCCCCGAAGTCAAGTGATTTTGTTTTGGGGAATAGGATCATTGTTTTCTGCAAAGCCGGGAATCAGGTATCGTCCAAGCACATTGACTTTTCGTCCGAGAACAGATAGAATTGGACGAAAAAATACAATACTGGACAAAAAAGGAGCAGGTATATGAAAAAGATCATCTCGCTTTTCCTTGCGGTCCTGATGCTGGCGGGCAGCTGCACCGCGTTTGCTGCCTCAAACGAGGATGCGTCCGCGCAGGTGCAGGACTTCCCGCAGGCCGGCTTCCGCTATGTCTCCCCCTGGACAGATCTGAAGGGTGAGCTTGTGTGGTATCTGACTTCGTATTATCCGGGTCAGCTGGCTAACTATCTGGTTCTCTACAGCCCCCGTTCGGTGGAGGGGATGACGGATGCGGAGCTGGACGAGTACCTGCTCACGGATGAAGCCCTTCCGATCTACGACGTGATGGCAGTCCGCGGCCTTCCCCGGGCGGATCTGGATGAATTCATCTCCACCCTCCGCACGCCCGAGATTCCGGAGGATTATCCAGAGGACGAGCTCTTTTCCACCTTCATCCACGAGAAGGATATCATCCTGGATAACGGCTGGGAGCTGCTCGTACAGCGGATGAACCAGTTTAACCCGGACGGGACGCCCGCCGAAACCCCTGTACCGGGGAATCTGCCGGAAGAGAACCGGGACGAGGCCGGAAAGCTGCTTGCGGATGTGGAGCTTTTCTGCTCGGGCATCGAGGAAACGGCCTATACGGCTCCGGGCGCTGTGGGATCGACGATTTCCTTCACGGGTACGGATCTGGACGGAAATGAAGTGTCCAGCGCAGACCTCTTCGCCGGATCCGATGTGACCATGATCAATGTCTGGGCCACCTGGTGCCCGCCCTGCAAGGCAGAACTGCCGGATCTGGCAAAGCTGAACACCCAGTTTTCAGAGAAGAACTGCCAGATCATCGGCCTGTGCCTGGATGCGGAGGATGCGCTCCAGACTGCGCAGCAGCTGGTAAAGGATTCCGGTTATGTCAACGTGGTGGGAGAGATGACGGCGCACTTTGACTGGGCCCAGTCCTGCACCGCGATCCCGACCTCCTTCTTTGTCGACAGCCAGGGCAAGATCCTGATTGATCCGATCGTCGGCGCCGCGGTCAAGAACTATCCCCAGGCGCTGGAGGATGCGCTGAAGCAAATTGACTGATCCTGAACACGTGGAATCAAGTTATAATCGGACGAAAACAGTTTCGGCCGGTGCATAAATGCACCGGCCGTTTTTTATTTTGGCAGGATAATAAGAAACTGTGTTTCCTCAGTTCCCCGCAATCAGGGTCAGCTCCGGCAGCGCGGTATCGGCCTCCATCTGCTCCAGGCGCATCCGGAAGTCCTCCTCGGAGATCTTCACGCTTTTTTCGCTGGGGATCCGCTCGCTGTCGCCCTCCTGGTAATAGCAGGCGGCATACAGGCTTCCGTCGGGCGCCGTCTGCTCGGTGGTGAAAATCATCTCGATGGTTTCCAGGCTGCTTCCGTTCAGACGGCTGCGCACAATATTGGTATGAAACGCACCGCTGGAGCCCACATACCGGATGGTGTTGTCGCTCTGAAGGTAATAACGCATCCTTGCATATGAAATGGCAATTGGCACCGGCGCGCCGTCTTCCAGAGTATAGAGAGCAAAGATATTTTTCTCGGAAAAGTCATCTGTCCCCAGGCCTGCAATGATCAGCTCCCGGATTCCGTTCCCGTCCAGGTCCTCCAGTGCATAGCCAACCCCACTGGCATATTCTATCATCTCGGAAAGCCCATTTGTCCATGCATATTCCGCGTTTCTGCTGTTTCCCGGTTCAAAAGCTGTTTTATACTGTTCAATTACACTGCTGTACACCGCGGCATCATCCGCATTCGCCGCTCCGGCAAAGTCCTGCTGTACGGCGGGCTCTGTGCTCTGAGTTTGGTTGGCTGCCGCCATCGCCGTCTCCACGGGCTCTCCTTCAAAGGGGATCTCCACCTGGGTCCAGTTCAGCTTCAGCTCCATCTTCTGCATTCCGGCAAAACGCCGTTCCACCGCACTGTCGTAGTCCTGAAGCGAAATCACATTTCCCTGAGCATCCCGGCATTCGGTCGTGTCACTTCCGTTCTCATCCCAGTCCACATTCTTTGAGGCGATGAACTCCCAGTCCGCCACTCCATTCTTCAGGCAGAGCGCCTGCCAGGAATAATACTGGTGGGCATAGCCATCGCGGGTCACTCCCTCGCAGGGATAATAATACCGCTCCCCTGCCGCATCGTAGTAGCAGGGCAGGCTCTCCAGGACAATTTCCGGCCAGTCGTCCGGCCCTTCGATCTCCACATTCGCGTGATACAGGTTGTCAATCCCGCTTCCGTCCGAGCGCACCTCGTAAAAATTGACATAGGTATAGATTCCGCTTCCCTGCGTGCTTGCCGCAATCACTTCCAGTCGTCCGTTCAGGTCCAGATCCGTGAAGACATAGAACCAGGGCGATTCATAGGGATCACGAAATTCCCAGGACGAACGGTTTGCTTCCAGAATCTCCAGCTGCTTCTCCTGGGGAAGGGACGGAACCGTAGACGGCGTCTCCGTCGGATTGTCCGCGGCAGGCTGCTGTGCGCTTCCGGCGCTTGGGCCGCAGGCGCTCAGGCCGACTGCAAGCACAAGAACAAGGGCGAGGATTATTTTCTTCATGTACGGATAATCTCCTTTTGGCTCGAACTGCTTCCGATTATATCACGCTCGTCCGCCGGCGTACACTTAAAAATTCTGAATCCCGCGGCAGTCTGCCGATTCTCCCGTCAAAAAGGAGCACATGTGGGCCGGACCGTCAAGCGCCCAAAGTATTGATCTTTTCAGATGTGCTTTTTCGTGCTATACTTTGATAAATTGTGATGCCGAGAAACAAGAGGCGAAGGGGGAATCCCTGATGAATGACGGAAGAAAGAATCCTACCGCAACCGTCGCGGTCATCGGCAGTCTGATTCTCGCGATGATCCTGGTGGCCGGAACAATGTGGATGGGTGCCTACGCCAGGCGGGATACGGAAGAGGCGGTCCGATCTGTAAGCCTGCTGTATCTCGATGAGCTGGCCGGGCGCCGGGAACAGGTCGTGGAAAACAATCTGCAGGAAAAGATCCAGACGATCCGCATAGCCGTTGACCTGATGACCGAGGAGGATCTCGCCGACAAGGCGCATCTGGAGGCATATCAGACCCGTATGAAGCGGCTCTATCAGCTGGATAAGTTTGCTTTCGTGGATACGGACGGCCTGATCTATACCTCTACCGGAATGCAGAGCGACATTGACGAATACAACTTTGACTATAAGGCGCTCTCTGAGCCGGAGATCTCCATCTACCATCCGGAGAGTTCGGATAAGCGCGTCATCATTGCGGTGCCGGTCAGCATCCCTTTTCAGGGGAAAACGCTGTCTGCCTGCTTTATGGCCATTGATATGCAGGAAATGCTCGCCGGCGTCTCTCTGACGACCAACACCGGCAACGCCACCTTCTGTAACATCTATACGGAACGCGGCTCTGCTCTGACCGATTCCGTGCTCGGCGGTCTCGCCATGGAGGACAATCTGCTGGACGCACTGCGGACCGCTGCCTTTGAACCGCCCTATTCCTATGAAAGCTTCACCCGGGAATTCCAGTCCGGAACGCAGGGGGTCGCTTCCTTCACCTTCAACGGCATTCGGGAGACGCTGACCTATATTCCGGTACGCGGAACGGACTGGCAGCTTACCTACCTGATCCGGGAGAGCGTGATCAGCGACCGCATCAGCTCCATTTCGGAGGGAACCGTAAGGCGGAGCATCGTCCAGTCCGCTCTGACCGTCGTCGTGATGCTGGGCATGTTCGGCTTTATCATTTCCCAGATTAAGCGGAACAACAGGCTTCTTCTGGAACAGGAGACCGCCGAAGCGGCCAGCCGCGCAAAGCAGGAGGAACTGGAACACCGTCTTGCGCTGCAGGAAAAACTGCTGGAGGAGCAGCGGCACCGGGAACAGCAGGACAGGATGATCTCCGCTCTTGCGGCCGACTACTGGAGCGTATATTATCTGGAATTGGATAAAGATGAGGGTATCTGCTATCAGGCGCACACGGATCTCGATTCGCCGGGCTTCAGCGTCGGGGAGCATTTTACTTATCTCCCCGCGGTGACGGCTTATGCCAATCAATACATCACCGAGCCGTACCGGGAAGAGTTTCTGCGTTTCATCCAGCCGGATTCCATCCGTGAAGGCCTGAAAAGGCAGCGTGTCATTTCTCATACTTACATGGTCAAGCGCCATGGAAAAGAGAGCTATGAGACCGTCCGCTTTGCCCGTGTCCACCTTACCGGCGATCAGGACGACCAGCAGATCGACAGCGTTGGCGCCTGCTTTGTGGATGTGGACGCAGACACCCGCAGCACCATGGAGCAGCAGCAGTCTCTCAGCGACGCGCTGACATTGGCGGAGGAAGCCAGCAAGGCAAAAACCGTCTTCCTTTCCAACATGAGTCATGAAATCCGCACGCCCATGAACGCCATCATCGGCCTGGACAGCATCGCCCTGAACGACCCGGATATATCGCCGAAAACCAGAGAGTATCTGGAAAAAATCGGTTCCTCCGCCGAGCACCTGCTGGGACTCATCAATGACATTCTGGATATGTCCCGCATCGAATCCGGGCGGCTCACGCTCAAAAACGAGGAGTTTTCCTTCCAGAAGCTTCTGGAAGCGATCAACACCATGTTCAGCGGTCAGTGCCAGGATAAGGGATTGGAGTACCAGTGCCATATCAATTCGGAGGTGGATGCTTACTACATCGGCGACAGCATGAAGCTGCGGCAGGTGCTGATCAATATCCTTGGCAATGCCGTCAAATTCACCCCGGCCGGCGGCAAGGTGGAGCTGCAGGTGGAGCGGGCGGCACAATTCGACGGAAAATCCTCGCTGCGCTTTACGATCTCGGATACCGGGATCGGCATGAGCCCGGAATTCCTCCCCCGGCTGTTTGACACCTTCTCCCAGGAGGATTCCTCCACCACGGCAAAATACGGCAGCACCGGTCTCGGCATGGCCATTACAAAGAGCATTGTGGAGCTGATGAACGGCCACATCGAGGTGGAGAGTGAAAAAGGCGTCGGCACAACCTTCGTTGTCACGGTAACCCTCTCCGATTCCGACAGGACAGATCTGCAGGAAGAGGAAGAGATCCGTCCCGGTGAAATGACGGTGCTGATCGTGGATGACGATCCGGTTGCCTGCCGGCATGCCCAGCTGGTGCTGGAAAAGGCCGGTATCGCCTCGGAGCTCGCCGGCTCCGGGAAGCAGGCGGTCGAAATGGTCAAGCTGCGTCATGCCCGTATGGAGCCTTATAATCTGATCCTTGTGGACTGGAAAATGCCGGAGATGGACGGCGTGGAGACCGCCCGGCAGATCCGTGCGGAAATCGGTCATGAGTCCGCGATCATCATTCTCACGGCCTACCGCTGGGATGACGTGCTGGAAGAAGCGCTCAAAGCCGGTGTGGACAGCTTTCTTCCCAAGCCGCTGTTCGCGGCTGCCGTTCTGGAGGAGTTCAGGTCCGCGCTGAAGCGGAAGGACATTCCGGCGAAAAA
Organism: Oscillospiraceae bacterium; assembly: GCA_017627975.1. The sequence continues at coordinate 9,185 of JAGAFT010000037.1, forward strand.
GCAGCAGGATAAGGCTGATCTGACCGGACGGCGCATCCTTCTGGCAGAGGATATGGACGTCAATGCGGAGATCATACAAATGGTCCTGCACATGCGGGAAGTGGAGTCTGAACGCGCGCAAAACGGAAGGATCGCCGTCGAGATGTTTGCATCGCATCCGGCGGGCTATTACGACGCCATTCTGATGGATATGCGTATGCCCGAAATGGACGGCCTGGAGGCCACGCGCACCATACGGGCGATGGAGCGGGACGACGCAAAAACCATCCCCATCATTGCCCTGACGGCAAACGCCTTTGACGAAGACGTCCAGCGCAGCATGCAGGCCGGTCTGAACGCCCATCTGTCGAAGCCGGTGCAGCCGGAACTGCTGTTTGAAACGCTGGAGCTTCTGATCAAATAAGCCCGGTTCGTCTCAGGCTGCCAAACTTTCTTTACCTGATAACATGGGGAGGGCAAAATGCCCTCCCCATGTTATCAGGTTAATTATCCGTTTATGATTGCAGTCTTATCGCCGGATCAGCTCAGCTTCACAACGATGCTCAGATCGCTGTAGGTGGCGGGCACCGTGAACTCATCGGGGTTCTTCTCGTATCCCTCGGGGACCTTGAGAATATGCACGGTGTAGTTGCCTTCCGGCACTTCGAAGGCGGCAAGGCCGTCCGCGTCGGTCTTGCCCATCATGCACTGGACATCCGAGCAGAACTGAACCGTTGCCTTCTCCACGGGAGCGCCGTTTTCGTCAACGACGATGATGCGGTACATACCGGCATCGTTCGGTGAAACTCCCTTGTCACCGACACCCTTGTCCGCACTCAGGCCGGCCGTGACACCGTCGGTTTTGCTCTGCGCTTTTCCGGCAAGAAGGCTGTCGATGGCTGGCTCATAGACCTCGACCATTTTCCCCTCGACAGGCTCGCCGACGACTACGCCCTCTCTGTTGACAAAGAAGGACGTGGGGAAGGCCTGAACATCTCTTTTAAAATTACTGTTATTATTTTACAACTGATAAAGACGCATTGTCAAGAATCGATCTGTCTTCCGGTCCGCGCGTGACAAATCATCCGTTCTGCGCTATAATCACCCCGGTGATGTTCATGTTTGAAAACACGCAGCGTCTTCCCGATGCTGTCTCTATGATTCTGGACTGGTATTCTGCAGGCCGCCGCCCTTTGCCCTGGCGACAGGATCCCACGCCCTATCACACCTGGATCGCCGAAATCATGCTGCAGCAGACGCGCATCGAGGCGGTGATCCCCTATTACGAACGCTTTCTCCGCGAGCTTCCGGATGTTCCGGCGCTGGCCGCCGTTTCCGAGGACCGCCTGCTGAAGCTCTGGGAGGGTCTCGGCTATTACAGCCGCGCCCGCAATCTCAAAAAAGCCGCCATGCTCCTCATGGAGCACTGCGGCGGCGCGCTGCCGGCCTCTGCGGCCGAGCTGCGAAAGCTCCCCGGCATCGGGGACTATACCGCGGGCTCCATCTCGTCCATTTCCTTCGGCCTGCCGGAGCCGGCGGTGGACGGAAACGTTCTTCGCGTGATGACCCGGCTTTTTGCCTGCGCCGACGACATCGCCGCCCCCGCGACCAAACGCGCCGTAACGGAGCTTCTTCGCGCGCATTATCCCACGGGAGAGGCCGCCGCGCTGCTGACCGAGGGGATCATGGAGCTGGGTGAAACGGTCTGCCTGCCCAACGGCGCCCCGTTCTGCGACCGCTGTCCACTCCGTGGGCTCTGTCTGGCGCATCTGGCGGGAGAAGAGCTCTCCTATCCCGTCAAAACGGCCAAGAAGCCCCGGCGCATAGAAGAAAAAACGGTGCTTCTTCTGCGCTGCGGTGCGCGCTTCGCGATTCGCAAGCGCCCCGGCAGCGGCATGCTAGCCGGCCTCTGGGAGTTTCCGAACGCGGACGGCCGCCTCACGGAACAATCCGTCCTCGCCCTCGCCTCCGGCTGGGAGGCCGCGCCGCGCCGGGCCGAGCCCTTCGGCAGCGCAAAGCATATCTTTACCCATGTGGAGTGGCATATGAACGGCTTTCTTGTCGACTGTGACAGTGAATCGCCCTTCTTCCTCTGGAAGACCCCGGAGGAGATCTCGCGGGACTATTCCCTGCCCACGGCCTTTCGCGCGTTTCAGAAAAAAATCGGCGGAGTCTGACGCGACTCCGCTTTTCTGATGCTCTTCTTATTGTTTATTCGGCTTCCAGAGGTCCTCGTTCCATTTCAGGGAAAGCGCCGCCAGCGCGCCCCCGGCCAGCTTGTCCAGCAGCACCGGTCCAAGGTTCTTTTTCGCCTTTTTCGGCCTTCCCGCCTTTTTCGGCTTCCCGAAGAGCAGTTTCAAGAGCAGTTTCATCCCCTGTCCTCCTGAAAGAAGAAGTCTCCGCTCTTCCCGCCGTGCTTCTCGACAAGGTGGATTTCCTTCATGACCATGCGCTTGTCAATGGCCTTGCACATGTCATACACGGTCAGCAGCGCGACAGAAACCCCGGTCAGCGCTTCCATCTCGACACCGGTCTTGCCCTCGGTCTTCACGGTGCAGAGGGCACGCACCTCGCAGCTTTCCGGCAGGAGCTCAAACGTCAGCGTTGCGTTTGTAAGATTCAGCAGATGGCACATCGGGATCAGCTCCGAGGTGCGCTTGCAGCCCAGGATCCCCGCCACCTGTGCCACCGTCAGGACATCGCCCTTCTTGACGGTTTTCTGCTCGATCGCCTGAAAGACCTCCGGACTGACCTGGATCGTTCCCTCGGCAACCGCGGTTCTGGCCGTGATTTCTTTCCCGGAGACATCCACCATTCTGGCATTTCCCCGGTCGTCAAAATGGGTAAACTCCATCCCCGACACGCCCTTTCTTCCCTGTGTTTTACAAAAAGTATATCACAGCGCGGCACGAATTGCCATACCCGCGGTTCACAAAATCCCTTTCAGAAAGATCTCCAGCCCGATCCCGATCAGGATGACGCCGCCGAGCACGGAGGCCTTTCCGGCGAGCTTCGTTCCGAAGTGTTTTCCGATTCTCAGCCCCGCCATGCAGAGGCCGAAGGTCACAGCTCCGATGATCAGCGCCTCCGTCATCGCCGCGGTCCAGCTGAAATCGGCAATGGTGAAGCCCACCGAGAGCGCGTCGATGGAGGTCGCGACGCCCTGCAGCATGAGGCCGCCCAGGCCCACCGCGGCGGGTTCTGCATCATCGCCTTCTCCCCGAAGGCCTTCCAGAAGCATTTTTCCTCCGATATAGCCCAGAAGCAGCAGGGCAATCCAGGGGATCAGGCGATGAAAGCCCTCGAACAGCTCCGCAATGGTATGAACACAGGCCCAGCCCAGCAGGGGCATCAGGACCTGAAACACGCCGAACGTTCCGGCGATCAGGCACATTCTCTCCGTTTTCATCCGGGGCTCATGAAGGCCATTCGCCATGGAGACGGAAAAGGCGTCCATCGCAAGCCCGACGCCGAACAGAATGCTGTTCAGGCAGAACAACAGTATCTCTTCCATTCCCTCTCCCCCTCTCCGGTCACGCATTGTCTGCAACATTACCATGCGCCGGAAGGCCTGTCAAGAGAAAGTGGCAGTTTCACGGGCATCTTGCCAAAACAGCTTCACAAACAGTTGAATTTGCCCATCACATTTGCTATAATAATTTATTCATAATTACTAAGGATAAAGGAAATGTCAGAGTCTATCTGGAAAATCCCATACAAAAAGCCGGACAGCCATGCTCTGGAACAGGCCGGCATTCCGAGACTGCTGGCAGAGGTTCTCGCTTCCCGCGGAATTGTCTCCCCTTCCCAGGCACACGCGCTCTACAGTGCCGGCGCGGCAAGTCTCTTGGACCCGCTGGAGATTCTGGGGATGAAGGAAGCCCGCGACCGGGTTCTCCGGGCGATCCGGCAGAAGGAGCACGTCACGGTCTACGGCGACTATGACGTCGACGGCATCACTGCCACCTGTCTTCTCACGGATTATCTGCGCAGCTGCGGGGTGGACTGCCGCTGGTACATTCCCGACCGCAACGATGAAGGCTACGGCCTGAATTCCTCTGCCCTGCAGAAGCTCCGGGAAGAGGGCTGCACCCTCGTCATCTCCGTCGACTGCGGCGTGACCGCCACGGAAGAGGCGGTCTTTGCGCAAAGTCTCGGCCTCGACCTCGTGATCACCGACCACCATGAGTGCAAAAACGGTTCCATCCCAGAGGCCTGTGCCGTTGTCGACCCCAAGCGTCCGGATGACACCTATAAAAATCCTCATCTTGCCGGTGTCGGCGTTGCCTTCAAACTGGTCAGCGCCTGCAGCGGAGATCAGCTTGCCGTCCTTGAGCGCTATGCCGACCTGGTCGCCGTGGGAACCGTCGCCGATGTGATGCCGCTGACCGGGGAAAACCGCTACCTGGTGCAGAAGGGTCTTCAGAAGCTGGAGACCGATCCCCGTCCGGGCTTTTACGCCATCATGAACGAACCCGGCACGCTCCCGCGCAAGCCCAACGCCGGATTCATCGGTTTTACCCTGGCGCCGCGTCTGAACGCCGCGGGCCGCCTCGGTCAGACCGAAAAAGCCGAGGAACTGATGCTGACCGAGGACGCGGAAGAGGCCGCCCGCCTCACGGCGGAGCTCGGCGAGCTGAACCGCCAGCGCCAGAAGATCGAAAACGACATCTGGCGTGACGCCCAGAAACAGCTCCGTACGGAGACTCCCACAGGGCCGATTGTTCTCTCTGCCGAAGGCTGGCACCAGGGTGTCATCGGCATTGCCGCCTCCCGTCTGGCGGAGCAGTACGGTCTGCCGACGGTGATGATCAGTCTGTCCGGTGAAAACGGCAAGGGCTCCTGCCGCAGCTGCAAAGGCTTTAACCTCTATGAAGCCCTCTCGGCCTGCAGCGAGTACCTGGAGGGATTCGGCGGCCACGCGCTGGCCGCGGGTCTCACCATCCGCCGGGACCAGATCGAGGGCTTCCGCAGCGCGCTCAACCGCTATTATGCCGAACACCGTCCGGAGCCTCAGCCGGATGTCAGCTGTGACCTTCTGCTCTGCGACAGTTCTCTGCTCAGCATTGAAAATGTCCGGGCGCTGGACCTTCTGGAACCCTACGGAAGCGCGAACCCCAAACCGGTTCTCTGCATCAGCGACGTGCTGCTGCTCTCCGCCTACGGTGTCGGCGCCCAGAAGCAGCATCTGAAATTCAGCGTCGAGTTCGACGGGCTCCGCTTCGACGGGATCTTCTTTTCTCACTCGAAAGACGCGCTGGGGCTCCAGGTCGGCGACCGCATCGACCTCGCCTTCACCCCGCAGATCAACGACTACATGGGCAATGTTTCGGTCCAGCTGACCGCCTGCGCCATGCGGACGCACTGCCCCCAGGGGCTTTGCGCCAGGATTCTGGAGAAGGACTGCAGCGCGCTTTGGGCCGCCGTCTCCTTCCGCCCGACCCGCAATGACTTCGTCTCGCTCTGGCGGCGCTACGGGGCCGAGCTGCATGTGGCCTCTTCTCTGGAGGGGGTGCTCTCCCTCTGTCCGCCCGAGATGTCTCCGGAGCGCTTCTGTCTCTGCCTCGCGGTCTTCTCGGAGGCCGGTCTTCTCTGCAGTGACGACGGAAGCGTCTACCGAAGCCGCTATATCCGTCAGGAAAAGAAAGCCGATCTCGATGCCACCGAAATCATGAGAATTCTTCGCAGCCTCTGAGTTCTGCGTTTATGAGTTTTATGAGGATATTGTCATGGCCGATCAAACCGACATTCTGAAAAACCACATGCCTCTCGATCCCGACCGGATGTTTGCCGAGCTGGAGGAAAAGCTTCAGCAGCAGGTGCACCCTGTGGATCTTAACCGGATCCGCTCCGCCTATGAGACGGCCAAAGCCGCCCACAACGGTCAGAAGCGCAAGGACGGCAGCCCGTACGTCACCCATTGCGTCGCCGCGGCGGACATCGCGGCGGACATGGGGCTCGATGAGGACAGCATCGTCGCCGCCCTGCTTCATGACGTGATCGAGGACACCAGTCTCACGCACGAAGACATTGCCCGCCAGTTCGGGAACTCCGTCGCCGACATCGTGGAAGGCGTCTCCAAGCTGACCCGTGTCCAGTACACCAGCAAGGAAGACGAGCAGATGGAGAACCTGCGCAAGATGCTTCTGGCCATGGCCAAGGACATCCGCGTCATCCTCATCAAGATCGCCGACCGCCTGCATAACATGCGCACGATGGACTATCAGTCTCCCGAAAAGCAGCGGAGCAAGTCGCTGGAGACCATGGAGATCTATGCCCCCATCGCACACCGTCTGGGCATGCAGCGCGCCAAGTGGGAGCTGGAAGACCTCTCCCTGCAGTACCTGGACCCCCAGGGGTATAAGGAAATCACCGAGACGCTGGATCGGCGGATGCCCGAACTGGAAGCCTTCATGGACAGCATGAAGGAGAAGATCCGCATCCGTCTCGAGCAGGAGGGGATCAACGCCTCCATCTTCTGCCGCATCAAGCATGTCTACAGCATCTATCGCAAGATGTACACCCAGAAGCTTGCCCTCAACGGCATCTTCGACCTCTGCGCCTTCCGTGTAATCGTGGACTCCATCCCCGACTGCTACAACGTTCTGGGCATCATCCACGACATGTTCAAGCCCGTTCCGGGCCGTTTCAAGGACTACATCTCCACCCCCAAGCCGAACATGTACCAGAGCGTCCACACCACCGTCATCGGCTCGGAAGGCATTCCCTTCGAGGTCCAGATCCGGACCTGGGAGATGCACTACACCGCCGAGTACGGCATTGCCGCGCACTGGAAGTACAAAATGGGCGACGGAAGCAGCGCCCTGCGAAACGGCGACGAGGACAAGTTTGCCTGGGTCCGCCGCCTGCTGGAGAGCCAGCAGGAATCCGACGCCACCGACTTTGTCCACGACCTGAAGATCGACATGTTCGCCGACGAAGTCTTTGTCTTCTCCCCCAAGGGCGACGTCATCAACCTCCCCGCCGGCGCGACCCCGGTCGACTTCGCCTACAGCATTCACTCGGATATCGGCAACCACATGGTCGGGGCCAAGGTCAACGGGCGGATTGTTCCTTACGACACGGTGCTTCAGAACGGCGACATCGTTGAGATCCGCACCTCCAAGTCCGCTCCCGGCCCCAGCCGCGACTGGCTGAACTTCGTGAAGAGCGGCTCGGCCCGCACCAAGATCAAGCAGTGGTACAAGAAGGAGCGCCGGGAGGAGAACATCCTGCGCGGCCGCGCCATGCTGGAGGACGAACTCCGGCACATGGGCGTCAGCCTGGACGAGGCGATGAATCCGGACCTGCTCCATCCCGTGATGAAGAAGCTCTCCTTCAACGAGGAAGACGACCTCTACGCCGCCATCGGATACGGCGGCATCACGGCGATCCGCGTGGCAAACCGCCTGCGCGACGATGTCAAGAGTACAAAGCCCGAGCACCGCAACGCCATTGAGAAGGTCAACGACGCCGCCGAACGCCGGGAGCAGCAGGCCCGCCACAACGCCAAGGCGGTGCACGGCATTCTGGTTGAGGGGCTGGACAACTGTCTGATCAAGTTCTCACGCTGCTGCACGCCGGTTCCCGGCGACGACATCATCGGCTTCATCACCCGCGGGCAGGGCGTCTCGATCCACCGGAAAGACTGCCAGAACTATACCAACCGCGACACCTCCCCCGAGAACGAGGGCCGCTGGATCAAGGTGGAATGGGCGGACAACATCTCCGACATCTATGTGACCACCATCACCATCGCCTCCAAGGACCGCAACGGTCTCGTCATGGACATCGCCACGGTGCTCAACTCCATGAACGCGAAGGTGCGCAATCTCTCCTCCCGCAGTGTCGGCTACGGTCAGGCCGTCACGGTCATCACCCTGGAGGTGAAGAACGCCTCCGAGCTGCGCTACATCATGAACCGGCTCTCCGGTGTTGCGGGCGTATCCAGCGTCCAGCGCAACGGAAAGTAAACATACTCCCATAAAATCAGACAAGAGAAGAGGCCTGTCTATGTTAGTAAAAACCATCCCGGTCGGGCAGCTGGAAACAAACTGCTACGTGGTGACGAACGAGGAAACCCTCGGCTGCGTCGTCATTGACCCCGGCGATGAGAGCAACACCATTCTGAATTATCTGGAAGACAACCATTTGCACTGTGAGGCTGTCTTCCTCACCCACGGCCATTACGACCACGTCGGGGCCGTGGAGGCCGTCACCGAGGAGACCGGCGCGCCTGTTTATCTCTGCCCCCGCGACGACGCCCACTCCACCGGCGACACGCATTATTCCTATCTGCTGCCGGAAGGCGGGCGCTATTACGACGACGGCGACATTCTCCGCTTTGCCGGGCTCAGCTTTGAGATTCTCGCCACCCCCGGCCACACGCCCGGCGGTGTCAGCATCATCTGTGAAGACGCGCTCTTCACCGGCGACACGCTCTTCCGCGGCAGCTGCGGCCGGACCGATCTTCCCGGCGGAGACATGGACGAGGAGCTTCGCAGTCTGAAAAAGCTCTGCGATCTCCCGGGGGATTATGAAGTCTACCCCGGCCACATGGACAGCAGCAGCCTTGAGCGCGAGCGCAATTTCAACTATTACTGCAGAGAAGCAAAAAGGAGATTTTGAACCATGGGTGATCCCTGTTTGGTAATTCTGGCTGCCGGCATGGGCAGCCGCTTCGGAGGTCTCAAGCAGATTACCGCCGTCGACGACCACGGACATGCCATCATCGATTTTTCTCTCTATGACGCCTGGCAGGCGGGCTTCCGCAAGGTCGTGTTCATCATCAAGCATGCCATCGAGGCCGACTTCCGCGCCGCGGTCGCGGACCGCATGGCGAAGTATTTTGACGTCCGCCTGGTCTTCCAGGAACTGGACAAGTTGCCGGAGGGCTTCTCCGTGCCGGAAGGCCGCATCAAGCCCTGGGGAACCGCTCACGCGACGCTCTGTGCCGCAGACGAGATTGACGGCCCCTTCGCCGTCATCAACGCGGATGATTTTTACGGCCCCGGCGCCTATCGCGCGCTCTACAGCTTCATGACCGGCCCGCGCGCGGAACATGAGCATGCCATGGTCGCCTACCGCCTGCGCAACACCGTCACCGAGAACGGCACCGTTGCCCGCGGCATCTGCACCGTCGAAAATGGCTATCTCACCGATGTTGTTGAGCGCACGAAGATTGAAAAGCGCGGGGACGACGCCGCGTACACAGAGGACGGCGTCCATTGGGAGCCGCTCTCCGGAAATTCCAGCGTCAGCATGAACTGCTGGGCCTTCGGTCCGGAGATGATGGAGGAGCTCCGCGCCGACTTCCCCGCCTGGCTGAAGGAAAACATCCCCGCCAATCCCGAGAAGTGCGAATACTTTCTCCCCTTTGTTGCAAACGCCCTGATTCAGGAAGGCCGGGGCAAGATCCGCGTCCTGGACTGTGACGAGACCTGGCACGGGATCACCTACCGTGAAGACCTGCAGAGCGTCATCGATGCCATTGCCGAGATGAGAAAAGCCGGGATTTATCCCGAAACCCTCCTCGACTGAGTCTCCCGTTAAACCGAATTACAGAAAGGAAATCACTGCTATGACCGTACTTGTTACCGGCGGCGCCGGATATATCGGCAGCCACACCTGCGTGGAGCTTTTGGAAAAGGGCTTCGACGTCGTCATCATCGACAATCTTGTGAACTCATCCGCCAAAGCCGTGGAGCGCATTGAGCAAATCACCGGCAAATCCGTCTCCTTCTATCAGGAGGATGTCCGCAACCGCGCCGCTCTGGACCGGATTTTCGAAAAGCACGACATCAACTGTGCCATTCACTTCGCCGGTCTGAAGGCGGTGGGCGAGTCCGTCGCAATGCCGCTGGAATACTATGACAACAACCTGTTCTCAACGGTTCGGCTCTGCGAGGCCATGCGGGATCACGGCGTGAAGAACATCGTCTTCTCCTCCTCCGCCACCGTCTATTCCGGCGACAACGAGATGCCCCTGAAGGAGAGCTCCCGCACCGGCATGTGCACCAATCCCTACGGCTGGACCAAGTACATGTCCGAGCAGATTCTCCGTGACACGGCCAAGGCCGTCGAAGACTGGTCCGTCGTGCTTCTGCGCTACTTCAACCCCATCGGTGCGCATCGAAGCGGCCTCATCGGCGAGGACCCCCGCGGCATTCCGAACAACCTCATGCCCTTTATCGCCCAGGTCGCCGTCGGACGCCGGGACCATCTCAACGTCTTCGGCAACGATTATGACACGCCGGACGGCACCGGTGTGCGCGACTACATCCATGTGGTTGACCTGGCCCGCGGTCATGTCGCCGCCATCGACTACATGCAGAAGCACCGGGGCGAAAACGTCTTCAACCTCGGCACCGGCACGGGCTACAGCGTGCTTGACATGGTCAAGACCTTTGAGCGGGTCAACGGCGTACCCATCCCCTATGAGATCGCGCCCCGCCGTCCCGGCGACCTCGCCACCGTGTATTCCAGCCCTGACAAAAGCGCGGAGCTTCTCGGCTGGAAGGCGGAGTACAACCTCGAAGACATGTGTCGGGACACCTGGAACTGGCAGTCCCACAACCCCATGGGCTACGAAGAATAAACCATCGCCGGGCACACAAACAGTCAGGAGCCTGCTTCCTTTGAAGAAAGCAGGCTCCTGACTGTTTTATATCATTTTTCCTCATTCGCTTTGGGTTTATACTGTTCGTCACCGGATTCAATATAGAGGAGGAAGTCTGCAATCTCGGTATCCGTCCAGCCCTTTGCGCGCAGGCCAAGAATCAGCCTCGCATTTTCCTGCATGTTCACAGCATCAGCCTCCTTTTCTATGATGATATTATCATATCATAAAAAGAAGCGCTTGCCAAGCCCCCGTCAGCCCATCACGATCTCCACCTTCACGCTGCTGCCCGCAGGCGCCGGTGCGAGAATGTTGCTTTCCTGTTCGGCTCCGTTGACCAGAACCGTCTTGATGCCGTGCTGCTTCCCGTTCGGATTCTTCACCGTGATGTGATAGACCGCGCCGCGGTAGCGTCTCGTCACCTGGAAGCCCTTCATCTCGGAAGGCAGGCACGGGTCAACCATCAGTCCGTCCAGTGTGGGCTTCAGGCCGAGGATCGCCTGGCTGATGCTCAGGAAGGTCCAGGCTGCCGTACCGGTCAGCCAGCTGTTCTTTCCTTCGCCGAAGCTGGCGGCATCTCTGCCGGCAATCATCTGGCTGTAGACATAAGGCTCCGTCCGATGGATGTCGCTGATGTCCTCGATGTAGGCCGGGGCGGTTCTCCGATAGACCTGGAAGGCCCGGTCGCCGTGGCCGAGCTCCGCTTCCGCGCAGACAATCCACGGATTGTTGTGGCAGAAGATGCCCGCGTGTTCCTTGTATCCGGGAGGATAGCTGGAGATTTCGCCAAGCTCCAGATGGTATTTCGTATACGCAGGCTGCAGCAGGACAATGCCGTATCTGGTATCCAGACGCTCTTCGACGCTCTTCAGGGCCGCCTCGGCTTCTCCGGTCTCTTTGCCGATGCCCGCCATGACGCACATGCCCTGGGGCTCGATGAAGATCTGGCCTTCTTCGCATTCCTTTCCGCCCACCACATGGCCGAAGGCATCGAAAGCTCTGCGGAACCACGCGCCGTCCCAGCCGGCGTCCAGTGTCGCCTTCTCAACTTGGGCGACCGCCTTTTCCGCTTCCTCCGCTTCCTCGTTCAGGCCGAGATGGCGGCAGATGCGCACATAAGCCCCGCCGTACTTGACGAACATACCGGCGATAAACACGCTCTCCGCCACGGGGCCTTCGCTGGGTCCGGTGATCTGGAAGCTCTCGCCCGGGTGCTCCGAGAAGCAGTTCAGGTTCAGGCAGTCGTTCCAGTCCGCGCGGCCGATCAGAGGCAGGCCGTGCGGTCCGAGATGCGTCTTTGTAAAGTTAAAGCTCCGGCGCAGGTGTTCCATGAGCGGCCGGGCCTGGGTCGGATCGTTGTCAAAGTCGACCTGCTCGTCCAGAATGCTCCAGTCGCCGGTCTCGCAGAGATAGGCATCCGTTCCGGCGATCAGCCACAGCGGATCGTCGTTGAAGCCGCTGCCCACCGCGAGATTTCCCTTCTTGGTCAGGGGCTGATACTGGTGGTAGGCGCTGCCGTCCGGGAACTGCGTCGCCGCGATGTCCAGGATGCGCTCGCGCGCCCGCTCGGGGATCATGTGGACAAAGCCCAGCAGATCCTGGCAGGAGTCGCGGAAGCCCATGCCTCTGCCCATGCCGCTTTCGAAGTAGCTGGCGCTGCGGCTCATGTTGAAGGTGACCATGCACTGGTACTGGTTCCAGATGTTGACCATGCGGTCAAGCTTCTCGTCGCCGCTGCGGACCTCATACCCGCTCAGGAGCTCCGTCCAGAAGGCCTTCAGCGTCTCCATCGCCCCGTCAAACGCCTGGTCGTCCGCAAAACGCGCGATCATGGCCTCCGCGGGTTTCTTGTTGATCACGCCGAGGCTCTCCCATTTTTCCTCCTCAGGGTTTTCGATATATCCCAGCCCGAACACCAGGCTGTCACTCTCGCCCGGACGAAGGGCAAGGTCAAACTGCTGCGCCGCGATCGGCTGCCAGCCGTGTGCGATGCTTCCGGTGCAGCCGTTTCCAAAGACCGCTTCCGGTCTCGCCGGGCTGCCGTAAACGCCGATGAAGGCATCCCGGGATGTGTCAAAGCTCTGCGGTTTCCGATTGGCCCAGAAGACCGCATAGTGATTCCTGCGTTCGCGGTATTCGGTCTTGTGGTAGATCGCCGCGCCGACGACCTCCACCTCTCCGGTGGAGAAGTTTCTCTGGAAGTTGGACGCGTCATCCATCGCATCCCAGAGGCAGAACTCCAGATACGGGAAGAGGCGCAGGGTCTTCTCCTGCTTCGACTCGTTGGAGACCGTGACCCGCATCAGCATGCACGTCTCGCCCTTCGGCACCACGAACTCCTGCGTCACGCGGACATCGTTCTTTGAGCCTTCAATGACCGTATATCCCAGGCCGTGTCTGCAGCTGTATTCGTCGAGCTCTGCCTGAACCGGCTGCCAGCCGGGGTTCCATACGTTGTTTCCGTCTTTTATATAAAGATGGAAGCCCTCCTGGTCCAGCGGGCAGTTGTTGTAGCGGTAGCGTATGATTCTCCGCAGTCTGGCGTCACGGTAGAAGCTGTAGCCGCCGGCCGTATTGCTCAGCAGGGTGAAAAAGTCCTCATTTCCGAGATAGTTAATCCATGGCAGCGGAGTGCGTGGCGTCGTGATGACATACTCGCGCCTCTCATCATCAAAATGACCGTACTTCATGGCGAATCTCCTTTACGTAAACGTTTAAGTTGATTTATTATAGATTAGTCGAATTTCCGGCAAATTGCAAGTCTTTTTTGCGAAAACGTCCTTCGTGATTTCGCACAAAAATAGTTACTTGATTTTATGCATGTTGCTAAAAATGAAATTAGGTCTTGCTTTTTAGCAAAAAAAGCGGTATTTTAACTATCGAAAACGATTAAGTTAATTTGCGGCTCAAATCAAAGGTTTTTCCCGTATACGATTGTTAAACCGTTTTCGTTCTTCGGTTCTCTATGGAACCTTTCCGCAGGGTAATTCGCAGGGCAACCTGCAAATTATAAAACATTTATTTAAAACAGGAGGAAACCATGAAAAAGATCATCGCACTTGCACTTACACTCGTTATGGTCTTCGCGCTGTTCGCCGTCGGCGGCGGCACCGCTTTCGCAGATGACGAGGGCAAAGTCTTCAACATCTACGCCTGGAACGAAGAGTTCAAGGGCTTCTTCGAGAAGTACTACACCGTTCCCGAAGGCGTAACCGTCAACTGGATCATCACCCCCAGTGACAACGGCGCCTACCAGCAGAAGCTTGACGAAGCCCTGATGAATCAGGACAGCGCCGCTGCCGATGACAAGGTCGATATGTTCCTGGCCGAGGCCGACTACATTCTGAAGTATGTCGATTCCGATGCCACACAGGATGTCCAGGCTCTCGGTGTCACCGATTTCTCCAACACCTATGCCTACACGGTTCAGGCCGCTTCTGATGCCGACGGCGTTGTGAAGGGTGTCTCCTTCCAGTGCTGCCCCTCCGCTCTGATCTATCGCCGCTCCATCGCCAAGGACGTTCTCGGCACTGATGATCCCGCCGAGGTTCAGGCCGCTCTCGACAGCTGGGACAAGTTCAACGCTGTTGCCGCCGATGCCAAGGCCAAGGGCTACTACATGACCGCTTCCTTTGCCGAGACCTATCGTCCCTTCTCCAACAACTGCACCTCTCCCTGGGTTGACGCTGAAGGCAATCTCCAGTTCGATCCTCAGATCGAAGCCTGGATTGCTCAGACCGAAGACTTCGTCAAGAACGGCTACACTCTGACCGCCGGTGTCTGGGACGATGAGAAGAACGTCCAGATGTTTGCTGACGGCAAGACCATGTGCTTCTTCGGACCGGCCTGGTACTTCAACTTCTGCATGGGCAACGCCATGGATCCCGAAAAGGGCTGCTCCGGCGACTGGGCGATCTGCGAAGGCCCCGCTGCTCACTTCTGGGGCGGCACCTGGCTGCTGGCTCCTGCCGGCACCGACAACCCGACCATGCTGGCCGACATCATGAACACCTTCATCAACGATGAGGAAGTCTGCACCGCTCTCGTTGCCAACGAGGCCCAGTTCTCCAACAACCAGGCTGTCAATGCCAAGTTCGCTGAAGATCCCGACTACGGCTCCGAGTTCCTCGGCGGCCAGAACGATGTCGCTGTCTTCGCCGGCATGACCGACAACATTGTCTGGGAGAACCACACCATCTACGATCAGCTCCTGAACGAAGGCCTGCAGAACAACCTGCGTGAGTACTTCCAGGGCACCGTCGATAAGGAGACCGCTCTGAACAACTTCTACAATTACGTTGAGGAGACCTATCCTGCCATCGTGATTCCCTGAGGCTGATACGCATCTGACTTTTTCATAGCAGATTCTTACAGGGGCAAGGCAAATTGCCTTGCCCCTCTTTTACTTCATAAAGGCAGTTTAGAGGCCATCTGGCTGCAAGCTGGCCTGTAAAGTGTCTTTATCATGAACAAAGAACAGATAGGGAGGACCGGAATGAACGAGCAGATTAATCAGAAGAAGAAAAAGGGTATCAGTTATGCCAAGTGGGGCTACATCTTTATCCTGCCTTTCTTTGTGGCGTACATTGCTTTTACGCTGATTCCGCAGCTGATGACCTTTTACAACAGTTTCTTTGAGAACTATATGAACGGTCTGAAGCATGTGGGGCCGAACTTTGTGGGCTTCGGCAATTTTGTGAAACTCTTCTCCCCCGACCGCTCCGGAACCATCGGCATGCTGAAGTATTTCGGCAACACCCTGATTCTCTGGTGCATGGGCGCAGTGCCCCAGGTTCTGATCGCGCTGCTGCTGGCAGTGTTCTTCACCAGTTATCGCCTGAACCTCAAAGGGCAGCAGTTCTTCAAGACGGTTATCTATATGCCGAACCTGATCATGGCTTCTGCATTCTCGATGCTGTTCTTCACCCTGTTCTCTCCGGTCGGGCCCGTGAACCAGATTCTCCTGTCCGCCGGAAAGCAGACCATCGACTTCCTCAGTATCAAGGTTTCCGTCCGGCTGCTGATCTCCCTGATGAACTTCCTGATGTGGTTCGGCAACACCACCATCCTGCTGATGGCCGGAATCCAGGGCATTGACCAGAACATGTTTGAAGCGGCGGAAATTGACGGTGCATCCTCGCTCCAGGTTTTCTTCCGGGTAACGCTTCCCCTGCTGGCGCCCATCCTGGTCTACACCATCATCACCGCAATGATCGGTGGTCTTCAGATGTTCGATGTGCCGCAGATCCTGACCAACGCCAAGGGCACCCCGGACCGCACGAGCATGACAATGGTCATGTATCTGAACAACTATCTGCAGACCAGCAAGAACTACGGTATGGCCGGTGCAGTCAGCGTGGTGCTGTTCATCGTCTCGGCAGGGCTCAGTCTCTTTGTTTACAACACCCTGTCCAAACAGTACAAGCAGTAAGGAGGATCTGAGCATGAATAACAAGGAAAACACCAAAGGCCGTGTTCAGCTGATCGTTGCACGGACCGTCGCCTACATTATTCTGATTTTTCTCTCTGTCCTCTGTCTTTTCTCCTTCTACATGCTGATCGTCAACGCGACCCGTTCCAACGCGCAGCTCCAGGGAGGCTTCGCCCTCCTGCCCCGCGAAAACTTTTTCGTCAACCTGAAGAACGCCTGGACGGACGCTTCCATCAACATCCCCCGCGGCATGCTCAACAGCTTCATCATTGCCGCCTGCTCCGCGATTCTGACCACCTATTTCTCCGCGCTGACCGCATACGGCATCCATGTCTATGACTTCAAGCTCAAGAAGGCCGCGTTTCTCTTCATCATGGCCGTCATGATGATTCCGCCCCAGGTCTCCGCCGTCGGCTTCATTCAGCTCATGTACAAGCTGAA
>JAGAFT010000038.1 GCA_017627975.1 Oscillospiraceae bacterium
CTACGAGCAGATCATGGCTCTGCAGTAAGAATTGACTGAAACAAGACCCAACGGATAAACCCATCAGGGGTGCAGGGCTCAACCCCCTGCACCCCTTTTTTAGCTGTTGGGATCACGTTATGAAAGGGGTTTCTTATGCCTGCTTTTTTCCGCACGCTTGAGAAAATCAGGCCGGTCTATGACTGGGCTTACAAAATCATGCTTTTCATCTGCAAGCTGCTTCTGATTGCGGATATCATCATCACCTCCGTCACGGTGGCCGGACGCTACTTCCCGTTCTTTACGGCGCCGCACTGGGGGGAAGAGATCGTCCTGACGCTGATGGTTTACATGGCGGTTCTCTCTGCCACGCTCGCCATACGCAAACGCAGTCACATCCGCATGACGGCTTTTGACCGGTACCTGCCGAAAAAGGCAATCATCTGGCTGGACCTGCTGGCCGATGTCGCCGTGCTGGTGCTGGGCATCGTGCTGGTGGTACAGGGCTACACCGTCATCAAGCCCACCGGCAACATCGCCAGGTTCGCCAAATATTCTTCCCTCCCCAAGCTGAGCCAGATCTGGATGTACATGCCGGTTCCCGTGGCCGGGGTTGGGATGATTATCTTCGAACTGGAGCAGATTTTCCAGCATATTGAAGAATTCTTTACTCTCAAGAATCCTGAAGGAAAGGAGGCTCAGGCGTAATGAGCGGTGAAACTCTTTCTACGCTGATCCTGCTGGGAAGCTTTCTTGTTATGATTTTCCTGCGTTTTCCCATTGCCTATTCCGTTGGCATTTCCACGGTGCTCTGCCTGATCAGCATGGGCCAGAACCTGACGGTGCTGCCCCTGCAGATGGTGAAGGGCGTCTGGTCCTTCTCACTGATGGCGGTGCCCTTCTTCATCACAATGGGCGTTCTGATGGGAACGGGAGGAATCTCGGATAAACTGATTGCCCTTGCAAACTCCCTGGTCGGCTGGATGCGCGGCGGCCTTGCGATGGTGAACATCGTGGCGTCCTACTTCTTCGGCGGGATTTCGGGCTCTGCTTCGGCGGACACAGCCTCTCTGGGCTCCATCCTGATCCCGATGATGGTGGATGAGGGCTACGACGCGGACTTTTCCACCGCGGTTACGATCACGTCCTCCTGCGAAGGCCTGCTGGTCCCGCCCAGCCACAACATGGTTATTTTTGCGACTTCGGCCGGCGGCGTCTCTGTCGGCGCGCTCTTCATGGCCGGCTATGTCCCCGGCGCGCTGCTTGCGATCGCTCTGATGGTTGGTTCCTACATCATCTCGGTAAAGCGCAATTATCCCAAGGGCGCGCCCTTCTCTCTGAAGAACTTCATTAAGCAGATCGGCCAGTCCATCTGGGCCCTGCTCGCGGTGCTGATCGTCGTGGTCGGCGTGGTCGGCGGCGTCTTCACGGCCACCGAGTCTGCGGCCATCGCGGTCATCTACTCGCTGATTGTTTCGGTGTATATCTACAGAGGACTCAACTGGAAGGGCGTCTGGAAGAGCCTGGAACAGTGCATTGACACCCTGGCGATTGTACTGATCCTGATCTCCCTCTCCGGTGCGTTCGGCTACTGCCTGACCAATCTGCACGTCCCCGCCAAGGCGGCCACCTTCATCACCAGCATCTCCAGCAACCGTATCGTCGTGATCCTGATGCTCAACGTCATTATTCTGCTCCTTGGCATGATCATGGACATGGCGCCCATCATCCTGATCGCGACGCCGATTCTGCTTCCGGTCGCGCTGGAAGTGGGAATTCACCCGGTCCAGTTCGGCATCATGATGGTGCTCAACTGCGGCATCGGTCTGCTCACGCCGCCGGTCGGCGCGGTGCTGTTCATCGGCTCGGCCGTGGCAAAACGGCCGATGGAGAAAGTGGTCAAGGCAACACTGCCCTTCTATTTCTGCATGCTCGTCGCGCTGATTCTGATTTCGTTTATCCCCGATATCAGCCTCTGGCTCCCGAGACTCACAGGCTCGCTGTAAGCCCGGATTGATCTTATGAAGGGACATAAGCGCGAGCCACTTATGTCCCTTTCCCATTGAAAGGAACGAGAATACGTGTTTACTGAAAACAAAACGATAAGCGGCCGCGACATCGGCGGGGGCGTCACCCGCAAGGTGCTTTCCTACAGCCCGAACCTGATGACGGTCGAACTGAGGTTTCCCGCAGGGGCGGTGGGGGCAAAGCACTCGCATCCCCATGAGCAGATCGGCTACATCGTAAGCGGCAGCCTGGTTTACCAGGAG
>JAGAFT010000039.1 GCA_017627975.1 Oscillospiraceae bacterium
AAACTGACCTTAAAATCGGGGTTCTCGTTCTTCATCCTCATTGCTTCGGACAAAGACATCCTTTTCGGGGCGGGAGTGGATTTTCCGGGCAGCACGATTGTCGGTGCCGGATCGGGATCTGCCGGTGCGGGATTCTCGGGTGCGAATGCGCCGGGATCTTCTGCCTTGTACTTGGTCAGAAAGTCCGTGTAGCCCATGAGAGTGTCGCCATCCAGCTTGAAGTCCTGCTTGATCGCCTCTTCGACGAACATTTTCTGCGCGGCTGTGCTGGAGAATTTCTCCTTGCCCGCCGCCGTCCTGACCGCGTACTCATAGGCCTGCCTGGCGTTCTTGGCTTCCCACGCCTTGCTGTCCTCGTCGTACTTGGTCTGCAGAGCCGTCAGCTGCTTCTGCGCCTCTGTGAGCTTGCCTGCATCAGCCTTTGCCGCCGTCAGCTTCTCATTAAGGCCCGCAAGGTCCGTATCACGCTGTGTGATCTGTCCCTGCAGATCTGTAACCTGGCTCTTGAGGCCGTTTACTGTATCGTCAAACTTGTTCCGGCTGATGTAGGATCCGTCCGCAATGTTGACGACCTTAAGTCCTGCCTCTTTAACCTTTGCTGTGAACTGCTCATAAGTGAGCGCGCCGCTTTCAAAAAGTGCCTTCAGAAATTCCATCTTTTACCTCCGTTGTTAGTCCATGCTTGATTTGATTTGTATATCCGCAGCCACTCTGCGGTATGGCTTAGACCGTCGCATTTAAGCCTCTGCAACGCTGAGGGAAATATAAAAAGCGCCGGTGAAGGCGCTGATTATCAATCGGGAATACAGACGTTTTCCCATTTCTTGTAGGCGTCAAGGTATGTCTCGCCCTTATCGCCATTGTGTGTAACCTCGTAGTACATGCCGTCGGATACGGTCGTACTTACCAGGGCTTTCCAGTTCTGCAGGGTCTTGCTGAACCAGACGATGAACACATCATCCTCGGTGATCTTCTTGTTGTCGGTCTTCTCAACGTGATTGTTGAAGTAGTTGACCACAAGCTCTTTCGCTCTCTTGAGCATCGCATCATTACTCATTGCTTTCTGCCTCCTTAAACCTTGACCATCTTGAATCCCCGGACGTACATCCGCTCCCTGCGGGGCTTTAGTCCGGACGCCTTGCACAGATCCAGGTAACGTCTGTTCAGGGCGTTGATGCGGCGCTGGCAGTCCTTGCGGAGCTCAGTGTCTCCCGCCGCCTTTGCCGCATTGGCGGCCTCCATCTCCCGTCTTACCTGTGTCTCAAGCTCCCGCATTGTCTGACTGCAACGGTAGAGGGAGAGGTGCCGGCCGTTTATCTCACATCCGGAAGCATTGGCTTCAGCCAGCGCCACCAGCTGTGCGTCTGTATATTTTCTGACGCTGTACAGGGTGGAAAAGCTCATCGCGAAGTGCATGCAGTTCCACTGTCCGATCGGACGCCTGATCGCGTCATATCGCCGTCCGTCCACGTCCACGAAGGACTGCCCGGACTGCATCTTTTCAAACTCTTCTTTGAGGAACACGCGCCCCTGTATAGGCTCATGGTCCGGCGCGGACATGGCATGCACGGAGATCTCCACCGCGTCATAGCCCAGCTCCTCGCCCATGATGTCGGAGCCGTGCTGGGCGATCTGCTTCGCGCCGTCCAGGACGTTCTGCCGGATCGCCGTATCGAGCCTTCTGTGATACCCGCTCGGGTACGTCAACTGCAGCCCTTCGTATCCCAGGCTCCTCACACTCTCTCGTGTAGCTGTCCGGTAGTCCGT
>JAGAFT010000040.1 GCA_017627975.1 Oscillospiraceae bacterium
ATTGCTTTTATACCCCTCGACGGCAATATAGATGAAGATGTTGCAGAGGACACCCAGCAGAAACAGACTGAACAGACTGTCGTTCAGCTTGACCTGACAGAGGGATGCCGCCTTTTCCTGCACTGCAGGCCCGATGCGGGTCAGGGCGGCGCAGCCTGCCGTGAGACCGGTACCGATCAGGTTCCCCAGCCAGATCACAGGGAGATCAAGCGCATAGTTTCGATCATTCTGCAGCACATAACAGACCTTCCCGGTAAAAAGGTGAAAGCCGAAGGTGCAGATGACGAACAGGCCGATGGTGAAGGCAGCTGAACCGATCACCTTGTTGTCGACCGACAGGAATACGATTCCGCCGAAGCCGACACAGAGACCCGCCAAAACGGCAGAAAGAAATATTTTAGATCTTTTCATTTCGGTGTCCTCAGATAGGTCATAATGGAATCAGCGACTGCCTGTGCACGGGGGAGGTATTCCTCCAGCATGGTCCGGGCCTTCGCACTCAGCGTGTCGGCTTCCGCGCACTCGGGAAGCATCCTTGTGTTCACAAAAACATTCATGGAGGCGGATTCCAGGGCACAGCGTGCAGCCAGAGCGGCGCAGCCGACATCGGAAAGCAGCAGAACACTGCACTTCTCCCGGAGCTCTTCCAGAAGCACGATCAGTGCGCAGCAGCATTCCATCATCTCGAAAGGCGCCCTGCAGGCAGCGAGAGTCGCTGCCGTGAGCTTTTCCGCATATCCAGGACTGCTCCTGTCCAGCGAATAGACGCGGGAGAGCGGTTCAAAGGCAGCGGCGTCTTCGTCCATCAGGGTCAGAAGACGCATGCGGAGCCGGTCGGCCTCTGCGATGATCCGCCGGTGATCCTCCTCAAAGGGGAGAAACTTTTTTTTACCGATGGTGAGGTTCGCGGCCATGGCGCCGAGGGCAGAGGCCAGAGAACCGGTCAGGGCAGCGGCACCGCCTCCGCCGGGAACAGGGGCTTTGGAGAAAAGCTGCTCGGAAAAGGCCCGGCAGCTTAGGTCGGCCAGAGATTCAGGCATAAGAATCAGTCCTTTCTTCGGTGATGACAGCGTCCATCGGGATGTCGGAATCCTCCGTGCAGACCCGGCCCAGCCGCTGCGCTTCAAAGGCGGTGAGGATCTTTACGGCATTTCCACACTGCGGGAGAAAGCGGTCGTAATACCCGGCACCCATCCCGAGCCGCCGGCCGTTTCCGTCGAAAGCGACACAGGGGCACAGCACAAGATCAATGTCGGCCGGATCGACCGCGGTGGACTGTTCCGGAACCGGGACCGGGATGCCAAAACGGTCGGTTTCCCAGGCTTCTCCCGGCTTCAAAGCGAGCATGTGGCTGCGGTCGGGGCAATAAGGATAGACCAGCGTCTTGCCGTCCCGCTCTGCCTGCTCTGCAAACCGGGACAGGTCCAGCTCGCTGCGGAAGGCGCGGAAGAGGAAAATCGTCTTTGCACGGTAGTATGTTTCCAGCGTCAGAAGCTTTTCACAGACGAGCCTGGAAGCGGCGGCACGAACTTCCGAAGGGAGGGCATCCCGCTTTTTCAAGACGGCGGT
Source organism: Oscillospiraceae bacterium (assembly GCA_017627975.1). The sequence continues at coordinate 1,570 of JAGAFT010000040.1, forward strand.
GCGCTGCTTCTTTTTGAGCAGATGCGGAAAGACGGTACGGACATGACCTGCCAGATAGAGCGAGCCGAAGGCCATCACCGGTCCCTCGCAATCCTGTGCGAGGCGCACCCCGTCTTCGATGCTGCCGCAGGAGACAGCGGGAAAGCCCATCCCGGAGATCTCCGCGGCAAGTGCTTCTGCCTGCAGTGCGCGGGGGCTGTCCGGTGTGACGCAGATGAAGCGCTCGGCAAAGGGGGTGATGCGCTGCAGAATCTGACGGTAGTCCTTATCCGCCAGAACACCGATCAGAAACGTAAGCTTCTGACCGGGGAGATAATCTTCCAGATTCCGTGCCAGCGCTTCGGCGCATTGGGGGTTGTGTCCGCCGTCGAGGATGAAGAGAGGATCCCGCCACAGAATCTCAAAGCGGGCAGGCCAGCGGACATCGCGGAGCCCCGAGGAAACCGCTTCCTCCGGAACGGTCCAGCCGCGTTTGCGCAGCGCTTCAACCGTCTCAAGAACAACGGCGGCGTTGCGCAGCTGATGGGCACCCAGGAGGGAGAGCGCATATTCACGGCCTTTCCACAAAAAGCGCTGGCCGTCCAAATCGTGAGAAAGGCTCCGCAGATCGCTCTGGCGGGAAATGAGGGAAGAAACCGCATGCTCCCGGCAGATCCGCAGCAGGGTTTCCATGGTTTCCGGTTCCGAGTCATACAGCACGGCGGTACAGCCGGGCTTGATGATGCCGCCCTTGGCCTCGGCGATCAGAGAGAGAGTATTTCCGAGATATTCGGTATGCTCCAGACCGATGTTGGTAATAACGGCGATTTCGGGGCAGTCGATGACGTTGGTGGAATCGAGGGCACCGCCCATACCGACTTCGAGAACCACAATGTCGCAGTGCTCTTCCAAAAAATACTGCATGGCGATGGCGGTCACCAGCTCAAACTGGCTGGGATGATCCTCCATGGCATCGGCGTGAATCCGAACCTGCTCCGTGATCCGCGCGAGATCTTTGCCCGGAATGTTCCGGCCGTTCACCTGCATGCGCTCGCAGAAGTCCTGAATGTAGGGAGAGGTGTAAAGCCCGGTCCGATATCCCGCATGGCGGAGAATCGCGTCCAGCATGGCACAGGTGGAACCCTTTCCGTTGCTGCCGGCGACATGGATGAACTTCAGATGCTTCTGAGGATCGCCGATGGCATGTAAAAGCGCACGCGTTCTGCCCAGACCGAGACGCGTGGTGCTCCAGGTGTAGTTCTCGATGTATGAAATTGCTTCCTGTGGGGTCATGTGACAGAGACCTTCTTCCCATAGCGGTCCAGAATCGGAACCATAAGCTGAATGCAGATCAATTGGACGGCGGTGAGGAGAATGCTCTGAAACACACGCGTCACCAGGAGCGGAACATAGGGAGAGCCGTAGAGCATGGAGATCCATAAGGTGTTCAGGAAAAGACCGAGAATAAACTGATTGATGCCGACGGCGGCAAGCCCCTGCAGCCAGCCCTGTTTCTTATACAGAAAAAGCCCGAAGACCACGCCCATCAGAAAACTCGTCAGAGTGAAGCCCGGGAAATAGGTGCCAATGGGGAAGAGCAGCGCCCCGATGAAATCAGAGAGGGCGCCGACGATGCCCCCGGCCATAGGACCGTAAAGAATGGCGGCGATCACCACCGGAACGAAGCCAAAACCGATCTTGATGTTCCAGGCGTTGATGGAGAGAAAACGGGAGAGAATGACCTCAATGGCAATGAGCATGGCGAGGGTGGTGAGGGTGCGGGTGGTAAACTTCAGCTTGAACATATGACAGCTCCTTTCATGACGGAGCGCCACGAAAGGAGCTGTTGGGGACAGGATTCCTCCGGTGGCAGCGGATGCGAGCAAGCACCGCGCACAGAACTGTGCTTCGTCCGGCGGCGACCTCCCATCCGCCGGCACTTAACGCGCTTGTTCTACTCTGACAACAAATACAGGGATATGGTCCGGGCAGCCCGCCCGGAGGGCGGGTGCCGGGAATAAAGGCTGAATCTACTCTGACAACAAATGCTGAGGAATTGGTCTTAATAATCCAAACAAAAGACGGGTTCCAATAAATAGACTTGCTCTACTGTGACAATAAATGCAACTTGTATATAAAAGAAAGCTCAGACTTTGTCAAGGGTTTTCTGTTACTGCCTCTGCCGCTTCGAGCACATGTTTGCACAGCACGGCCGTCGTGACCGAGCCGACACCGCCGGGAACCGGAGAGATGGCGCGGACGATCGACGCGACAGCGTCAAACTGCACGTCTCCGCAGATCCCACCGCCCGGAGCGGCATTGACACCGACGTCGACAATGATCTGCTCAGGATGGACGAAACGATGGTCCACGATACCCGCCTTTCCGGCGGCGACCACAAGGATATCTGCCTTCCGGCAGAGCCCGGCGACATCTGTCGTCCGGCTGTGGCACATGGTGACGGTGGCGTCCCGGTTTTGCAGCAGCATGGAGACCGGCTTTCCGATCACGGTGCTGCGCCCGATAACGACAACGTTCTTCCCCCGGAGGGAAACCCCATAGTGATCCAAAAGTTCCATACAGGCCTGGGCGGTGCAGGGGGCAAAGCCCCGGCCCTTCCCGGAGAAAACCGCAGCCTGCGAGCGGGGCGTGCTGCCGTCGATGTCCTTTTCCGGAAGCAGGGCCTCACAGGCGGCGAGTTCATCCAGATGAGACGGCAGAGGACGGAACATCAGACAGCCGTGAACGGAGCTGTCGCGATTGATCCCCTCGATGGCGGAGAGCAGTTCAGACTGGGTGCAGGATGCCGGCAGCGTCACGCAGACGGTCCGGAGCCCGATCTTCTCCGCGCGCTTGAGGGCGGCGCGCTCGTAGCTCAGATCATCGACCCGTTCCCCCACGCGAAGGATGGCGAGGCAGGGGACGATGCCCCGCTCGTTCAGCCGCCGGGTTCGGGCGATCAGATCTTCTGTGATCGCCGCGGCGGCCGCCGCGCCTTTCAACAGTTCGGCCATGCTCCTGCGACTCAGAACAGACCGGAGATGCGGCCGTTTTCATCCACGTCGATCTTCTCGGCAGCGGGAACCTTCGGGAGACCCGGCATGGTCATGATGTCGCCGGTCAAAGCGACGATAAACCCGGCGCCGGCAGAAACCTTCAGATTCCGTACGGTGACGGTAAAGCCCTTGGGTGCCCCCAGAAGGGCCGCGTCGTCGGAGAAGGAGTACTGAGTTTTAGCCATGCAGATGGGGAGACCGGCAAAGCCGAGCTCGGTCAGCTGCTGGGCCTGCTTTTTCGCGTTCGGGGTCAGGGCAACCCCATCGGCGTGATAGACGCGTTTGCAAATGGCTTCAAGCTTTTCTTCGATGCTGAGATCCAGCGGATAGCTGAAATCAAAATGGTTCGGCTCCTCGCAGAGGCGGACAACCTCTTCGGCCAGCGCTTTGCCGCCCTCGCCGCCCTTGGCCCAGACTTCGGACAGGGCGACATTGACGCCCAGCTCATGGCATTTCGCTTCGACAAGATCCAGTTCTGCCTTTGTGTCTGTCGGGAAGGCGTTGATGGCCACAACGCAGGGCAACCCGAAGACATCCTTGATATTGCCGACATGCTGCAGCAGGTTGGGCAGACCCTTTTCCAGGGCTTCCAGATTCTCGTTGTTCAGATCAGCTTTGGGCACGCCGCCGTGATACTTCAGCGCACGGACCGTGGCGACGACAACAACGGCATCCGGCCGGAGACCGGTGACACGGCACTTGATATCGAAGAACTTCTCCGCCCCAAGGTCGGCGGCGAAGCCCGCTTCCGTGACCACATAATCCGCCAGCTTCAGAGCCGTGCGGGTGGCGGAGACGGAGTTGCAGCCATGGGCGATGTTGGCAAAGGGACCGCCGTGAATAAAAGCGGGAGTCCCCTCCAGCGTCTGGACGAGGTTCGGTTTAATGGCGTCCTTGAGCAGCGCGGTCATGGCGCCCTCAGCCTTCAGGTCGTGAGCGGTAACAGGCTTGCCATCGTAGGTGTAGCCGACGATGATGCGGGCAAGACGTGCCTTCAGATCCATTAGATCGGCGGCCAGGCACAGTACAGCCATGATCTCACTGGCGACCGTAATGTCAAACCCGTCCTCACGGGGAACACCCTGTGCCTTGCCGCCGAGCCCGTCAACGATATGACGGAGCTGACGGTCGTTCATATCGACCGCACGTTTCCAAGTGATCTGCTTCGGATCGATGCCGAGGGCGTTGCCCTGCTGAATGTGGTTGTCCAGCATGGCGGCGAGAAGGTTGTTGGCGGCGCCGATGGCATGAAAGTCGCCGGTGAAGTGGAGGTTAATGTCCTCCATGGGGACGACCTGGGCATAGCCGCCGCCTGCCGCGCCGCCCTTGATGCCGAAGACCGGACCGAGAGAAGGCTCGCGCAGTGCGACGACGGCATTCTTTCCGATTTTGCGCAGACCGTCGGTGAGACCGACAGAGGTGGTGGTTTTTCCTTCACCGGCCGGCGTCGGGGTGATGGCGGTGACGAGGATGAGCTTGCCCTTTTCGGGGAGCTCTTTCAATGCGTGGAGATCCAGCTTGGCCTTATACCTGCCGTAGTTTTCGACAGCGTCGTCGGGAATGCCGAGGGATGCCGCGATAGCGTTGATGGACTGAAGACTTGTTTCCTGGGCGATTTCGATGTCGGTTTTGAATGCCATGATCGTCCTCCTGAAAAGATAATAGTATGATGGTCTCAGAATAGCGGATTTCCACCGAAATGTAAAATACTATTGCAATGGAAATCATAAGCGTCCGGTTATGATTTCCATCATGTTCCATTAAGCATAACACAGACCGGAACAGAAGAAAAGCAATATTTGTAAAATATTGAATCCGGACATCCATTCAAGGGAAATAAAGCGGTTATTCTGCCTGTGCGGACAGAATGCCCGCGGAAAAAATAACTGCTGAGACAACCTGCGCAAAAATGTTCAAAAAAAATTCAGAAAATAACCTGCTATTTTACTTGGATTTTCAGAAATAATTCAGAGAAAGAGTGTATAATTCTTTGACATGAATAAAAATTAGTAAAGCTGGGGTAATTATGCGCATTTTGATCATCTCCGAAAACAGAGCGGTCGCAAGTGAGATCGAGCAGCAGCTACAGATAAAAAACCTGGAAACGGAAACCGTTTACAGTGGAGAAATCGGAGAAGAATATGCTGAATTGGGAATATATGATCTGCTGATTCTCGATTCTGAGCTTTCAGAAAGAAGTGCTTATGAAATCTCCCGTTCACTGCGTATCAAACACTGCCGGATGCCGATCATCCTACTGGTGCAGAGGTACGAAGTGGAGGATCGGATTAAGGGCATGAAATCCGGCGTGGACTACTTCCTGCTTCAGCCGTATGATGTGAGGGAGCTGCTTGCCAGTGTCGATGCGCTGCTGCAGAGGATCACAGATCAGGCGGAAGAGCCGTACTACGGGAATACCCGGCTGGTTCTTGCCTCCGGCAAACTGGTCTCGGGAGATCAGAGCACACGGCTCTCGGCAAAGGAGTTTGAAGTCATGCGGCTGCTTCTGCAGGCAAAGGACCGACTGCTCTCGAAGGAAGTGATTCTGGCGCGCGTCTGGGGATATGATTCCAACGCGGTGGAGAACCATGTGGAGGTATACGTGGGATTTCTGCGGAAAAAACTCCGCAGCATCGGGTCCAACCTGGAGATCAAGGCTGTACGCCGCATGGGCTATACGCTGGAGATCCGTGAGGAGACCTGAGGCTTGAAAGCAGAATAGAAAACGAGCCGGACAGAGAAGCGAATTCCCTGTCCGGCATATTATTGGATTACTTTGACGATACGATGGGACCACGGGGCGAATTTTCCTCCCGGAGCAGACGCATCAGGGACTGAAATCCGGTTCTGGAGAAAACGCTTATCCGGTCGACCAGGCGATGGACTTCCTCCTCTGTGTAATCGCCATAGATGAGGTCGGTATATTCGTCCAGCTTCATATGGAGAATGATCCTGACCAGAGACGGGTCCACCGGCTTTCCGGCGCTTCGGTCGAAAAGGGCCTGATACCTCGGATAGAAGCAGTCTTCCGTGAGCCATCGGCGGAAGCCGGCATACTTTGTTCCATCTGCACAGTCAAGCAGAAGCCGGTATTCGTCCCGGTGAGCCCGGGCAAAGGTGATTGAACTCAGTTCCATCTCGGCACTGCCGAGATCGACGGCTTCGCGACCTGCATCAGTGTCGAAGAGCTCCCGAAACGCCGATACCGTCGGCTCCACAATGGCGCAGAACAGATCCTCTTTCTTATCAAAGTGAGAATAAAAGGCACCGGTTGTAACGTTGGCGTTCCGACAGATCACACGGAGGGACGCGCGTTCAAAGCCATGTGCCAGAAACTGCTGTTTGCCGCTCTTGAGCAGAGCGATCTGAATTTCATCATTCTCAGACAGCAACTTGGTCACCCCAGTGAGCTTAATCTAACTATACTTGAGAATATCACACGGAAAGAGCAAAGTCAAGGAAAAAGTTAGATATCGATAACAAAGATGAAAACGATCTATTTATTGAAAAACCAACCCGGGCTCTCGTCGCAGAGAGCCCGGGTTGGCAGCGCCCGGTATCAGGCCCGGAAAGCCCCGGACGGAAGGAGAAAGGACAGAAGCTCGTACAGGGACGGAAAGACCTGTTCCGTGAGTGCGCGGATCTCTTCCGTCGGCTGCAGCAGATCGGGGACCATCAGGGGATGGGCGCCGGCAGCCGCAGCGGCCCGAATCCCGTTGAAGGAGTCCTCAATCACGTAACAGTTTTCCGGCGCAGCATGCAGCGCCTCAGCTGCCCGGAGGAAAATCTCCGGGTGCGGCTTGGAGTGTGTCACCATGTCTCCGCCGATCACAACGTCAAAATAGTCCAGAAATCCGGCATCCCGCAGTTCCCGTCGGACCAGATCACTATGGGTAGAGGATGCCAGGGCCAGCGGAACACGGTTCGCAGCCAGAGAAGAGAGCAGCTCCGCCACACCCGGTTTCACGGGGAGCCCTTCGCGCTCATAGTGCTCATGGTACAAATCGCGGATCCGGCTGTCAAAGGCCTCCCGCGGAAAGGAGCTACCATAGCGCTCGGCGAGAATCTCATGGGTGCGGACGGTGGTGGTTCCGATGACGGAGGGATAGACCTCTGCAATGCCCGGAATACCGAGTTCGTCGGCGGCCTGAATCCAGAGACTCATGGCCAGGTGCTCGGTGTCGAAAATCACACCGTCCATATCGAAGATGACGGCCTGGAAAGAGCGGAAATCAGGCTTTTTCAACATGTGAGGTTCCTCCAGATCATTGATGATGCTACTTTACCACCGGAGAGATAAAACCGCAAGGAAGATTCCTGAGCAGAAGAAAGAAATCGAGGCAGCCCGCCAAGGAGCTGTCTCGATTCCTTCTCAGGTGCGCCGCCAGGGGCGCGGTTTCTTCTTTCAGATCCGGCCTGCCGGATAAGTGTGCGCGGTCAGGCGATTCCGGAAGTAAGCGGGGAGATCAGTAACCGAAGTAGAAGCGGAAGAAGTCCTCCATCGGATTGTCGCTCCAGCCCTGGATGCCCTGCTCGGGCTGCTGGGGAGCCTGCTCTTCTTCAGCTGCTTCGGCTTCTTCCTCGTCCTTCAGCGCGGATTCGGTCTTGGAGCCGATCTCGACGTCCAGCGTGATCTCCTGGCCCTGACGGTAGATGTAGAAGGTCAGCACGTCGCCCGGATCGGACTTGGAGATGACCTGAACCAGATCGTTGGAGTCATTGATGTCGGTCTCGCCGACCTTGACGATGACATCGTGGTTCTTGAGCCCGGCCTTGTCGGCGGGAGCGTCTGCCGTGACATCCTGGACTACGGCGCCGGCCTTGATGCCGGTGACCTTGGCGGTCTCTTCAGACAGCGGAGATACGGAAATGCCGATGTAGGGCTTCAGGACATAACCGTTTTCAATGATGCTGGTGACAATGCGCTTGACGCTGTTGATGGGGATGGCAAAACCGATGTTGTCAATCTCCGCCTCGCTGCTCATGCCGGAAGAGGAGTACTTGGCATTGGTGATGCCGATGACCTCGCCGCGGGTGTTGAAGAGGGCGCCGCCGGAGTTGCCGGAGTTGATGGCGCAGTCGGTCTGGATGAGGCTCATGGAGGTGCCGGCCTCAGTCTGAACATTCCGGCTAAGGGCGCTGACAATACCGCCGGTCAGGGAGAAGGTCAGCTCGCCGAGGGGGTTGCCGATGGCGTAGACGTTCTCGCCGACGCGCAGCGTGTCGGAATCGCCCAGGGTAACCGGCTTCAGATTCTCGGCGTCGATCTTGATGACGGCGATGTCGTTGCTTGCATCATAACCGATGACCTTGGCATCGTAGGTGTTGTGATCGTAGGTCGCGACCGTGACGGTCTTGGAACCGTTGATGACATGGTAGTTGGTCAGGATATAGCCGTCGCTGGTGATGATGAAGCCCGAGCCGGAGGCCTGATAGGTGTAACCGTAACCGTAGCGGCTGGAGGTCTCACCGCTGATGGTGATGCCGACGGTGGAGTTGACGTTCTGCTCATAGAGATCCGCGGGAGAGAGTTCCGCGGCCTCGGCGAAGGCGGTCTGGTTTCCGCCGCCGATGGCGACACAGCCCGCAATCAGGCAGGCGAGAAGAACAAGACACAGGGTCTTCTGGAGAAACGGATGCGAAGAAATCGTGAATGCTTTCATGGATCGGAAACCTCTTTTCGTTTGTTATTTAAAAAAGATATCTTTTTGCTTCAGGTCTTTGTTTTCCTGTTGTGACTATTGAACCATAAAAAAATGACAAAATATGTACAGAAATTTGAATAATTTAACAAACAAATTTGAACTGTTTTTGTCATGCCAAAGCTGCATGAATCACGATTTGTACTGCTTAACGGAATTGATTGCCCGGTGTGGTTTATCTCTCACCTGCACCTTGACAGGAGCTATGCTACACATGGCTGCTCGCTTGAATGGCACCTGCGGGTGCTCATCCGGCGGGGAGATATCGTGGCACTGCATTTCTGGAAAGAGTATCGCAGAATATAAAGGGAAGCGGCACGGACATGGCGTCGGCGCCGCTTGTGGGGAAAAGTGGAAAAGAAAGCGCAAGCCCGGAAAACGGGAAACCAGGATCAAAGAAGCTCGATTAAACGATCAACCTCTTCCTCCGTGGTGGCCCAGCTGGTGACAAAACGCATCGTGGTGTGCTCCGCGTCCGGCTTGTCCCAGAAGCTCATTTCGACCTTCTCCGAGAGAGAGGCGAGCGTCGCTTCATCCAGCAGGACGAAGATCTGGTTGGTCGGGGCATCAAAGGCAAGGGTGTAGCCCTTGTCGCGCAGCGCCTGACGGATGCGTTCGGCCGCAGTGATGGCGGTACGCCCGATCTCAGCGTAGAGATTGTCGGTGAAGAGCGTGTCAAACTGCAGCCCCGCCACAAAGCCCTTTGCGAGGACCGCACCGTGCTGCTTAATGATGGAGAAGAAATCGGGCACTGTGTCGTGCTTCGGAAACACCAGTGCTTCGCCCAGCAGAGAGCCGCACTTGGTCCCGCCGATATAGAACACGTCGCAGAGACGGGCGAGGTCCGGTAGGCTTATGTCGTTCTCGGGACAGGCGAGAGAATAGGCCAGACGCGCTCCGTCCACATAGAGGCAGAGCCCCTTCTCCCGGCAGACAGAGCTGATGGCCTCCAGCTCGGCAAGGGAGTACAGCGTGCCGACCTCGGTGGGAAGAGAGAGATACACCGCGCCCGGCTTTACCACGTGGGTGCGGTTGCCGTCGCTGTACCAGGTGTCCCAGCAGGCGAGGATGTCAGCGGCGCTGATCTTGCCGGCTTTTCCCGGAAGGGCGAGAACCTTATGTCCGCCGCGCTCGATGGCGCCGGCCTCGTGGATGCAGATATGGCCCGTGTCCGCCGAGATCACACCCTCGAAGGGACGCAGCACCGAGTCCAGCACCGCGGCGTTGGTCTGGGTCCCGCCGACGAGAAACCAGATATCCGCATCCGATGCCTTACAGGCTTCCCGGATTTTTGCCCGGGCGGATTCGGAAAATGCGTCGTCACCATAGACGCCGGATTTCACGAGATTGTTGTCCAGCATGCGCTTCAGGATGGCGGGATGAGCACCCTGATTATAGTCACAGGCAAAATTCAGTCGTTCACTCATGGAAAGGGCTCCTTTCAACTGGTCTGGAGTGCGAGAGATTTTACGGGAATTCTGCGCATATTATATCTATTTTCTGCCAAAAGCACAACTGTTATTTCCGGCACGGGCTGTGACATGTCCGTTTCTCTTCCTTTTTACAAAACGCGGCGGGAAACAGAAGCGTTGAAGAGAATCTTCGCAATTCCGGATTGACCGGAGACGGCTGCAGGCGTATAATTCCGATATCTTTGCTGGGGAGGATTTAACATGGCAAGAAATACCGACATCAACCTGCAAAAACAGGTGATTTATTCCATATATGTCCGGGCACACACCGAGGAGGGAACCTTCCGCTCCATTATTCCAGATCTGGACCGGATCAAGGCACTGGGGACGGACATCATCTGGTTCATGCCGATCCACCCCATCGGCATAGAGGGAAAGAAAGGAAGCCTCGGCTGCCCGTATGCAAACCGCGACTATCGCAGTGTGAATCCGGCCTACGGCACAATGGAGGACTTCAGAATCCTGACAGAGGAAATCCATCGCCGCGGTATGAAGTGCATGATCGACGTGGTATATAACCACACCTCACCGGATGCGGTGCTGCTTCAGGAGCATCCGGAATTCTATTACCGCGACGAAAACGGCAACACCGGCAACAAGGTCGGCGACTGGGCCGATGTCATCGATCTGGATTATTCGGTCCCGGGGCTTTGGGACTATCAGATCGAATCGCTTTGCCAATGGGCGCAGATTGTGGACGGATTCCGCTGCGATGTGGCATCCTTCGTTCCGGTAAGCTTCTGGAACATGGCGCGCAGCTTTGTCGAGAAAGTGCGGCCGGGCTGCATCTGGCTTGGTGAGACGGTGCACCAGAGCTTCGGAAACCTGGTCAGACGGGAGGGCTTTGGCTGCTCGAGAGATACCGAAGCCTATGAGGCCTTCGATATGGAGTACGAGTACGACATCCGGGAGAGCTTTGACCGCTATCTGCGCGGTGAAGTGGTGCTGAGCCACTGGCTGGACAACATGAACTTCCAGGAAGCCGTGTATCCTGCAAACTATAACAAGCTTCGTTTCCTGGAAAACCACGATCAGCCCCGCATCTGCGCCTCTGTGCAGAGCGAGAGCGACCGGGACAACTATACGGCCATGCTCTACTTCCTGAAGGGGACGACTCTGCTCTACGCGGGACAGGAGTTCAGCTGTGAGCATACTCCCAGCCTTTTCGAACGGGAAGTCTTCCCGCGAAACGGACGGGATATCAGTGATGATCTCCGCCATCTCAGCGATCTGAAGCATACGGTGCTGGATGAAGACGACGCTTTTGAGGCGCGAGCGGACGACGTACACGACATCGCGGTGCTGCTGCGGCAGAATGAAAAGCGGAAAAAGATCGGTATTTTCAGCCTGAAATCCGCCTGCGCCGAGGTGAAGGTGGATGCGCCGGACGGGTGCTATGAAAACCTGATCGACGGAACGACGGTCAGAGTCGAGAACAGTCTGCTGTATTGCGAAGGAAGACCAATCCTGTTCTGCTTTGACCGCTGACGGCAGGACAGCATCCGTAGAATACAAACATCATCGGGCACCGTTCCCCCAGGGCTTTTTCAAGCCGAGGAGGAGCGGTGCCCGATGATGTTTTCGTGCGAGGTTAAACTATTCTATCAAAAATTAGATATTTATTACTGAAAGATATTGACAAAAGCAGTTAGAAAGTGTAAACTGTATAAACGTTAGAAAAACCTAATCTGCTTTATACAATCATAAAGAATGTTGTATAACTCGAAGGAGGATGCGGCATATGATGCCTCTGCTTCTTGCCGGTGTGGGCGAGGACAACATTATCCGGAAGGTCGGTGGAAATCAGGAGACAAAAAAGCATCTGGAAGATCTGGGCTTTGTCGTCGGCGGAACGGTGACAGTGGTCTCGGAGATTGCCGGAAACCTGATCGTGAAGGTCAAGGACTCCCGAGTGGCGATCAGCCGTGAGATGGCCGGGAAAATCATGATATAAAGGAGAGGAACAGGAATGAAAACCCTCAGAGAAACCAAAATCGGCGAGACCGTGAAGGTCGTAAAGCTTCACGGAGAAGGCGCGGTCAAGCGCCGCATCATGGACATGGGCATCACCAAAGGGACAGAGATTTATGTCCGGAAGGTGGCCCCACTGGGTGACCCCGTTGAACTCACGGTGCGCGGCTATGAACTGAGTCTGCGCAAAGCAGACGCCGAGATGATCGAAGTCGAAGCGGTCTGATAGAAGCAAAGGAGAAATGAGATGGAAAAACAGATCCGCATTGCCCTCGCGGGCAATCCGAACAGCGGCAAGACAACCCTGTTCAATGCCCTGACCGGCTCGAACCAGTTTGTCGGCAACTGGCCGGGCGTCACGGTTGAGAAGAAGGAAGGACGCCTGAAAAACCACAAAGATGTTATCGTAACAGACCTGCCGGGCATCTACTCCCTCTCGCCCTATACGCTGGAAGAGGTGGTTGCGCGTAATTATCTGATTGAGGAACGCCCCGATGTCATCCTGAACATCGTCGACGCGACGAACCTGGAACGCAACCTCTATCTGACCACACAGCTGGTGGAGATCGGCATCCCGGTGGTCATTGCCCTGAACATGATGGACCTGATCCGCCGGAAGGGCGATAACATCAACGTGCCGGAGCTCAGTCGTCAGCTTGGCTGCAAGGTGGTCGAGATTTCCGCTCTGAGGGGCGAAGGAACCGAAGCTGCCGCAGAGGCGGCCATCGCGGCCGCTGAAGGGACAAAGACCATTCCGCAGCACACGTTCTCCGGCGCGGTGGAACATGCGCTGGCGCATATTGAAGAAGTTACGGTTCATTGTCTGCCGGAGGAGCAGCAGAGATGGTACGCGATCAAGATCTTTGAACGCGATGCAAAAGTACAGGAAAAGCTGAATCTTGAGCAGAGCGTTCTGGATCATGTGGAGAAGGATATCGCGGCTGCCGAGAAGGAGCTGGACGACGACGCAGAGAGTATCATCACAAACGAGCGCTATGTCTGGATCGCAGGGGTCATAAAGGGCTGCTACAGAAAAGCGAAGGCCGGGGGACTCAGCACCTCGGACAAGATCGACCAGGTGGTTACGAACCGTATCCTGGGCCTGCCGATCTTCGCGGTGATCATGTATCTGGTCTACTGGATTGCCATGGGGCCCTTCGGAAGCTTCCTGACCGACTGGACCAACGATGTGCTGGGCAGCGCGTGGCTGACAGAGGGCTCCAGGGGCATCATGGAACGCCTCGGCGCGGCCGACTGGCTGACCGGGCTGGTCTCCGACGGCATTTTTGCCGGCGTGGGTGCGGTGCTCGGCTTTGTCCCTCAGATGCTGGTGCTGTTCCTGATGCTCTGCATCCTGGAGGATTGCGGCTATATGGCGCGCATTGCCTTCATCATGGACCGGATTTTCCGCCGCTTTGGCCTTTCGGGCAAGAGCTTCATCCCCATGCTGGTGGGTATGGGCTGCGGCGTGCCGGGCGTTATGGCCTCGCGAACCATCGAAAACGAGCGTGATCGGCGTATGACGATCATGACGACCACCTTCATCCCCTGCGGTGCCAAAATGCCGATTATCGGCCTCATCGCGGGCGCCCTCTTCGGCAAGAGCGGCTTCGTTGCCACCAGTGCTTACTTCATCGGCATTGCGGCGATCATTGTTTCGGGCATCATGCTGAAGAAGACGAAGATGTTTGCCGGCGATCCGGCGCCCTTCGTCATGGAGCTTCCGGCCTATCATGTGCCTTCCGCGGTAAATGTCCTGCGCGGCACCTGGGAACGCGGCTGGTCCTTCATCAAGCGTGCGGGAACCGTCATCCTGCTCAGCTCCATTGTGATCTGGTTCCTGTCCGGCTTCGGCACGGTGAACGGGAAGTTCGGCATGGTGAAAACGCTCTTCCAGGACGAAACGCTGGTGACAGATGAATATGTCGTGAGCCTGGCCGAGAAAATGAACATTCCCGAAGAGGACGTCACCCCGATGGATGCCTCCATGCTGGCGAGTGTCGGTAATGCCGTATCACCTGTGTTTCGGCCTCTGGGCTTCGGTTCCTGGAAACCGACCGTGGCGACCGTGACGGGACTTGTCGCGAAAGAAGAGGTTGTCGGAACCTTCGGCGTGCTGTATAATTATGATGACAAGAACGGCGAAGAGGAGCTCGGAGAAGAGGGCGAGCAGATCTGGGGGCGTGTTGAGGAAGACTTCAACAGCTTTTCCGGCGGCCACGGCAAGCTTGCGGCCTATGCCTTCATGATCTTCAACCTGCTCTGCGCACCCTGCTTCGCGGCCATCGGAGCCATCAAGCGTGAGATGAACAACCGCAAGTGGACCTGGTTTGCCATTGGGTACCAGTGCCTGTTTGCCTATGCGATCGGCCTTGCGGTCTTCCAGATCGGAAAGGTCTTTGCAGGCGGGATGAACGTTGTCGGCCTCGCGGTCGCGCTTGTCCTTGTCGCGGCGATGTGCTGGCAGCTCTTCAAACCCTATCACGAAGCGGATCAGCTGACCGTTCAGTAAGAAACAGATGTCCTTCCCCGCCGGAGGGAGGGGAAGGACAAAACCCAAAGATAAGAGTTGCCCGGTGATTTGGAGAAAGGAGGAATCGCAATGTTTACGTGGCTTTCAGCCAACCTTGTCAACCTGGTGATCGTGGCGGCCCTGGCACTGATCGTGGGCTTCGCGATCCGGAGCATGATCCGGGACCGAAAGGCCGGAAAATCCTCCTGTGGCGGCAGCTGTGCTTCCTGCGGCGCCTGCGGCAGCTGTGCAGGAAGCTGTACATCCGCTTTGTCTGCTCCGGCCGGGACTAAGAAAGGAACGCGGACATGATCAAGACGATCGTGAAGGTGGACGGGATGATGTGCGGCATGTGCGAAGCGCATGTCAACGACGCCGTCCGCAGAGCAATGCCGGTGAAGAAGGTCAGCTCTTCTCACATAAAGGGAGAAACCGTGATTCTCAGTGAGGACGCACCAGACCCGGAAAAGATTCGGGACGCAATCAAACCGACAGGATACACGGTAACGGAAATCTCCAGCAGACCTTATGAAAAGAAAGGCCTCCGGGCACTCTTTGGCTGACGGGAGAGAAGAGAATAATAAAAGCAGAAACCTGCCTGAGCGGCAGGTTTTTTGCATATGACCTGGCTTCTCCGAGGAAAGTTAAGGTAAATCTAAGGATAATTTGTTAATGTTTCTTCTGCCACGGCAGAAATCCTTGAAAAAGGACAGAAAATACGGTAAAATCCAAGAATCTGACGAAGAGAAAAGAAGGTGAGTCTGCTGGAGACCCATTATCGGCATGAATGGAAGCACACGATCAACTATACAGATCTGCTGGTGATCCGACAGCGTCTGCGGGCTGTCGCGAAACCCGACGAGCATGCCCGGGGCGGGCAGTATCTGATCCGGAGCCTTTATTTTGACAATGCCCGGGATAAGGCACTGCGGGAGAAGATCGACGGAGTCAACATGCGGGAAAAGTTCCGTATCCGGTATTACAACGGGGATACAACGCTGATCCACCTGGAGAAAAAGAGCCGACGCAGCGGCCTCGGAACCAAGTACAGCGCGGTGCTCAGCGCGGAAGAGGTACAGAAGATTCTCGATGGGGACATCGGCTGGATGCGCGGATGCGACCGGCCGCTGGTGCAGGAGCTCTACTGCAAGATGCGCAATCAGGGCTTGCGGCCGAAGACCATCGTCGATTATGTTCGGGAGCCCTATGTTTTCCGGCCGGGAAACGTTCGGGTAACCTTCGATCGGGACATCCGGACCGCGCTGTCCTGCGAGGACTTCCTGAATCCGGACTGTGTCACCATCCCGGCGGGAGATGCCGGGATCATCCTGGAGGTCAAGTGGGACGAATTTCTCCCGGACATCATTCGCGATGCGGTCTGGATGCCCGGCAGGCGGGAGACCGCGTTTTCCAAATATGCACAATGCAGAATCTACGGCTGAGACAGATAGAAAAAAGGAGATCAAACGATGACATTTCAAGATGTTTTCAAGTCCAGTTTTCTGGAAAATGTGAGTGCGATCAGCGTTCTGGATATGGGGCTGGCGCTGCTGCTGGCCTTCGGACTGGGGCTGTTCATCTTTTTTGTTTATAAAAAGACCTACGCCGGAGTGATGTATTCCTCCAGCTTCGGCGTGACGCTGGTGGCGCTGACGATGATCACAACGCTGGTGATTTTGGCGGTCACATCGAACGTGGTGCTCTCCCTTGGCATGGTGGGCGCGCTTTCCATCGTTCGTTTCCGTACGGCAATCAAGGAGCCCCTGGACATCGCCTTCCTGTTCTGGGCGATCGCAGTGGGCATCGTACTGGCGGCGGGGATGATCCCGCTGGCGGTGTTTGGAAGTCTGTTTATCGGAATCATCATCCTGATCTTTGCCAACCGCAAGGACATGACCAATCCCTTCATTGTGGTGCTGGAATGTGACGGTCACGAAAATGAAGAGAAGGCTCTGGACGCTCTTCGGCAGCACACCAGACGCTGCACGGTCAAGAGCAAGACCGCACGCAAGGGCGCGGTGGAGCTGAACCTCGAGGTCCGGCTGCGGGATACCAACACCGACTTTATCAATGAGCTTTCGGAGATGGAAGGGGTTCGGTCTGCCGTACTGGTCAGCTACAACGGAGATTACATGGGCTGAGGAGGTCCGGATCATGTCAACACATCGATATTTTGATGCGATCTGTGTTGTCGTGCTCATGCTGACGCTGTTGATCACCGTCCTGTTCATGAACGGAGAGGCCTATGGAATTCAGGTGATCGTGGATGAGGACGCCGAGGCCTACGGGCATGCCGTCCTTTTCACGGAGAACGATAAGAACGGAGCCTGGGATACCACACGTGCAACGAGGATTACGCTGGACGGAGACGAGGTCTCCGTATTCGGAGGCGGTGCCTACGCCTTTGACGGCAACGTCATGATCACCGGAAAAGGAAAGTATGTGATTTCCGGAACTCTGACAGACGGAAGCGTGATTGTAGACGCGGATAGCAGTGCCAAGATCTGGATCATGCTGGACGGTGTCGATATCACCTGCTCAACAGGGGCGTGCCTCGATGTGGAACAGGCGGACAAGGTGTTCCTCACCCTGGCAGAGGGAAGCAATAACCGTCTGACTACAATGGGCTTCTCGGCAGAGAACCGGACAGCGGGCATGGACGGCGCCGTCTTTTCCCGGGACGATCTGACGATCAACGGAACCGGCAGCCTGACCGTGACGGCAGCGGAAGAAAGCGGGATTGTCTGCAATGACGAGCTCGTTTTCACCGGCGGGAGCATCACCGTGGATGCTGCAGCGGATGCTCTTCACGTCAACGACAACCTGCGCATCTTGGAAACGCAGCTGAACCTGAAAGCCGGAGACGACGGGATCTCCCTCACGGGATTAGAAAGCGAGCTGTACTGGGAATCCGGTACATTGACGGCCACAGCCACGGGAGACGGCATCAATGCAGAAAACAACATCCGCATCCTGAATGGTTCTCTGACACTGGAAGTCGGAGACGACGGAATCTCGGTGGGCGGCGTTACAGGGACGCTTGAGATTACGGGCGGAACCGTTCAGATCACAGCGGCGGATAAGGGAATCGCCGCAGAAAACAGCGTAACGCTGGCCGGCGGAAACGTCGAAATCGTCGCGGAAGACGACGGCATATCGACAGCAGGCCTGTTCCGGATGGAAGACGGAAAGCTCGCCATCACAACCAGGGACGATGGAATTCATTCCGATACGGCGGTGGAGATCCGAGGCGGGACCGTCCAGATCCCGAGCTGCTACGAGGGGATCGAAGCGGTCACGATTGACGTGAGCGGCGGTGAGATCACAATTTACCCGGAGGACGACGGCCTCAACGCAAACGGAGGTACGGACAGCTTTGGCGGGACAGGCTTTGGCGGCAGAGGCGGCTTCATCGGAGGGCCGGGCGGCATGTTCGGCGGACCCGATTCAGGGATGCCCGGACAGACCGGTGAAGGTGAGAATGGCGGATTTGAGCCGCCGATGATGCCGGATGAAAACGGGAACGAGAGACCCGAGGCACCCATGATGCCGGTTGAGAACGGAGATGTCAGGTCCGAGACCCCTGTGATGGGGAACGGGGAAGAACAGCATGAACCCGGCACGGATGCTGCCGCAGGGGAGCGCCCGACGATGACGATGCAGGATGCAGCCTCGAGCGAGATGACGGAGAACACAGAGACCTGGATCCATGTCAGCGGCGGCAGCTTAACCGTCATCAACAGCGTTGCCCGGGACGCAGACGGGCTGGATTCCAACGGAGACATCATCATCTCCGGCGGAGTGATCCGCGTGAGCCTGACCAACAGCGGCAGCAACAGCGCGCTGGACTGCGGCAGTGAAAGCGGCGGTGTCATGGAAATCAGCGGCGGAGAGGTCATCGCCTGTGGAAGCTATGCCATGGCGGAGGGCTTTGATGACAGCTCAAGTCAGTGCTCCATCCTGTATAACCTCAAGCGCGGAGCGCCTGCCGGGACGATGGTTGCCCTGGAAGACCGTGAAGGGAACGTTATTCTGAGTTATGAAGCCCCTTGCAGCTTCTCTTCCGTGGCGATCAGCTGCCCGGAGATGCAGATGGGAGAGACTTATCTTGTTGCCATCGGCGACAGCGTCGAAGAGATCACCCTGGACTCGGTTTCCGCGTCCTTCGATGACGCCCAGAGTGAGGGCTTCGGCGGCCCGATGAACTGGGGGCATATGCGCTTCCGGCCGGAATCCGAGCAGAACAGCGCCGCTCCGACAGAGACGGAAACGGCTGATACCGCGGCACAACAGTGAATTAGAGATGCAGGCCTCGAAGCGAACAGCTCCGGGCCTGCTTCCATCTTCTCGAAGGCGTGAGAGCGGACTTGAAAGAGAGAAAACCAAGGAACGGACAGAGCAAGAAATAGCGATTGACGCTGACAGAGGGAGCGGCTATAATGACTTTGAAGTCATATCTGCCGGTCCGGAGGGACCGCGGAAAGGAACTGTGATGCCGATTACAACACCGTATCTGGAAGGGCGCAGAATCGTAACAAGCTTTATCTCTCCGGTGGGGACAGAGCTCTGCCCCATCGAGCTCTCCGCCGGCCGAATCCTGGCGGAGGATCTGATCGCTGCACAGAATGTCCCCCCATTTGACCGTTCCCCCTTTGACGGGTATGTATTTCGGGCGGAGGACAGCCGGAATGCCTCCAGGGAGACACCGGTAAGCCTGCGGATTCTTGAGGAAATCCCGGCATCCGGCGTACCGCACTTTCCGATCACACCGGGAACGGCCTCAAAGATCCTGACCGGTGCACCAATTCCCGAGGGAGGAGATGCGGTTGTTCCGTTTGAGCATACCAAATTCACCGAAGAGACGGTGACGCTGTTCTCTTCCTACGTCTCCGGTACCAACATCGTACGGATCGGAGAGGATATCCGAAAGGGCAGCCTGCTCACAGAGAAGGGAACTCTGATCGATCCCGGTGTGATGGGCTCGCTGGCTGCACAGAACATCAGCCGGCCGCTGGTCTACAGGCGGCCGCGCGTTGCGGTGCTGGCTACCGGGAGTGAGCTGGTAGAACTGGGGCATGACCTGGCACCGGGAAAGATCCATGACACAAACAGCTACAGCATGGCGGGCGCTATCCGGGACCAGGGGGCGGAACCGGTCTATTACCGTGCGGTAAATGACAGCGTGGAGTCAATCGCCGAGGGACTGGAGAAGAGCCTGTCCGAGTGTGACGCGGTGGTGACCACAGGCGGTGTTTCGGTCGGTGATTACGACCTGACGCCGGCCGCCATGGAAGCGATCGGCGCGGAGGTTTTCTTCCGCAAAGTTGACCTGAAGCCCGGTATGGCCTGCGCCTACGGGCAGAAGAATGGAAAGCTGATCTGCGGCTTATCAGGCAATCCGGCCTCTTCCATCACAAACTTTTATGCCATTGCCATGCCTGCGTTTCGGAAGCTCTGCGGACTTGGGGACTATGAGATTCATGAATTCCCGATCCGCCTGGCAGAGCGCTTTGGGAAGACGAGCCCGAACAACCGCATGCTGCGCGGCTTTCTGGAGCTATCCGACGGCACGGTCCGGATGCGTCTGTCAAAGGGGCAGGGCAATGTCATGATCAGCGGATTGATCGGCTGCGACGTGGCGGCGGTGATCCCTGCGGGAAGCGGACCGCTGGAAGCCGGGACAGAGCTCAGAGGCTTCTTCCTGAGATAAGAAAGGTGTAAGCGCGTGGAAAGAGCAGTCAGTATCCTTGGCTTTGCAGGCTATTCCGGATCCGGAAAGACAACTCTGATCGAGAGACTGATCCCGCTGCTGGAACAAGAGGGGATCCGGACCGCCGTCATCAAGCATGATGCGCACGGGCTGCGTTTTGACACGGAGGGGAAAGACTCTCAGCGCTTTTCGGCGGCGGGAACAGCCTGTTCCCTCGTGAACGGACCGTCTGAGAGTGCAATCTTTCTCCGGAAGCCCCTGACCCTGGAGGAATCCATCCGTGCTGCGGCACTGCTCTCAAGTGCACAGCTCATTCTGATTGAGGGATATAAGCACAATGCCTATGCCAGGATCGGCATCATGCGCCGGGAGACGGGGAAGGGCTTTCCCGATGCAGCAGAGCGCTTTGCGGCATTGGTGACGGACGACGAGACAGTCAAAGCGGAGATTCCTGTATTTCACCCGGATGACGTGAAAGGGCTCTCGGCGTTCATTCTGGAGAATCTGAAGATGTTTGAGATCCGGATTTTGGACCGGACTGGTCAAATAGGCTGTTGACAAGCCGGAAAAACCTGATATAATACGCTTAACAATTAAACACCTTATCAAGAGTGGTGGAGGGAACGGCCCTGTGAAACCCGGCAACCTGCGGTGATGCGTAAGGTGCCAAGTCCGGCGGTGAGACGAAAGATGAGGCTTCTGACAGTGAACCCTTTTGCGCCCCGGATTTCCCGGGGCGTTTTTTGATGCCGCTCGGATAAGAAAGAAAGGAAAACGATATGAGCCATTATTACTTCACCTCAGAATCTGTCACCAAAGGACATCCCGATAAAATCTGCGACCAGATTTCGGACGCTGTGCTGGATGCCATTCTGGAACAGGACCCAAACGGACGTGTTGCCTGTGAGACGACGGCTTCCACCGGTCTGGTGCATATCATGGGTGAGATCAGCACCGACTGCTATGTGGACATCCAGAAGGTCGCCCGCAGCGTGATCCGTGACATCGGCTATGACCGGGCCAAGTACGGTTTCGACTGCGACACCTGCGGCATCATCGTGAACATCGACGAGCAGTCCGGAGACATCGCGCTGGGCACCAATGACGAGGTCGGCGGAGCGGGAGACCAGGGCATGATGTTCGGCTATGCCTGCGACGAAACACCGGAAAAGATGCCGCTGGCGATTTCACTGGCCCACAAGCTGGCCAAGCGACTGACACAGGTGCGCAAGGAGGGACTTGTCGGCTATCTGCGTCCGGACGGAAAGACACAGGTCACCATTGAGTACGACGAAGAGCGGCGGCCGGTGCGCGTGGATACCGTTGTGATTTCGACCCAGCACGCCCCGGAGGCGGAGCTGGAGCAGATCCGGCAGGACATGATCGACCTGGTGATCAGGCCAACAGTGCCCGCAGAGCTGTTGGACGAGAAGACGAAGATCTATGTCAATCCGACCGGACGCTTCGTCATCGGCGGACCGCAGGGCGACTCCGGCCTGACAGGCAGAAAGATCATCGTCGACACCTATGGCGGCAGCGCCCCGCACGGCGGCGGCGCCTTCTCCGGAAAGGATCCGACCAAGGTGGACCGCAGTGCAGCCTACGCGGCGCGCTGGGCGGCGAAGAATGTCGTGGCGGCGGGACTTGCCAAGCGGTGCCAGATTCAGCTTGCCTATGCCATCGGCGTGGCACAGCCGGTCAGCATCCTGGTGGAGACCTTCGGCACCGGCACCGTCTCCGACGATGTGCTGAGCAGGGCAGTGGAACAGGTCTTTGACTTCCGTCCCGCGGCCATCATCCGAGAGCTGGATCTGCGCAAGCCCATCTACCGGAAGCTGGCTGCCTACGGGCATATGGGCCGTGAGGACCTGGGGGTCCGTTGGGAGGACTGCGACAAGGTCGAGGAGCTGAAAGCGGCTGTGGGCGTATAAGACGCACAGCTGCTGCGACGGACAAAAAGCGTAAAAACTGTTTGTATCCCCGGGCGGAGTATGGTATAATAAGAACATAATTATTCACATCATCTATATTTCATACTGTTTTAAGAAAGGAAAAGAGAACGAAAAAACTAATCAGCGTTCTTTTGGCAGTGCTGATGCTTGCCTCCCTCGGAACCGCGGCGTTCGCAGAGGAAGACAATCCGGCTCTTACACCGGAAATGGTTCTCGAATGGCTTGACGAAGGAGATGAAGCAGCGGAAGACGTGGACGATCAGACTGCCAATGCCGCTCTTCGTCTGGCAGAAATGGTGATTGCGCTTGATAATCAGTTGATGGCCAGCTAGGAAGAAGTTGACAGAGCTGAAACGATCCTGGGCTATCTCGCAGAAGTTGACCATCCAGACGTGAGCGATGAGCTGAAGCTCGCAACCGGTTTAATTCGGACCTTTGACGGTCTGTATCTGTTCTCTGATCAGGTCGACAGAGAGGGTAAATATGAAGAGTATGTTGAGAGTATCGTTGGCAGTTATGCCGCCCAGAATGACAACGCTGCAAATGCTACAGAGCAGGCAGTAAATGCACTTTATCAGTCCGTAAAGCTGGTAGCGCTTCTGGTTGAGGAGCACAGCACCTCTCAGGACATGATCGACCAGATCGAAGCGGGCCTGACCCAGTTCGGCGAGGATATGGATGGCTGTGAAACCGCAGGTGAACACCTGTCAAATGGGGCTTACTGGCTTTGCAAGATGTTTGGAGCCCTCGGAAAACTGCGCGATCCGGATGGAAGCTTTTATGCTCAGATCGAGGATCTGATGGCAGACACCCAGGAAAACAGCGACTTTCAGGACGGTGTTCTTCAAAAAACGGTTGTCTGGCTCAAGGGATGCGTCAGGATGACCGGACTTCTCGCCGACGAGGCGGAAGCGGCCATGGCAGCAGCCTGACGGTTTACCCAGCGCGATATGTGTTATATGTAATATCAATTATACAAGATAATATCCCCCATAGGAAAAAACCGGGACCGATCAGTCCCGGTTTTTCATTTTCAAATGCTCAAACATAATAATTATAAGTAAGTTTAATCGGACTTATTGAAATAACAATCAGCTTTTGAGATATTTTAGGACATTGCGGGCAGCTGTTCGACCGGAATTGACGTTATGGCCGTTTGCCGATCCGGGGACAGTAATTGTATAGCAGTCCCAATACAGCTCGCAACCTTCAACACCGATGCAGTAGACTCCCGGAATCGGCTTGCCGGCTGGAGTGACAACCTCATACTTTCGATTCGTACGGACAGCACCGATCGAGGTCCATACACCGAGATCCTGCCGTACAATATAAAACGGGGCCTTCAGGACGGGAAGCAATCTGCTAGGATCTTTTGCAAAATCATCGTCATATTGTTTTGCACAGAAAGAATTATATCGGTCCACAGAAGCGCAGAATGAATCGGTGTCAATCCCGGCTGCCTCAGCGAGCGCTTCAATGCTGTCCGCACGGAAACAGTTTCCGTAGGCGCCCTCACACAGCTTCTCAAGATCGGAGCAAAGCTCCGTCGCCTCCACTGAAAAGCGATCGATGAAAGCACTGTCAAAAACAGCCCATGTTTCTGCCTGTGTGAGCTTGGCATTTGAGTAATAGCACGGGACATGCTGCCCGCAAAACTCATTGTTGAAGCGCTCTCCTTCTGAATTCACCCACAGGGTATAGCCCTTCAGATTGATATAAGCGTTGGTTTGGCTGTAAGGGCTGAGGGGATAGATGTAAATCTTATCTAGGTACGCTCTTCTGCGGGAAACATCTTCCGCACCCAGTTCAACAGCCATACGGAGACCGTCTCCCTGGTGACCGGGATTTCCACGGTGAAAAAGGCAAGGAACATTAAAACCCCTGTCAGCCATCATCTGATCGTTGTCTACAAAACCACCGGTTGCGAGAATAACCGCACCGCAGTTGAACTTTGTGACTTCTGCCGTTTCAGGGTCTGCGGCGTAGATCCCGTTCACAACGTCGTCTTCCACCGCAAGCCGTATTCCTCGGGTTTTATTGTAGATGGGAATGCCAAGTCTGTTTGCGCTTTCAATCAGAGGATTGACGAGGAGATTTCCGTCGCCGCGTCCGTCAGATTCCCGCCGGTAAAACCAATGGTACGGTTTGATTTTCGCATTTCCCTTACACTCATCGACGACTCCGGAGAAACCAACGCCGTGTTCAAGCAGCCAGGAGATGTTATCTCCGGAGTTGAGCACAAGATCTCTCCATTTCAACGTATCAATATGGTAGTTAAATGTCCTGGATTCGACCTCAATGATCTCACGAAGCGTAATGTGAATACCCTGCTCCTTTTGAAAAACAGAATTAATGGCAAAAACGCCTTCCGTGTGTTCCCCGTTGCCACCGAGCTTTTCGTTCACTTCGATTATAACCGGCTCTAGGCCGAGTTCTTTTGCCTGTACTGCCGCTGTAAGTCCGGACGGCCCCGATCCGACGACGACAACATCACAGTTGACCGTTTTTCTGACATCGGCGGCAATGTCAAGTTCATTGCTGATATATTGCTGAATTTTCAAATTCTCCATAGCGCATCCTTTCTCCTAAACGGGGGAAGAAGCTATGTGCTTTCCCTGATAATCAGTTCAGGCTTGATTTGGGCTGTTTTCGCTGCCCCGGTATTGTTGATTAAATCCATGATCAGAGTGACACAGGTTTTCCCGAGACTCTCAAAGTTCGTACTTACCGTGGTCAGGGTCGGCGTGCAGCATTTTGAAAGGATCGTATTGTTGTATCCGATCACAGCGACCTCATCCGGAACACTGTACCCCAGCGAGATCAGTCTTTTCAATCCTCCGACGGCGGTCATGTCGTCATTAAAAAGAATTGCCGAAAAAGGCTTTCCAGAAGCAATGATCGTATCAACCGCACCGGCGCCGCCTTCCAGAGATCTGTTAGTCTCAATGATCAGGCCGGTATCCGCTTTCATGCCGCGTGCCAGTAGCTGCCCGAGAAAAATGTTCGCTTTCTTCTGGGAACTGTAGGAGTCGACGTCTTTCACAAAAAAGATGTCAGAGTGACCCCGCTCAAGCAGATGAGACAGCGCTTTTTCGATCCCGACGTACTCATCAAAATCCACACAGCAGACATTCTCCGCTTCCAAAGGATAATTTGTTACAATAAACGGGATATGGCTGTATTCTGAAAGAATGCTGGTCTCGTTGAAGGTTCTGTCAAATACGGATCCGATGCAAATGATCCCGCTTACCCCTTTATCCAGCAGCATACGGATAGACTTGATGTTATCCTCTGTCTCGCCGAAGGTGTTGCAGATGATGGAGCTGTATCCCAGCAGCGCGAGATTGCGTTCAATGGTATACGCAGCTACGTTGTAGTTTTCAGACCGAATATCTACCGTTAGAATCCCGATGGTCTGCATGTTTCGATTGACCATTGCTCTTGCGATGGTACTGGGGCGGTAATGCAGCTTCTGCAGAGCATTCATCACTTTCTTCTGCGTTTTGGGCGATACGTTCGGATTGTTGTTCAACACCCTGGATACCGTTGCGATTGACACACCGGACTCCTGCGCAACATCGTAAATACTGGCTGAATTCGATTGTAACATAATGGTCCTCATTATTCTCGTATTTTTTTACAATCGGACCGTAAAGTCCACCGTGGAGCATCCGTGACGAATATCGTGACGAATAGAATGAAAATTACTATATCATCATATTCCTCGTGATTCAACCAGTATTTTTTGATTATTTCATACCCATCCCGGGACCAAAAACACCGCTGTCATGGCCGGTAAGGATTTTTGTGGAGATCTTTCTGAGTTTCTCCATGCTCTTATGCATGTTTTCTTTGGAGAGCTCGTTGTAGCACAGTCCATTCCCTTTCGGAGGGTCATGATACCAGCTTTCCTGCAGCGGAATCAGGTCACCCACAATAAGCACCGGGCCGTCTTCCGTGTCGACGACAATGGTCTGGCATCCGATCGTATGCCCCGGGGTATAAACGACCGAAATACCCGGAAAGATTTCTGCGTCCCCGTCAACCAGCTCATATTTGAAGAGCTTGATATATTCTTTGACGTATCCGATTTTGTTGCTGGGTTCATCCGGGTCATCCAAGCTCTCGAGTTCCTTTTTCTGGCAGATCAGACGTGTGGTTTTCGGGAACAGATGGGTGTTGTAGGCGTGATCCCAGTGCAGATGAGTAAAGATAACGGCCTCGATCTCATCGATGTCGACCCCGATGTTTTTCAGCGCTGCATCAATCACCTGATCGTCTGTTCTGGTATACGGCTGCGCACCCTTACCGCGCTCATAATCGACAGGGCATCCGCCGTTGTCAATGACGATCTTATGAACGCCGTCCGTCAGATAAAACGCATTGATGGGAAAGGGTTCAATTTCTGTGCCGGTGTAATCTTCAAAAAAGTTTTTCTTGGGTCTGGTAATGTATCCCAGACAAAGCGGAGTGATGGTATACTTGCTCACTTGTTCTACCTCCAGTCAGTGAAGAAGTGCAGTAAGATCACGAACGGAGATGTTCTCCAGATTCATGACCGCGTCGTAGAGTTCCTGAGCTTTCTCTTTGGACACGGTGCGGCATGCGAGTGAAAAGAATTTATTCTTCAGTTCCTCAGGGGACATCGGGTTCTCCGGATCCCCCTTGGTATAAGTGGTGAGATCCTCGTATTTTTTCCCGTCTTTTGTCTCTATAGCCACAGTAGAGGCGAAAATATAGGGGAGATACTTATCCAGTTTCCCCGTGTGTTCCATCTCGACACGATTCATCATGGCCTTGATGGTTGGATCTGTGAGAAGCTCTTCCTGAAACTGATCCACAGAAGCCTGCCCGTACAGAGCTGCCACAGCGACAGAATAGGGAAGACTGAACTGAGCGGCGCCAACTACAGGCGGATTATACTTGATCTCCCGAGGCTCGACAACGGCTCTGACCGCCATACTGACGACATCAACAGATATTTTTTCAATATCGTCGGCTTTGATATCATTGTTTTTCATCACTTTGATCGTGCAGTCAATAGGAGCGTGGGTGTACTTGCAGCTGGCATAGGGCTTGAATGCTGTATACATGATCGGGTATTCGGAATAATCCAGATTCTTCAGCATATTTTCTGGGCTGACGTCATCTGAATAGGCGTGAAGAAAACCGCATTTGCCTTCAAAGATCCAACGGGGGCCTCTGTAGCCGACATCGGCAAGATTGCTTGCCGTGATTGCACACATGGAGGCATGGCCTGGATTGAGACGCTTCGTAAGAGTTCCGTCTGCATAGCACTCCAGGTTTCCGGCAGAAAACCCGCCGGCGATGCCGAGCGCGTTCTTTAGCTTTTCCGCGCTGAATCGCTTGAGCATCGAAACGGCTGTTGTGCCGCCGAAGATACCGACCGTTGCGGTCGGATGAAAGCCCCTCTCAAAATGTTTGTCCTGATTGACTGCACGGCCGACCCGGACCATGGCATCATAACCCCAGATCACAGCCCTGATCAGGTCTTCACCGCTAGCGTTCACCTCTTCGCCCACGGCCACAGCCGGTGAGATGACTACAACCGCGGGGTGTCCGCATGCCTGAGTATTTGAGTCATCCATCTCCAGCCCGTGTGCGGAAGCCGCGTTAATGAAGGCGGCTTTATCTGTGGGTGCGTATCCGCCTCCTACAACTGTGGTAGTACCCACATAGTCCTTTGGAATCATAGCTTCCTTTACCATTTCCGTTGATTCCAGATTGGATCCGCCGACTGCGTTTCCAAGCCAGTCCAGGATGATCTCTTTGGTCCTGGCAATAACATGTTCTGGAATAGCGGTCGCATCGGCATTCACATAGTATTGTGCTATCCGTTCACTGATGCTCGGAATTGATGGTTGCATATTTACCTCCTGCAGATATGGTTTTTGCTTATTTTATATTTCAGAGGCACCGAAATGGTGCCTCTGAATCCTTGTTAATGCTGATCTTTAGACGGCTTCAAGCCTCGGGGGGAACATAGGTGTTCTCAGAGACAGGATACATTTCGTTGTACTTATCCCGCAGAGAATACAGAAGTTCAAGTGCTTTCGTTCCCTCAAGTCCCTGATCGTCAAGTTTCTTGGCGTAGTCGGTGATCAGGTTCGCTGTCAGATCGATGAAGGGCTGCTCCTCTTCTTCGGTCAGATAGGTGACAGTGCCGCCGCTCTCGGCATACATCTCATACACGCTGGTTGCGGACTGCTCAAACCAGCAGCAGCCGATTTCTTCGAAGACCTCTGCGGCGCACTCATCCAGGATCTTCTTCTGGTTGTCGGAGAGTTTGTTGTAGGCATCGCCGTTCATGAGCGTGAGGTGCGTTGTATTGCAGAAGTGAACGCGGGTGGCATGGTTGGTAACTTCAAAGAGCTTGAAGTTCTGAACAGAGTCGGGCGTAGCCATATAGCCGTCAACAATACCGCTGCGGATTGCCTCATAGGCTTCGGCAGCAATCATGGCTACGGGGGTTCCGCCGAAGGCAGAGATGGTCTCAGCCATAATGCCGTTCACGCGGATTTCAAGCCCCTTTACATCTTCGGGGGTCTTGATGTCTCTCTGGTTGTTGATCAGGATGCCTTCACCGGAGCAAAATGCCATCAGCAGATGGGTGCCGTCAAGCTCTGCCGGCTGGAGTTCGGCCAGATAGTCGCGGAGTGCGTAGGACGCGGCTCTTGCAGATGCAAAATAGGTGGGATACTCAAGCATGAAGGTCATGGGAAGCGCACCGGTATAGTTGCCGGTATAGAGCCAGCCAATATCTGCCAGACCGTCTTTAACGGCATCCAGAACGGCGTCAGCCGCGCAAAGAGTTGCGCCGGGATAGACGTCGAACTTGATGCTGCCGTTGCTGCGCTCTTCAACCTTCTGGATAAAGGGATTGACAACCATCGTCTCATAGCGGCTGCCGGATGCAAGATAGATTGCGTACTTGAGGGTTACGGGTTTGTCTTCTGCGGGGGCGGCTGCACTTGCACAGGGTGCGCATACTGTGAGCACCAAGGCGAGGATCAGCAAGAATGCGAGTCTTCTTTTCATGCTTTTTTCTCCTTTTTAAAAAATATGTATGTAAATGGGTTTACGCTCATAGGGATGTTAACAAACGGCATTTCTGCAGAGTGCTTACACAAGGCTGGGGAGGAACGTTGCAATCGAAGGGAATGCAATCAGCAACCCGCAGGCCACAACAATTGCCGCAACATATCCCCATACGCCCTTATAGATCGTGAAGATCGGTACATCTTTTGTTACGCTCTGCATGACGAAAACATTCAGGCCGATCGGAGGCGTGATGGAAGCCATGGAAAGCACCATAACGATCAGAACGCCGAACCAGATCGGGTCATACCCGAGACCGGTAACAATGATAGGGTAGAAAACCGGGATCGTGAGGAGAATCATGGCGAGTGCGTCGATGAACATGCCGAGGATCAGGTAAATAAACAGAATAATAGCAAAAATGACCCATTTGTTAACGTCAAGACTTGCGACCAGATCGCCGAGGAAGGTCGGAATCCTGCTCAGAGCAAAGAACCTGCTGAATACTGTCGCGGATGCGACCAGGAGGAATACCGTTGCGGTCAGCTTTGCACTTTCAAGAAGAGACTTTTTAAAAACGTGCCAAGTCAGCTTTTTGGAGAACAGGCAAACCAATAACATGCCGGTGGCGCCGATCGCGCCGGCTTCCGTTGCCGTAAACCAGCCGAAGAAGATTCCTCCGATGGACACGAAAAAGACAATCAGCACCTCCAGAACGCCGCCGTCTGTCAAAGCGGCAAGGCGCTCTTTCCTGCTTGCCTTCGCCTTGATCGGTGCCAGAGACGGATTCATTGCAACGCTGACATATCCGACAATCATGAAAAGCACCATCAGAAGAATACCAGGAAGAATACCGGAAATGAACAGCTTGCCGATCGATACTTCTGTAGCAATACCGTAAACAATAAAGGTAACACTCGGAGGAATCAGAAGAGAAAGGCTGGCGCCGGATGCGACGGAAGCGGTGGAAAGGCTGTCTTGGTAGCCTAGCTTTTTCATCTCCGGATAGGCAATCGATCCAATGGTGGCAACCGTAGCGGAGTTTGAACCGCAGATTGCGCCGAATATGGCACAGGCAATCTGGACAGCCATACACAGACCGCCTTTGACGTGGCCGACCGCTTTATCGCCGAGGTTAAACAGCTTTGACCCGAGTCCTGAGTATGAAGCGAGATACCCCATGAGCCCGAACAGAGGAATCACCGACATGGTGTAAGAAGAGAAATTGGTATAAAGGTCGGTGCCGATGGCAGAAAGCGCCGGTTTGAAGCCGACCATGACGACCATTCCAAAATAGGCAACCGTGAGCATGGAAAAAGCGACGGGAACACGCAGGAACATTAAAACAATAACCAGCAGGGTTCCGAGCAACCCTATCATTTGACCAGACATATATGCATCCTCCTGTTCAGATGATCTTATCCAGAATTTCTTCCTTAACGTCTCCAGAGTCCTTTTTCTCAACATCGGAACCGAGTTCATATCCGACAATCCTGGCAATCAGTTTGAAAACAATGCAAACTGTCAGCAGAGCAAGAGAAATAAACATAATAAGGAGGAAGATGTATACCGGGATCGATAGATTTGCCGTAACAGAAGCATCTTTGATTTTGGCCAGCATAAACTGATACATTCTGTAAGAGCAGATCGCTGAGATGACGGCGGAAACCAGAAGCGAAAAGATCATCAGGATTCTTTTTCCGACATCCCCGAGGAAATTATCCAAGAAATCGATTGTGATGTTTCCGCTCTCATATTCGTTATGTACAAGAGAGAGGGATACAACAAGCAGCGAGCACAACTGGACGACTTCAAACGTTCCGAATATTGCATATCCGAACACCGCACGAACTATGACATACACGGTAACAAACGCCATCATGATAAACAGAAAGACACATGAGGCATAATCCATCCATGTCGCAATGGTTCGAACAATCCTGTCAACTGTTTTCACAAACTATCATTCCTCCTTTGGCGGAAGCTTGCTTCTGCCCACAAGTTTGAACCAATACTAATAAACAGGAATATGGGGGAGTCCATTCCCACATACAGCCGGTCGACCCGGACACGTGTGGAAGCGCTTACAAAGATAGGATAATCACACACTCACAATTTGTCAACGATTTTTGCCACATTTTCTCATCTTTGTATAAACTGTTCAAATATAAGATGGTTAATTTGTGGATTATGCCGCTAAAAAACCTGTTGACTTTCCAAGTAGCGGAAAATATAATGAATATTGCTTGAAAGCGCTTACAATACTGTCAGGTATAAAAATGCTGATGTGTGAATGAAAAAAGGAGAAAGATTATGAGCGAGAAAACCATATCCCAGCAGATAGGCGAAATCAGCGCGCGTCTCACCCTTGCGGATATCGACGAACGCACAATCAACAATGCAAAGATCTTCCTGCTCGATTGCCTGGGCTGCATCCTTTCCGGTAGCCAGATTGTAAATGCCAAGGCGATCCGTGCCGCAGTCAAGCATTTCGCCGAGGGCGGCGAGTGCACTGTTTTTGGAACCAACATGAAGACCAATGCCATGATGGCGGCTCTGATCAACGGCTGCACCGGCCACAGCCAGGATTATGACGACGACCACCGCGAGGGTACGCAGCATGCGTCAGTGGCCGTTCTTCCGGCGGTTCTGGCTTTGACCGAAAAGTTCGGAAGCTCGGGAGCAGAGGCACTCCTCGCATATATTATCGGTTCGGATGTAACGATCCGTGCGGGCGAAGCCTTCGGCGGAACCTCCTATTTTGCCGGCTGGCATCTGACCGGTACCTGCGGTGTATTCGGTGCGACCGCAGCCGCATGCAAAATCATGGGTCTTGAACCGGAGCAGTATGTGAACGCACTGGGTGTAGCGGGATCGGAAGCCGCCGGTATCGGAGAGTTCAACTCCTGCGGCGCCTGGACCAAGCGCTTCCATGCAGGGCAGTCCGCCATGGACGGTGTCCTTGCGGCCTTCATGGGCAAGGAGGGCTATTATGCGCCCCCCACCGTGTTTGAAGGCAGAGAAGGCTTCCTGAATCTGTTCTCCTTCAAGGGCGGTTCCCATGGCTATGATCCCGTCCTTCCCCACGGGATCAACTATCCGGAGAAGCTTACGGAGAATTTCGGTACCAAATGGGAAATGGCAGATAACTCCATCAAACTGCACGCCTGTTGCCGCTTTACAAACAACTACTGCGACTGCGGGATCGATATTTTCAATCAGCCCGGCTTCGACTACAGAAACGTCAAGGCAATTCATGCCGAGGTCAACAAGTTCACTGATGACAAAATGTGCCATCCGGAGGATATTAAGAGACACCCGGTCAACATCGTCAATGCGCAGTTCTCGCTCTTCTATGAAATTGCCTGCGCGTTGGTCAAGGGCCGTGTTCTCCCCGAGTCCTTCACCGAAGAAGCAATCAAGGATGAACGAATCAGCAAGCTTTGCGATCTGATCACCTGGGAAATCAGCGATGAGTTCGAGGCTGTCTATCCGGACCGTTACCCCGCCCGTGTTACCGTGACCATGAACGACGGATCCGTTTATGTCGGCGAGGTTGCGTATCCCAAGGGAGACCCCGAATATCCGGCCACCAGAGAGGAAGTTGTTGAGAAGTTCCGCAACAATGCCGCCAACACCATCGGATCGGTCAAGGCAGAGCGTATTATCGAGCTGGTTGACAAGTTTGAAACCCTTGATAACCTCTACGAGCTTATTGACTGCATGCACTGATGTATCATGAAGCTGCAGAGCGGGGCAATCCCACTTTGCAGCTTTTTCTTTTGAAGGAGGGAAAAATGAATCTCAAAGAAGTTACTCCAATCCGCACGGCTATTTACCGCGGTGGAACAAGTAAAGGTGTTTTCCTTCATGAAAATGACCTGCCTCAGGATCCTGCCATTCGGGACAAAGTGATTCTCGCCATTTTCGGCAGCCCCGATCCCCGTCAGATCGACGGACTCGGTGGAGCCGAGGTGCTGACCAGCAAGCTCGCGATTGTCGGACCGCCGAGTATTCCGACCGCTGATGTCGATTATACGTTCGGTCAGGTTCAGATTAACACTCCTTATATCTCATATTCCGGACTGTGCGGTAATATTTCTTCGGGCGTTGCTCCTTTTGCCATTGAAGAAGGACTCGTCCGGGCTGTGGAGCCGGTTACGAAAGTGCGCGTCTACAGCAAGAATACCGATCAGATTTTTATTACGGAAGTTCCTGTGAAGGACGGGAAGGTTGTAAGCAGTGGCGATTATGTGGTTCCGGGTGTTCCGGGAACGGGTGCCAAACTGAATATCGACATGGTCGGTACCGTCGGCTCCAGCGGGAAAGGGCTTCTTCCCACCGGGCGCCTCAGGGACACCGTCCATGTTGACGGTCTGGGCGAGATCGAAGGATCTCTTGTTGATGTTGTGAACCCGTGCTTCTTTATTCGCGCAGCCGATGTCGGTCTCCGCGGCGATGAAGTTAAGAACTCGGATTTCCCGGAAGGGAAGCTTGAACAGCTCGAGGCAATCCGGGAGCAGGTTTTTGCCCTGCTCGGCAAGCCCTATAATGCAAAGGACGCCGTTCCCTTCCTTGCTTTTGTTTCCGCTCCGTTTGATTACAAAAACCTGCTGAACGAGGAAACGGTCTCTGCTGCGGACTGCGACTTTCTGTCCCGTGTTCTGTTTCTCGGAGGGATTCATAAAACTTACCCCGGAAGCATCTCCTGCTGTACCGGTGCCGCTGCCGTGATCCCCGGGACGGTCGTTTATGAGGTGCGCGGCGACAGAAACGGATGCGACATCAACATCGGTCATCCGAGCGGTGTAGTCGATGTGATCGCCGAGGCTGATATGGCTGATGGCAGGCCGGTCATTACCCGGATCTGCTATGGGCGTACAGCCAGGAGACTGATGGACGGATACGCGTATGTACCAAACCGTTGTTTTGAGGAGGATTGATTTCGACGATGGGAATGACGATATCTGAAAAAATCCTCGCTAAACACGCCGGTCTGGACTCTGTAAGTCCCGGCGACACCATCACCTGCAGGGTCGACTGGACTGTCTGCCATGATATGTTTTTCAACGTAGACGGACAGGATATGTATAGGAATGTCACGCATCTTGACCATCCGGAGCGCTGCCTTGTGCTCATGGATCACTCCGTCCCTGCGGCGACAAGTCGCGACGCACTGGGCGGCGTATATGCCAGAGAGTTTGTTAAGAAGCACAGGATAGACAACTTCATCGATGTCGGCGATCACGCGGTAATCCATCAGGCGCTTGCTGAACGGGGCTATGCGGCGCCCGGCCGGCTGATTGCGGGCGGGGATTCTCATACCTGTGCCGCCGGGGCGCTGAATGCGGCGGCAAGAGGCTTCGGTCCGGCGGATATCACCTATCTCTTCTGCACCGGTGAGACCTGGTATCAGGTAGCACCCACCATCCTGTATCGTATGCACGGGGAACTTCCACGCGCATGCAGCGGCAAGGATATTTTCCTGTATATCGCAGGAACATACGGAGATGCAACAGGGTTTTCTGTTGAGTTCGGGGGCGACGGCGTGGCGAGCCTCTCTGTCCCGCAGCGGCAGAGCATTGCGACAATGTGTGCGGAGATCAATGCGGAGTTTGCGCTTTTTCCATGTGATGATGTCCTGACGGCATACCTTGTGTCACGCGGAGACAGAGAGATCACCCCGGTCAATGCGGATGAGGATGCCAAGTATGCGGAGATTCGGGATATCAATCTCTCAGAAATCGTTCCTTACGTTGCTAAACCGCATTATATTCCTAAAAACTGTGTACCGGTTACGGAAGCAGAAGGCATTCCCGTCAATCAGGTGGTTGTCGGTTCCTGTTCAAACGGAAGAATCGAGGATCTGAGAACGGTAGCCGCAATCATGAAAGGCAGGCACGTTGCACAGGGAGTGCGGTTTATTGTTACTCCCGCTTCACAGCGGATTTATCTGCAGGCTGTACGGGAGGGCTTGATAGAAACCCTAGTTGAAGCAGGGTGCGTTGTTACAAACGCGACCTGCGGATGCTGCTATGGCGGCCATATGGGTCTTCTCGGCCCCGGGGAGAGATGTCTCTCCACGACAACAAGAAATTTCAAAGGCCGGCTTGGCTCCACCGAAAGCGAGGTCATGCTCTGCGCTCCGGCGACTGCAGCGGCCAGTGCGATTGCAGGCGTGATCACGGATCCCCGGAAGGTATGGAAGGAAAGGGTTGAAGGATGAAACTTGAAGGAAAAGTATGGGTTTTTGGCGATGAAATCAATACGGATCTGATTTTTCCGCACCATGCGCTTCGCGCAGCACCGGAGGAGCAATGCCGTTTATGCATGAGCGATAATCGTCCGGGCTGGTCCTCTTTGGTGGAAAAAGGAGACATTCTGATCGCCGGATCCAATTTTGGTACGGGATCATCCCGCCCGGGCGCTTTAATCCTCCGTCGGCTCGGTCTTGCCGGAATGGTGGCAGACAGCTACAACGGGCTGTTTTACCGCAACTGTATCAGCTACGGTTTCCCGGCAATCATGGTCAACGGAGTATCCCGCATGTTTGAAGAAGGTGACATTGCCGTGGTTGATCTTGCCGAGGGCAGTATCATGAACCGGAGAACCGGAGAAACCCGTTATGGAAACAGACTGCCCAAAGAGATGATCGAAATCCTCAAAGCCGGAGGCATCAGCGGCGTGCTGGCAGACCGTGGCTATATGAGCTGAAGAAGGAAGAGGTGTAAAATATGATCAGGAATCCGGGAACGGTCCTTCGGACTGTCCTTAATCAGCCGGAGATCGTCATGATGCCGGGCGTGTTTGACGGGATCTCGGCAAGAGTAGCTGAGCAGGCAGGTTTCCAGGCCCTCTATCTTACCGGAGCGGGCGCTTCGGCGAGTTGTATCGGAGAACCCGACATCGGCCTGGCCACGATGAATGATTTTGCCGACAATGCCCGCAGGATAACAATCAAAGCGGGGATTCCCGCAATGTGTGATGTCGATACTGGTTTTGGCAATCAGCTGAATGTCATCCGGACGGTTCATGAATTCGAGGCGGCCGGAGTTGCTGCCGTACAGATAGAAGACCAGCTAGCACCGAAGAGATGCGGTCATCTGAAAGGAAAGCAGGTGATCCCGGCAGCAGAGTTTGTACAGAAGCTTCGGGCTGCAGTCAACGAGAAGTTCTTTGATGATACGATGATCGTCGCAAGAACAGATGCCCGCGCCCTGTACAGTCTTGAAGATACCTTGGAGCGTGCTAAAATGTACGCTGACGCCGGAGCAGATGTACTTTTTGTAGAGGCGCTTACCACAATCGAAGAAGTTGAACGCGTCGGCAGGGAACTGGGGAGCCGCGTGCCTCTGATGGCAAATCAGGTGCTTGGGGGAAAAACGCCGCGGCTGTCTGCGAAGGAACTGGAACAGATGGGATATAAAATTGTGATCTTCCCCGACGTGCTCCCATACGGCGCCAGTGTTCTTCTGAGAGAAATCTGCGACAGCATCATGAAAAACGGAACCGCTTACGATGCAATTCACGGAAAACATAATACCAGCCTGGATCTTTTCCTGACAATGGGGATGAAATCCTGGAGGGACAAGGAACTCGAGTACTCGGAGGGAAATGAATCATGAGTGTAAACAGCTTCAGTCACGTTTTATCCCCGTTCTCCTTCGGCAAGGTCACCACAAAAAACCGTATCGAACTGTCTCCTGCCGGCTATATGCTTGCCAATGCGGACGGTACGGCGAATTTTGAAGTTCTCTCGTTCTATGAGCGGATCGCAAAGGGCGGCGCGGGAATTGTTACGATCGGCGAGTCTGCCATCGACTACGAATACGCAGACAATCACAAGCCTGCTATTAACATGGGGTCCGACGCTTCTATTCCTGGACTCTTTCGGATCAACGAGGCGGTGTCGAAATATGGCGCCCTGCTTTCCATCGAGCTTCAGCATTCAGGCAGTCACATGAAGACCCGGACGGTTACCATCGGTCCGAGCGCTATTCCGGCGGAAAACCCCGACGATCCTGAATCACCCTATTGCATAGAGATGGATCAGGAGATGATCGACAGGGTTGTAAAGCACTGGGCGGATGCCGCAGAACGCTGCGTAAAAGCAGGGCTGAAAATGGTTATGCTGCATGGTGGACACGGACACTTGCTGGCCCAGTTTGTCTCTCCCTATGCCAACAAACGGACGGATAAATACGGTGGAAGCCTTGAAAACAGAGCGCGTTTTCCGATCGAGGTTTTGACTGCAATCAAGGAGCGCTGCCCGGATCTGACGATTGAATACCGGATCAGCGCAGATGAACTTGTCGAGGGCGGTATGAAGCCAGACGACGTGATCCGGTTCGTGAAACTGATTGAAGACAAGATCGATCTGCTCCATGTTTCCGTTGGCTATCTCAGTGAAGAGCGGACGGTTCCTCGCATGATACAACCGACCTATTATCCGCATCAGCTGAACGTCCACTATGCCGAATACCTGAAGCAGCATTTGAGTATCCCGATCACAACGGTCGGCTCCATCTCCACAATGGAGGATGCCGAAGAGATCATTGCCTCCGGAAAAGCCGATATTGTTGCTATGGCACGTGCAATCTTCGCGGACAACGACATTGTCAACAATGCCCGTCTCGGAAAAGCAGACAAAACGCGTCCGTGTCTGCGCTGCTTTAACTGCAATAAGCGGACAACCCGCTATCTTCCGATCCGCTGCTCCGTCAACCCCGAACTCGGCCGCGCGGTTGAGATCGGGGACATCAAACCCGCGGTTGAAACAAAGAAGCTGGTTGTAATCGGAGGCGGGCCAGGCGGGATGCGTGCGGCGATGACGGCCTCCCGTCGGGGAATTCAAACGGTTCTGTTTGAAAAAGAGCCTGTTCTCGGCGGAAACCTTCGCATGGCATCCGAGCTTTCGATCAAGGCGGATATGCGCAAGTATCTGAACTGGCTGATCAAAACCACGATGGAAACGGAGGGTGTGGAGGTCAGACTGAACACAACCGCCACGAAAGAAGCTGTCCTTCGGGAAAACCCTGATGCGGTCATTATTGCCGGCGGATCCACGCCGATCCTGCCGAAATTCCCCGGCTCAGAGAAGAACAATGTGCTGTGGGTCGGAGACGCTTACAAGGATCTGAGCCAGATCGGGAACAATGTTCTGATCATCGGTGCCGGAAACACCGGCGCAGAGACAGCGCTGTCACTGACCAAAGACGGTAAGAAGGTCACCGTTGTTGACATGATGCCTGAGGACAAGATAAAGCCGCAGTGGACGGTCGGGCTTGGCTTCCTTTTGGAAGAGTACGGCGCAAAGTTTATTTTTGAAACCGGGCTCTCCTCCATTACGGAAGAGGGGGCCATTGTGAAATCAAAGGACGGCGAGGAATACCTGATTAGCGCGGATACGATAATCCTCTCCCTGGGATTCAGATCGCGCAAAAATCTGATCGAAGAATTCGGCAATATTGTACCGCAGACCTATGTGATCGGCGACAACCGCATCCCGGACTCTTCCATGGAAGCAACACATGACGGGTTCAACACGGTCTGCATCCTGCCATAAGGCGACCATACTAGACGGAGGAAAATGACATGGCTTATATTATTCATCCGCTGAATCTTGGGTCGGCCCTGCGCCCGAGAGATCCTCGCCCGGGTGTGCACCCCGAGCTGATCGAAGCTCCCGCCATCAGCTATCTGGTTCTCGGGGAGGGCCATACCATTCTTGTAGATACCGGAGGTGTCGAGCCGGACGGTGTTCGCTGGATGCCCTATTTCCGAAAAGAAGGTCAGGATCCTGTCACCCAGCTGTCTTTGTACGGAGTCAAGCCTGATGACGTCGACACCGTCATCATCACGCATCTTCATTGGGACCACACAGGGAATAACGGTCTGTATAAAAATGCCCGCTTTATTGTTCAGCAGCGGGAATATGACGCGTTCCTCGCGGATATGGACAAAACCTGCTATGACAAAGAGCCGGTGCTTGCCACGACATTTGAATTTGTTGACGGAGACGCCGATATTCTCCCCGGCATTTCTACAAAGCTGATGCCGGGACATACGCCAGGCTTCCAGAGTGTGATCATCGATACGGAAAAGGGAAAATACGTTATCTTAAGCGATACGGCCGTGCGTTTTGAGCATTGGGAAGAACCGCGGCTGATTCAGGATCCCGGATATGATACCGAAACCCTGATGAACGCCATAGGCTATCTGGATCATCTCGGGGCATCGATTCTGCCCGGACATGATATGGATGTTTTCCATCATACCACCTACCCATATTAAGGTTTTAAGAATAAAATGAATCTCACAGCACATTGAAGGGAATCCCCTTTAATGTGCTGTGAAGTAAAAAAGAAAAAACATGAGTAACAGAACGCTTGCCGCATCCGATCAGGATTTTTCCAGGGGCTCTGTGCTGGATGCTCTTTTCCGTATGGCAGTTCCCATGTCTATGGCGCTGCTGATCAATATTCTCTACAGTGTTGTAGACCGTATCTATATCGGACATATACCGGAGGTTGGCAGGTTATCCCTGACCGGTATCGGTCTCATCTCCCCAATAGTAACTGTGATCGTTGCATTTCAGAACCTTTTTGGCGTCGGAGGGACGCCTCTCTTTTCGATCGCACGTGGGAAAGAAGACGACGATACAGCTTCCCGCATCCTACATAATGCCTGCTTTATGCTGCTGCTTACCGGCATCCTGCTTACGGCTCTTGTTCTGCTGACAAGCAGAAAACTGCTCTATCTGATCGGCGCTTCCGATGCAACCTATCCGTACGCATCCGGATACCTTCGGATTTATATTCTGGGAACCGTGTTTGTCCTGTTCTCGCTGGGGCTGAACCCCTACATCAATGCACAGGGAAATGCAAAAATCGGGATGCTTACGGTTCTGATCGGGGCCGTTATAAATCTGATTCTCGACCCGGTTTTTATTTTCGGATTTCGAATGGGGGTCCAGGGTGCAGCGGTTGCAACAGTGATAGCGCAGTTCTGCTCCGCGCTGTGGGTTCTGCAGTACTTTCGAAGTCGCCGCAGTCGCTATCGCCTCAGCCTCCGGCGATTCAAGCCGGATATCCGGATTGTTGGCCGAATCATATCTTTAGGCGTTACAGAATTTGTTTTCCAGCTGACAAATTCCATTGTTTTGTTTCTGTATAATGTAAAACTTCTGGAATTGGGCGGCGACATCTATGTGACTGCGATGACGGTAATCTATTCCATCAGAGAAATCACCAACGTGATCATGTTTGGCATAGTGGGTGCATCCAAGCCGATCATAGGATATAACTATGGCGCTGGGTGCTACGATCGTGTTAAACAGAGCATAAGCTATATGACAGTGCTCAATCTAATTTATCTTGGCCTCATCTGGGCGCTTGTAATGGCATTTCCGGACTGTTTTATTCTTCTCTTCAACAGCGATGCGCAGCTTCTTGAAATATGCAGAACCTGTGTTCGAATCTTTTTCCTGTTTTCTTTTTTTGGTGCACTCCAGGTTTCTTCCCAATCCGTATTCGTCTCTCTTGGCCGGGCAAAACATGCGCTGTTCTTTTCCCTGCTACGCAAAGTCATCCTGATCATTCCCCTGACGCTAATTCTGCCGTACCTTTTCCAGCTCGGCGCCAGGGGCGTTTTCCTTGCGGAGCCGTTATCTGAACTGATTGGGGGATCTGCCTGTTTTATCACGATGAGAAAAACGGTTTGGAAGGAGTTGAGCAAAAATGAAGAGGTTTGAGCAAAACTGCCTTTGGAATAACCAGAATGAGGAATTCCCGGCTGTACACAACTAACTGAACAGCATCAGGAAAAAGAGAATATCCAACGGATGAAAAGGGACTGCTCCACAGCGGAAAGACGTGGAACAGTCCCTCTTTTCATACAATCCAGCATTGACTTCACCTGCTTCCTGCCGTAAAATAAAATCAGCATTTTGTCGAAAATTGAACTGCAGGAGGTTGAGTAAAAATGTTAAAAGAGTTCAAAGGCTCGAAAGATGAAGACAGCGCAGCCTTGAAGGCTGAGATCAAGGCGCTGCGGGAGAGGCTTCTGGCACAGCAGCAGCTGGTCCGCGATCAGAAGCTCCCGGTTATTGTGCTGGTGGAGGGCTGGGCCGCCGCCGGCAAGGGCAGCCTGATCAACGAGCTGATCAGCGAGATCGATCCCCGTTTCTACAACGTCGTCTCCCCGGTGGTGCTGCCGGAGAAGGAAGAACGCTATCCCTTCCTCTATCAGTATGCCAAGGCGATCCCGGAGAACGGAAAGATCATGTTTTATGATTCCGGCTGGATGGAGGGGGCGGTGCGGAAATTCCTCCGCCGCGACATCACCAAAAAACAGTATAAGGAACGAGTCCGCTCGGTCAACGAGTTCGAGCGTCAGCTGCGTGACGGCGGCTACCTGATCCTGAAGCTCTTCCTGCACATCGATCAGGACGAGCAGCGTAAGCGGCTGAATGCCCTGCGGGAAAACTATGAAACCGAATGGCGGGTGACAGAGGACGACCTCTGGCAGCACCGGGAGTATAAGGTCTTCCGCGAGACCTATGACGAGTTCATGGAGCAGACCGGAAAGACCGTCAAGTGGCATATCCTGGACGGAGACAAGAAGCGCCAAGCTGCCCGCGACGCGCTGAAGCTGCTGGTGGAGATGATTGACAAAGGCCTGGAGAACGGCAGATACGTCGGCAAACCATTCAACGAGAAATTTCCCCTGCTGAAGATGCAGAAGCTCTCTGAAGTGGATCTCTCTCCGGCCCTGGACGATGAGGAATACCGCAAGGAGCTCAAGAAGCTGCAGAAGCGGCTGGGAGAGCTGCACAACACGATTTACCGCAAGAAGATCCCTGTGATCCTCTGCTATGAAGGCTGGGATGCTGCGGGCAAGGGCGGCAACATCCGCCGCATCGCGCGTCCGTTGGATCCGCGGGGCTTCGACGTGATGCCCATCGCCTCTCCCGAACCCCATGAACTGAACCGCCAGTATCTCTGGCGCTTCTGGACGAGACTGCCGAGAAGCGGGCATGTCTGCATCTTTGACCGGACCTGGTACGGCCGCGTAATGGTGGAGCGGCTGGAGGGCTTCTGCAGCGAGGATGACTGGAAGCGCGCGTTCAACGAGATGAACGAATTTGAGCGCCAGCTCACCGACTGGGGTGCGGTGGTCATCAAGTTCTGGATCCATATCGATCAGGATACACAGCTGGCCCGCTTCAATGACCGTCAGAACACGCCGGAGAAGCAGTGGAAACTCACCGAAGAGGACTGGCGCAACCGCGAAAAGTGGCCCCAGTATGAAGAGGCCATTGATGAAATGCTCCAGAAGACCAGCACGGAGAACGCCCCCTGGTATATTATTGAATCCAACGACAAGAAATACGCCCGCATCAAGACGCTGAAAATCGTCATCAAGGCGCTGGAAAAGGCCTGCGAGGGGCAGCTGTAAGGGCTTCTCGCATCTGATCTGTGTCAGATCATAATATGAGCAGAGTGGAGTGAATCAAATTGCCTGCGAAAGAGAAAGCGGCCGTAACCCAGGAACCGACAAAGAAGGAAGAAAACCTGTATATCAACCGGGAGCTCAGCTGGCTGAGCTTCAATGAGCGCGTCCTGCTGGAGGCGGCGGACACGACGGTGCCCCTGCTGGAAAGGCTGAAATTCCTGATGATCTATCAGTCGAATCTGGAGGAGTTCTACCGGGTGCGCATCGGCATCCTGACGCACCGGGCCATTCTGACCCCGGATAAGAGAGATCCGGTTTCGGGGATGATGGCGGCGGAGACCATCCAGGAAGTCCTGCGGATCACAAGAGAGCAGCTGAGCCTGATGGAGAGCGTCTGGAAAGCGGTCCGCAGCGAGCTGAAGCGCAACGGCGTCGAAGTTCTGAATTTCAACAAAATCAACAAGGTCGATGAGCTTATGAGCAAGAAGCTCTTCGGCGACATCAAGAACCTGCTCTTCCCGAAGATTATTGACCCGAATCAGGCACTGCCGTTTTTCTGGGGCGAGGAGAGCTATGTGGTGGCCTTCCTCGGCCGGAATACGATCCAGAAACTCGCCATCATCCCGATGCACCGTGTTCCGCCGTATCTCAGCTTTGAGATCGACGGGGTACAGAAGATTGTCCTCACAGACCAGCTGATCAGGCGTTTTCTGCCGCTGCTGCTGAAGAAGGAGAACATCCTCCAGTCGGCGGTGGTAAAGGTGACCCGGAACGCCGACGTATTTCTCTCCGAATTGGCGGGAAAAGAGGATCTGAGAGAAAAGACGTCCAACATGCTCTCCAAACGCAAGCGGGAGACTCCGGTACGGGCGAAAATCTACGGTAAGCTGACAGATCCGGCAAGGGCGCTGCTGATCAAGAAGCTCCATGTTCCGGAGCAGCGCGTGTTCCAGGCAACGGTACCGTTTGATCTCTCCTTCCGCTCCTGCATCGGTTCGCATGAACACTTTCGCTATGAGGAGCGGAAGCCGGCCAGGGA
This sequence comes from Oscillospiraceae bacterium, assembly GCA_017627975.1. The sequence goes on from JAGAFT010000040.1 coordinate 45,477, forward strand.
GATCGGCCTGAAGAAGGGCGAGTATTTCCGCTATATCGAAAAGCACGACCTGCTGATGAGCTTCCCCTTCCAGAGCATGATGCCCTTTGTAGACCTGATCTATGAGGCGGCGGATGACCCGGAAGTGCTCTCCATCAAGATTACCCTCTACCGCATGTCTGCCAGCAGCAAAATCGCCGCGGCCCTTGCCTATGCGGCGGACAAGGGAAAGGACGTTCTCTGCCTGCTGGAGCTGCGCGCCCGTTTCGATGAGCAGAACAACATCGACTACTCCGAGATGCTGGAGGACGCGGGCTGCCGGATCATCTATGGGCTGCCGGAGCACAAGGTGCACTCCAAGCTCTGCCTGATCACCCGTCAGCACGGCGGGAATATTGAGACGATCACCCAGGTTGGGACCGGAAACTACAACGAGATTACCGGCGAGCAGTACACCGACCTCTCCCTGATCACGGCTGATCCGGAGGCGGGGAAGGACGCAGAGGCGACCTTCCAGGCACTGCTGAGAGGAGAGCTTCCGCCCGAAGCCCATACGCTCTGGGTTGCTCCGCTGAGCTTCAAGAGCAGAGTACTGGAATATCTCGACCGCGAGATCGCCAAGGGAGCGCGCGGGAGAGTCGCCATCAAGTGCAATGCCATGAACAATCCCGAGATCATGGAGAAGCTGATCGAATGCTCTCAGGCAGGGGTCCAGGTGGAACTCTTTATCCGCGGAATCTGCTGCCTGCGGCCGGGAATTCCCGGAAAGACCGAGAACATCACGGTTAAGAGTGTCGTAGGACGCTGGCTGGAACACTCCAGAGTATACTGCTTCGGTGAAGGAGAGGACGAGAAACTCTTTATCGGCTCCGGCGACCTGTTGAACCGGAACCTGGAGCGCCGCGTTGAGGCCTTTGTCGAAATCCGCACGCCGGAGACGAGAGAACAGATCCATGAGATTCTGAATGCACTGCGGGAGGACCGGGAAAAGTCGAGAACCATGCAGCCGGACGGCAGCTATATCCGGGAGCCGGACGGTGCGGGAACCTCTTCGCAGGAGAGGCTGTATCAGTACTTCAGCAAACGGCGGGTTTCCCTGGACGAAGAAAAACCGGAACCGGCGGCATCCGCAGCAGGTTCTATCCCGGTAAAACCCGTGCTCAGACAGCGGACCAAGGAAGCGGATCCCCCGCAGAAACCTGTGTCCGCCTGGGACAAAATCAAAAGACTGTTCGGATGAACGGATGATTCCGGACCATGATACAGAGGGAGCAGAAATGAAAAAGAAATATGACATTTGCCTGGATGTCGGCGGGACAAAGGTCCTCGGCGCCATCTTCAATGAGAACAAAGAGATCATCTACCGCCTGAAAAAACGCTCCAAAGCCGGGGACAATCAGACCGGCGACATCGAGCAGGTCATTATCAGCGTGGTGGAGGAGATGATTCAGGAGTCCGGCATCGACCGCAAAGCGATCCGCGCCATCGCCTCCTGTGCACCGGGCGTGATCGACCAGGACACCGGCATCGTGCTCTTCACACCGAATCTTCCGATGCGAAACTATGACATGAAGGGCGCGATGGAAAAGCAGTTCGGCATTCCGTTCTTTGTCGGCAACGATGTGAATCTCGGCGTGCTGGGAGAGTATAAGTACGGCGCGGGGCAGGGCTACCGGAACATTGTCGGCTTCTTTGTGGGAACCGGCATGGGCGGCGGTTTGATTTTGAACGGAGAGCTCTACACCGGGCACCAGTTCAAGGCGGCGGAGTATGGACACATGATTCTGGATCCGGAAGGCCCGCTCTGCAATTGCGGACAGCGCGGCTGCCTGGAGGCCTTTTCCAGTAAACAGGGCATGAGTGCCTATATCCGGCAGCAGGTCTCCCGCGGCAGAGAAACCATGATGGCCGAAGCGGTTACGGACGGGGTCTTCCGCAGCAAAAAACTGAAGAGAGCGCTTACGGCCGGAGATAAGGTGGCACAGGAAGCCGTGGACCGGGCCTGCCACTATCTTGCCATCGCCACCGGCAACATGATCAACACCTTCAGCCCGGACCTGATCCTTTACGGCGGCGGCGTGATGGAAGCCCTCGGCGATCTCTTCCTGGAGAAGATCCTCTCGGAGGTAGACCGTTACTGCATGACGGCGATCCGCCCGACGGTGGATCTGAAGATCGCCGCGCTGGGCGACGATTCAATCCTCTACGGCGATCTTGCGCTGATCGAGGAACATATGTAACAAAGCAGACCCGCCTTCCCGGCGGGCCTCTTTTGATGAAAGAAAAAACAATCTGACAGAAGAGAAGTGATGACGATGTATGAACTGGTACAGGTGTCGGAGCGTTGCTACTACATCCAGAGTCCGGCCAAGATCGGGCTTGTAAAGCTCGGCGACACGGAGGTCTGCCTCATCGACAGCGGAAATGACAAGGAAGCCGGACGCAAGGTGCGGCAGATTCTGGACAAAAACGGATGGAAGCTCACCGCCATCTACAACACCCACTCCAACGCCGATCATATCGGCGGAAACAGATACCTGCAGGCTCAAACCGGATGCAGAATCTATGCCCCGGGGATCGACTGCGACTTCACGCGGCACACGCTGCTGGAACCGTCCTTCCTCTACGGCGGATATCCCCCACGGGAGCTGCGGCACAAGTTTCTGATGGCGCAGGAGAGCGATGCAGACGATCTCACACAGGAGGTGCTGCCGGCGGGCTTTGCCATGATTCCGCTGCCGGGGCATTTCTTTGATATGGTAGGCTTTCGGACACCGGATGATGTGGTGTATCTTGCCGACTGCCTGTCCAGCGGGGAAACGCTGGAAAAATACCGGATCGGGTATATCTATGATGTCGGAAGCTATCTGGATACCCTGGAAAGGGTCAAGACCATGGAGGCCAGAATGTTCATCCCCGCTCACGCCGCTCCGACGGAGTCAATCACAGAGCTGGCGGAGTATAACATTCAGACGGTGCGGGAGATTGCGGAGCGGATTCTGCAGATCTGCAGACAGCCGGTGAACTTTGAACGGATCCTGCAGACACTCTTTACCGACTACGGACTGAGCATGAACTTTGAACAGTATGCCCTGGTCGGAAATACCGTGAGGTCCTACCTTGCGTGGCTGAAGGACAGCGGCAGAATGGAAGCGGAGTTTACGGACAATCTTCTGCTCTGGCATACGGTGAAGTAATCAGGAAAAGCCGCATCGGACAGAGGACCAAGATCAGAATTGATGTATTTGAACAGCTGCATCCGGACCGAACCAGCTGCCATTTTATTATGCTTTCCCAACGGTAAGGATATCATGAATCTCAAATAAGCCTGACATCAATGATGAGGTGAGAGCTATGAAAAACTCGTTTCTTTCTCTTATTGTGAGAATCACGGTGCTGCTGGTATGTGCAGCTCTTCTGTTCTGCCTGCTGACCGGCTGTGCCGTCCCTGTGACGGAGCGGAATTTGATCGCGGCGGCTCTGGGGCCGACGGCGGCATCGTTGTTTACCAATTCTGCCCAGGTTCAGACGGATACTGCGGGTGCTGCACTGCCGTGTTATTATGACACGGCATCAGGGACAAGCTACTATGTCTGTGAGGATCTTAATCGGGTAAGCGCGACAGAGTATGCTTATACACTGCGGGCATTCTACTTTCAGAACGGAGTACTTCGAAACAGAACCCTTGCCACCCGTACCGTGCTTTACAATGCTTCGGGTCAGACCTTTTCCAGCTGCCGGGATTACGCTGGAAATGCGATCACGGATGCGGATTACGAAAACTATGCGGACCGCTATTTCTCCAGCTGCGCCAAGGTGAACCTCCCGCTGGATGGCGAAACGGCAGCCGGAACTCCGTCTCTTGTGATAACACCGACGCCTGCACCGATCCCCACACCAGCGCCGACACCGACACCGGAACCGGCGTCCTACTATGGTCCGGCACCGGTGATCACCAAGAATCCCACCAGTGAGTCTCTTGCCATCGGGGGAACGACATGGTTCATTGCGCATGCTCAAAACGCAAATCGGCTCATCTGGCAGGCGGTCAGCCCGGCTGGCCTGGTCTATACGACGGCCGAGGCGCTGAGCCTCCATCCCGGCCTGGTGCTGGAAAACCAGGCGAACGACACGCTTGCCGTGCGCAATGTTCCCGCCTCCCTCAACGGCTGGGGATTTCAGGCGCGCTTTGAGGGGACAGGCGGGGTGGCTGTCAGCAGCACTGCCTACATCTATGTGGGAGATTATGTCGGTGCATATCAGAGTGTTCTGAGCGCATACCGTGCGGCATATCAGGTGGGCGGCCATACCGCTCAATACGCTGTAAGCAGCGGACTGAGTCCGATGATCGCGCACAGCGCCCATGTGGGCTATGCCTTTAAAGACCTGGACAAGGACGGCATCCCTGAGCTTTTCATTGCAGGGCTTAATACCGATGATGCAGCCCGCTCTGTCATGTATGACGTGTATACGCTGAACGGCGGTATTCCAGCCAGAATTGCCGTCTCCTCAGATCAGGAGAAGTTCTTTCTTTGTACGGATAACGCCCTCTTCTGCGAGGGGTCCCGAGGAACCGGGCTTGCACATGCGTTTATCTACCGCTTCTCAAACAACAGCCTCAAGGCAGTTGAGGGATATATGAGCACATTTACCGGCAGCAGCAGGGATGGCTTCTACTATCAGAGCGGCCCGTATTCTCCGGAACCGCGTGACGGAGATGTGCCGGTGTCGCAGAGCACCTTCAGCAGCAGGGTGTATGAACGCGAGAATACAGTCTTTCAGCTTTTGCTGACACAGATCGCGTAAAGGAACAGCCCAGGATGAATCCGGAATCGTGCTGCCGGCACCCGGGAGAAGCCGAATATCTGCCGGCTGAGGAACTTTTCCTGCGTAAAGAAGCGCTCTGTGGGACAGAAAGGAGAAAAGGATGGGTTTTACATCACAGGAACTGCTGACATACCTTGCCAACAGCTTCTTCGGCGGAGCTTGGCCCTTGGGAACCGTGACAGGACTGCTGGTCGTGATCGGGGAATGGGGGCTGCTGCAGAAATCCGGACTGAAGGGCTGGTGGGCTCTGATCCCCTGCGCGAGAGAGTATCAGCTGGCGCGCTGTGCCGGGCGTGAGCCGGAAGGGCGTATTCTCAGCGTGATGGAGTTTGGGAGAATCGCAGTCAATGGAGTGATGTATGGTCTCAGCAGAAGCGGAGGAATTATCCTGTCCGCATTCCTGGTGATAGAGATTACTCTCAATATCGTCGTATTTCTTTATCGCATCCAGGTTTTCAGCGGGCTGATTGAGGTCTACGGCACCCGGAGACGCTGGATGTGGCTTTGGCTCCTTCAGGTCACCAGATGGATTCCGGCGCTGATTTGGGGCTGGAAGAAGGACTTTCAGCCTGCATGGCAGGTAGAAGACCTGCGCAGAGAGATGTCTGCCCTCGCATCGAGCGGCAGCTCCACCGTGATGGATCACGGTCTCACGGTCAATCTGAAGGAGCGCAGCACCAGAGACTTCTTCCAGAAGAGAATTCTGCTCTGGGACATCCATATGACGATTCCGCAGGGACATATGGTGCTTTTGCTTGGAGGCTCGGGAGCGGGCAAGACCACACTGGTGAATGCAATCAACGGATATGAAAAGGCCAATGCCGAGATCATGCTCAACGGCAGCAACATGTATACCCAGTACAAGCGCATGCAGTATGAGACAGGGTTTGTTCCGCAGCAGGAACTGATGCGAAACAAGGATACAGTCTATTATACGCTGATGGATGCGGCAAAGCTGCGCCTGCCCAAGAATGTACCGGGAGACGTCCGGCGGCGGCGAGTGGAGGAGGTTATGGAGATCTTTGGCCTGACCGCAGTCCGGAACAGTCTGGTGCAGAAGCTCTCCGGCGGTCAGAAGAAGCGCCTTTCCATCGCGATGGAGCTGATCTCCAATCCCTCGCTTTTCATTCTGGACGAGCCGGATTCGGGCCTGGACGGCGTTATGGCCAGAGAGCTTATGCAGCAGCTGCGCAAAACAGCCGATACAGGCAAGATCGTCATTGTTATCACCCATACACCGGACCGCGTAATCGAGTTTTTTGACGATGTGATTGTTCTGGCAAAGGATGCGACCCGGACAGGGCGGCTGGCTTTTTACGGCAGCATCCGGGAGGCGCGGGAATTTTTTGGCTGTGAGAGAATGGAGGAGATCGTGAAACTCGTCAACCGTCCGGAAGAGGGCGGCGCGGGAATGGCGGATACATTTATCACAAAGTATATGGAGGTGCAGCATGCCTGAGGAGAAAAAACACAATCCCTTCCGGCGGATCAAAATGCGCTATCGCGGCAGATTCAGCCAGATCCAGATCTACCTCGGAAAACTGCTGCGCATGTTCCTGTACCAGAGCGACTGGAAGGTGCTGCCGATGTCGGCCATGGTGGCGGGGCTCGTGGGCCTGGTGATTCGAAGGCGTTTCTTCGCAACCATGGAGGGGACGCTCATGAGCGCGCTGGCGGTCACCTGCCTCTGTCTCTGGAACGGCTGCTTCAATTCCATCCAGGTAATCTGCCGGGAACGCGACGTGATCAAACGGGAACACCGGTCCGGCATGCACATCAGCTCCTATATCGCCGCACACATGATTTATCAGGCTTTGCTTTGCCTGCTGCAGACCGGCATCACGCTCTATGTGATGCGAGCGGTCGGGGTCCGCTATCCGACAGAAGGCCTGATCACACGGTTTTTCATCGTGGAATTCAGCGTTTCGCTCTTTCTGATTACCTACGCGGCGGATATGATGTCGCTATGGATCTCCGCTCTCAGCCGTACGACCACCGCAGCCATGACCATTATGCCGGTGGTCCTGATCGTGCAGCTGGTATTCTCCGGAGGAATGATGAGCCTGCCTGAGCGGGCAGAACCCATTACCGGAGTGATTATCTCAAACTACGGCCTGAAGCTGATTGCCACCCAGGCAAACTATAACGCCCAGCCGCTGGGTTCGGCCTGGGGAACCGTGGAGAGAATGAAGGGCAATGAGATCAAGACGACGGTTACCATGGGGCAGATTCTGGACTATCTGGCTGATCCGGCCAATCCGCAGGCGGAACAGATCCGCTCCGTCGAACTGACGGATGACAAGAGCCTGCTGGGTGTTGTCACGGTCGGAATGGTAGTGGATATGGTCAATGACAGCGAGGATTCCAAACAGCTTCGCTCCCAGACGATTCCGATCGATACCACCGTGGGAGAGGTCATCAAAATGCTGGGAGAGCAGGAAGTCCGGGAGTATGTCGAGACCAAGGCGACGGAGAGCGCACAGGTAAGCGCCTATGACTATAACAAGATGAATGTCGCGTCGTACTGGCTGAGTCTGGCTTTCTTTGCACTGGTGTTTGCCGGACTCTCGACGGTCACCCTGGAGATGATTGACCGAGACAAGCGCTGACAGACAAGCGCTGACGCTCTTGACATTCCTATACAGCCTGCTATAATCCCAACAGCATCTGAAACAGACAGACTTGAGAGGAACCTGAGGGTATGCAGAGGTATATAGGGGATCGGAATTTCTATCGGAGGGTATTTGCCATTCTGATGCCGATCCTGATCCAGAATGTCATCACGAATTTCGTCTCCATGCTGGACAACATCATGGTCGGTCAGGTTGGAACGGAGCCGATGAGCGGTGTCGCGATTGTGAACCAGCTTATCTTTGTCTTCAATCTCTGTGCGCTGGGCGGCCTGTCCGGGGCCGGAATTCTGACGGCGCAGTTCTACGGAAAGGGCGATCAGGAGGGAATCCGGCAGTCCGTCCGGGTCAAACTGTTGATCGGTCTTTCCATTCTGGCGGTGTTCGGAGCGGTGCTGAATGTCTCGGGCGACAGTTTCATCCGGCTGTTCCTGCATGAGGGGGAGAGCGGTCTGGATCTGGAAGCGACGATGCGCTATGCACAGAGCTATCTGAATGTCATGCTGCTGCAGCTGCTTCCCTTTGTGATTACCACCATGTATGCCAGCACCCTGCGAGAAACCGGAGAGACTATCCTGCCGATGAAGGCCGGACTGATTGCGGTGGGGGTCAATCTGGTTTTCAACTATATCCTCATTTTTGGCAAGTTCGGCGCACCGGCGCTGGGTGTGGTGGGAGCCGCCGCGGCAACAGTGCTGGCGAGAGTAGTAGAGATGTGCATTGTAGTGATCTGGACTCACCGGCATACAGAGCGCAATCCTTATATTATCGGTCTGTACCGGAACCTCAGGGTTCCGAAGCGGGTTCTGTCTCAGGTGATCCGGCTGGGGCTGCCCTTGATGATCAACGAGCTGCTCTGGTCCGGCGGCATGACGGTGCTGAACCAATGCTATTCCATGCGCGGGCTCGAGGTTGTCTCCGCGATGAACATCTACACAACCATCTCCAACCTTTTCTTCAGTGCCTTCATCTCCACCGGGAATGCCACCGCCATCATGGTGGGACAGCTGCTGGGCGCGGGTGAGCTGGAGCGGGCGGTGGACGAGGATCGAAAGCTGATCGCTTTTGCTTTTGCACTGAGCATTGTCCTCAGTGCAATGATGGCGGCGACAGCCCCCTTCTTCCCCCTGATCTACAACACCATCCCCTATGTCCGGGAGCTCGCGACAAAGATTCTGCTGATCTCGTCGCTGATGATGCCCCTGCACGCTTTTGCAAACTCCTGCTATTTTACCCTGCGCTCCGGGGGCAAGACACTCATTACCTTCATTTTCGACAGCGGTTCGCTGTGGATGATCAGTGTCCCGACAGCCTTTGTCATTGCACATTATACCTTGATTGCGATCATTCCCTTCTTTACGATTGTGGAGGGACTGAACCTCATCAAGTGCGTGATCGGCTATGTCATGGTAAAACAGCGACACTGGGTCGTGAACCTGGTGGAGAGCAAAGCTTAACAAAACAAACAGCAATAAAGAAAAGCACAGAAGCGGCAGAACCAAAGCGGTCTGCACGTTCTGTGCTTTTTCATTTTGAGATGAATGCCGGAAACTACTGCAGAAGGACACCTTCGACGTCTGACGGAATGGCAGTTGCAAACCAGAGCATGTCGCTGACATTGCGCTCCATCCCGAAGTCGATGTAGTTGTAAGGCTCACCGCGGAAGACCAATTCACCGGTCTGGCCGCCGTCAAGACAATAGGCTGTCTGAACAGGCTTCTCGGCAAAGTGCTGCGCAAATTGCGTGACATTCCAGCGTGCCTCATGGCTGCCGTGGTTCAGAGACATGTAGAGATAGTGGAGCGGTGCGATCTGACCGATTCCGGCACGGGAGTAGCCCATCCCAACCTCACCCACCGGATACCAGCCGCAGGGAATGGCTTCCCCGTTTTCTACGAGAACGGGGCCGAAAGCCACGGAGAAGAGAATGTCGTTGTCGCGCATGAAGTTTCGGATGCTCTCGGGCGTATTCTCCGCGCCCAGCCGCTGATACAGGAAATCCCCGGAGGCAGTCACAAAGAGCGTATCCACGCAATTGTAGAGAGAATAGCCCTCGGCGTAGTAATCGGTGTTGAAACGGTAGAGCTCGCGGTTCCAGGCCAGGATACCAAAGTTGCGGTGACGGTAATAATCCGCGTTCATTGCGACGACGGCGTTGGCCTCGTCGGCCATGACCGTGGCAAAGTACTCGTGGTCCGAGCCGAAGGTGTCGTCGGCAAGCTTCCTTCGAAACTGGGAGGCGTCGGCGATTTTAATTTCGGCGAAGCTGCAGCTCTTTCCGTCAATCTCTTCTTTCCAGAGAATCGCCAGGATGGAATCGTCAAGATAATACTCAATGTCCCGGGCGTAAAGACCGCGGTAGAAGCTGACATCTGGGTCAAAGGCGACCGGCTCATCCGCAGCCAGCAGACCGGAGGCTCTGGCCTGCTGAATGACATCGAGGATCTCTGCTGCGCTGTCCAGACTGACGGTTCCGTAGCAGGCGGGATTGGGCTCGGGACCTGAGACCGCATCCTCGGGGAGCGGCGCGAAACTCTGCGCTGCGGCAGAAGCTGGCAGAAGCAGCAGAATGAGGCACAGCATCAGCGTGAGACTTGCCCGGATGCAGAGGTTGGGTGTCATAAGCGGTATCAACCTTCCTTTCATCGTGCTCTTTTCAGCGGTGAAGCGCAGCGGGGATGAACGGTCCGGAAACAGGGGCAGCTCCTTCCCGAAAAGACTGACCGGTAGCATCAGAAACAGATCAGAACAATGATGCGCGAGAAGAGAAGTATTCAGGAAAGAACAGGGAGGGGACGCACATACAGGGTCGGGACCTCAGCGTCGGGGACGGAAAAAACATCAGAGGAGGCAACGAGACTGGAAAACACGGATGCGGCGGACTGGCCGGCGGCGAGACCGCGGACCGTGGCGAGCACCGCCTCCGCAAAGCCGGCTGTGTTCCGGTCAACGGTCCCGATCATCTGGCCGAGGCTGACGGCCATACGGGCGGCCGGCGTCGCACCGATTCCAAAGAGGGGAATGGTCACGGAGACCCCGTCTCCGAGATTGCAGCGGGCAGCCTGCAGCGCGGTGAGGGCACCGAGGGCCATATCATCGTTGTTTGCGGCGATGAGCTCGATCATGTTTCCATTGGCATAGTTATAGAATTCAAGATCGGAGCGAATCAGCGCGGTTCCGGCGTCGGAGGACCAGGCACCGTCCGGATCTGCCTGAAAGCCAAGGGTGTCCTCTTCATCGAGATATACGAGGGATCGGTATCCCTCGCCTGCGAGAGCGGCATTGGCAGAGTCCAGGGAACGCTGCGTAAGGGTCAGGGCAGAGGAATCATTCCGGTCTCCCGTGAGGAAGGTATAGCGGATCTGACCGTCCTGATTGAGATCGGTGACGCTGAAGTGGGCGGTCAGGTAGTCGCCGATCATTTTGCCCTGTATGGAGCCCAGTTCGGCCGGACTGGTGCAGATTAATCCGACATTGCCGGGCTTCGCGGAGAGCAGATCTTCCAACAGAGTGCTATCCGGCATACGATCGAAAAAGACAACCGGGATTCCGGCCGCCAGCTCCAGAATCTCGCGTGCCTCGTCCGCGCTGCGGTTGTCCACAAGCTGTACCGCAAGCAGGTTCCAACCGCCGGAGACGGCATCCCGGATCTGATCCAGCTGGCGGTAGCGGTCATTTTCGGCATCGAATTCACGGAAGGGTAGTCCGGAAGCTTCCAGAACAGGACCGAACTGCTCCCGAAAAGAGAACACCTGGGCATCCGCCATGGCATACCAGAAAACGGCGAGCTTCGGATCATCAATCACCATGGGTTCTGACCGTGATTCCGCCGGCTTGGAAGAGCTTCCTTCGGCTTCGGCAGTATCATCGGCGGCAGGCGCGGGGATGGCGAAGTCTGACGGGTTAAAGACCGCGGCAGGAGACGGAGGGACTGATACCGGGGCGGGATCCGGGGAAACATGCTGCAGAGGGAACACACAGCCGCAGAGCAATACAAGACTCAGACACAGAAGCAGGGAGACAGGAACTTTTTTCATGATCAGAATCCTCCACAAAACAAGCAGACTGTCTCCCCAAGACAGCCTGCTTGACTCAGCGTTCGTTCAGATATGCGATCTCGTAAATTGCAGTGGTGCAGAGCTTGTCCTCGTCGGTATAGCACTCTACCTGCAAGACACAGACCCGGTTCCCTTTGCGGATCACATGGGATTCGGCACGCAGCACCTCTCCGACACCGGGGCGCAGATAGTGGAGATTACAGTTCTGCGTGACGATATAACGGTGCCAGCGGTCAGCCTGCAGTGCCATCATCCCGGCTGCGACGTCGGTGAGCGTGGCAATCAGGCCTCCGTGGGCGATGCCGGAGGGGTTCAAAAGCTCCGGACGGAGACGGCAGCTGATGACGCATTTTTCATCGGCAATCTCCGTGAACTCGAGTCCGCAGTAGCTGGTAAAACCTTTCAGACGACTGTTGATGACATCGGAGAATTGCTTCTCTTCCATAGATTCCTCCTTAGCCGTTGTGGTCGTAATAGGTGTCCATCGCGGGACCGCCGTTCGGCAGCAGCGGATTCAGCATCTCTTCCGCCACCATGGTGCCGGCCATGTCATAGATCCGGCGGTAGGTCAGCGTCCGCATCCCCTCGCCCTGCTCGTCAACAAAGTAGTATTTCTCATGCTCCAGTTTGATCTTATAGCCGGGGCGATCCGGATCGGCCGGTTCAATCACACGGTCATAGGGATACTCCCAGCCCCAGGAGTTGTCAAACTCAACGGGCATGTAGTCGTCATCTTCCAGCGTGCCCCAGATCTCAAAGGTGAGGTCGCGGACGTAGTTGTCCTCGTCCACTTCGGAGTAGGCGACAATCTTGATGGGATAGGCGCGGTTGTTCCGGAACTTAAGGTCCATGATGTTTCCGCCGTCCGGGATCGTGACGGTGGCGTCGGTCCCGAGCTGCATGTAATGAACCGGGAAGTAGTGATTGGTGCGTTCAACGGTTTCCAGAAAAGCGAAAAGGGTCGCGGCGTAGAGAGTACTGGAGACCTGGCAGGCACCGCCGCCGACCTCGTCCTTTACATCGCCGTCCACATAGGCAGGAGCGGGTAGGAAGCCGCCTTCGAGTGTGCGCTCTCCAACCACTTCGTTGTAGGAGAACAGGTCTCCGGGATACATGATGGTCCCGTCAATCTTGGAGCTGGCCAGTTCAACATTGCTGATACGGTTGGAGGTGGAGTTCCAGTAACTGGTGGTGCAGGCGCCAAGCAGATCACGGAAAAGAGAGCTCTTCAGCTCCTCTCCGGTGACGGAAGGCCATGTGACCGACATCGGGATACGTACCTCGCCTGCCGGCTCTGCGGCAGCCCAGAGCTGCTGAGCCTGGTCTACGTCAAAATTGCAGCCGACAATCTCGTCGATCACTTCAAAACGGCCGTCATCCGTGAAAGCCGCATCCCGCGGTTCCTGGTGCAGAGCGGTGTAGATTGCCTGAAAGTCCGGACAGAGAAGCCCGCCGATCAGCTGGGAAAAGCTCAGGGAGGTTTCACCGTTTTGCAGAGCGGAGACAATGGCCGCCTCCAGGGCTTCTTCATCCAGCTTAAGCTGGCCCCAGCCCTTGCGCAGAATGAGTTGCTCTTCCTCATAGGCCGGAACATACTCGGCATCACCCAGAAGGGCTTCAATCTCCGCACGGTTCTGCGCAATGCAGGAACGGATATAATCAAGGTCCGCAGTCTGCGTGTTCATCGGCAGAGGGGTGGAGTGGAACCGGCCTTTGATCCATGTAGCAAAGTTTTCAAACATGTTCCCGTCGCGGCCGTAGGCATAGGCCAGCTCGGCGACCTGCGCGGATGTGGAGGCCAGGCCTGCCTGGGCAGGGTCGACGGTAAAGCTCAGCCCGCCGACGGTCGTTACCTCCAGCGGTGTGGTAAGATGCTCGGCCCAGCCCGCCGCATCCAGAGCGGCCGCCGTCTGCTCTCTTGTCAGTCCTCCCACGGGAACAGTCCCGACCGTGAGGCCGGGGAAGTTTGTGTCCAGCTGGGCGACATAAATGGAGCCAGCCAGTCCTCCGCCCAGAATCAGAATGAGAAGAATCAGAATGATGGTCAGGATGACCATGAATTTTTTCATAACTATCACCCGTCAAGGAAATCAGAATACAATATTCTATCATGTTTCATGAGATGGTGCAAGTGGAGAAAAGAGACGCACCATGTACTTCACTTCTTGACAAAGAGAAGCCTTGACTGTATGATGAGATCAGTTCTCGAAGATGTGATCCGGCCTGACTGATGCCGGGTGATCTTCAAACTGCCGCGGTTGGACAGATGAAAGAGAGGAGAGAAAGCCATGAGCAGAGATTTTGACGATCTGGATTTTGATCTGGACGATGAGGATCTTCCTCTGGTTGAGATCGAATTTGACGACGACGAAGAGGGAAAATCAGGAAAGGTCGGCACGGTCCTGAAAGTGCTGCTCATTATCCTTATCGTGGGGGCGCTTCTGGCAGCAGGCTTCTTTGTTGTACGTTATGTGCTTGGACAGCAGACTCCGAAAATCGAGACCACCTCGACGGTGACGCCGGAACCGACGGAAATACCCTCCGTTTCGCCCATCGAGACGAACGGTTCAGAAGACGCGGATGCTTCCGAAGCAGAACAGGCTCAGCCGGGAGAGGCCGCGACAGACGGCGATACGGCTGACACGGTGATCACGACACCTGTCCCGACACCGGCTCCTACCCCAAAGTCTATCCCGGAGCAGTATGTGATTCCGGGGATCGATCCGGGTGATCTCACCGCGGTTCGTGACTACATTCAAAATGAACTGAACGCCATGGCGGCGGATGTGAACTATCCGAATGTTGACGAATACACCGTCAATGAGGACTGCACCGTGTTCACGGCGGTCTGCACTTCTCTCAACGAGAGCGCGGCGGAACGCGGCGCGACGGAAAAAATCTATGAGTTCGGCCGGATGTACGCGGCCTACGCCGGGACAACGGTCGACAACATCCATATCGATTACCGGAACCATATGGGAGACTTGCTCTGGACCAGAGATTCCGGAAAATAAATCAAAACAGAAAAACAGGGACATCTGCCTCAAGACCGAGGCAGATGTCCCTGTTTTTGAGCGCGGATCCCATTGCCGCCATACATGATTACAGCCTCTCCTCTGCAGAAAGCGGGGAGAGGCTGTATTGCCGGATGGCCTCAGAGGGCAGATACCGTTATCACATAATGGGGATCTTGATCTTCAGGTCGGTCAGCGGCCAGGAAGAGCAGGCGTGGAACCAGCCCATCTCCTTGTCCATACGGCGGCGTCCGTCACCGATGGGGGAGACAAAGATTTCGCCTTCCAGCAGGTGGCTGCGGCAGAAGCCGCACTCGCCGTTGCGACAATGCGTGTCAATGGCGATGCCGGCGCGCTCCAGGGCGACGGCGACCGGCTCGGAAGCCGCAGCGTCGATGACATCCTCATGAATGCCGCGCAGGACGGTGATCTTGAAGGTCTTGGTCTCGGTGCCCTTGGGGTAGCCGGGCAGGGTGGAAACGTCGGCAGGGTTGTTTACCACATCGTGACGGAAGCGGCGGGGCGTGATGCCCATCTCATCCAGCGCCTTCTTCACAAAGCGGAACATGGGCAGCGGACCGCAGAACATGTAGGTGCAGTCGGGTGTGGAATACTTCTCGATAATCTCACGGGTGATAAAGCCCTTCTCCCCCTGCCAGTCGGGCTCGTCGGAGAGAACATGAACAACCTTCACATCCGGACAGGCCTTTTCAATGGCGTCGAGCTCGTCCTTGAGAACGATGTCGTTGGCCTTGACGGAACCGTAGAGGATGGTGAGCTTGCAGCCCTTCATCTTCCCGTTCATAATTTCCTTGGCCATGGAGTGGAAGGGGGTGATGCCGCTGCCGCCGGCCAGTGCGACGATGTCTTTGCTGTCGCGAAGAGGCTCCCAGTAGAAGAAACCGAAGGGCAGCGCGCCCTGAAGCTCGTCCCCGACCTTCACATTCTCAAAGAGATAGTCCGGAACAAGATAGGGGACATTGCGGCGGACCGTGATTTCGAAGAAGGGGTGCTCACCACGCGCTTCATATGGGGCGGAGGAAATGGTGTAGGGACGGGAGAGAACACTCTCGCCGATCTTCAGGCGGAAGTTTACATACTGGCCGCTCTGGAACACAGGGATGTGTCCGTCGGCCGACTCAAAGCGGAAGACGCGGGAAGTGGGAGAGGCCTCGCGGATATCGACAACCTTGAAGGTCATGTGCTCGGGGTGAAGCTTGTCTGCCAGCTCGCGGATCGGATCCCGCGGATCGATGATCGCAGATCCCTTGGCAAAGTTCTCTTCCCTCAGCTTGGTGACACGGGAGGCTCCGCCGACGTCCTGCAGGAATCCTTTGACTTTAATGCTCATTTCTTCGCAGCCTCCTTCTTTTTCTCAAGATCCTCGCGCACTGCCTTGGCGGCGGCGCGTCCGTTGGTAATCTGCGGTCCCATGCCGTCGCCGCTCATACCGTGCGCACCGGCAAATTCCAGACCCTCGATGAAGTGATCCTTTTCCTTCATCTGCAGACGGGCCACGGCATGGTCCTCCATGGAGTGGAGATAGCCGTAGATGTTGCCCTTCCAGGCACCCACATAGTGGGCGACGGTCATCGGGGTGGTGACCTCGATCTCCGTGATACGGGGGCGGAAGTCGACCTTGGTGATCTTGATGCACTCGTCGATCATCTCGCTGGCCAGACGGCGCTTGAGGTCAAAGTAGTCCTCTTCCTTGATGTCTTCAAAGGGCTTGGAGGGGACCAGAGCGGTAATGGAGAGCTGGGTATAGCCCTCGGGGAGCGTGGGGTTGGCATAGTTGAGGCAGATGGTGGTGATATAGTTGTAGGGCTCGGTGATATTCGAGTAGTTCTCCCAGATCTTGTTGGTATCCATGGTGGTGCCGGAGAAGGTGGAGTAGTTGATAATGCCGTTTTCCTGCGGCGTGCCTTCAATCAGCATGATGACAGAGACGGGAGTTACGGAGAGTTTACGGTTGTTGATCATCCGGATGGCGCCGGTCGGAACCTCGGTGAGCGGTTCGATCATCTGGGAGTAGACCCGGTTGGGATATGGGCCGGAAATGACATAGTCACAGTGAATCTCGTCACCGCGGGCGGTGCGGACACCGTAGACTTTTCCGTCGCGGACCAGAATCTTCTCGACCTCCTGGTTGAACTCATACTGTGCGCCCTGCTCCTCGCACTTGGCCTGGAGCTTCATGCTCATCTCGTGGCTGAAGCCGCGGCAGACGTAGCTGCCGGTGAAGTAGTCAGCCATGAGGAAAGCGTAAATGGTAAAGGGCAGATCGTCCATGCGGTTTCCGACGTAGATCCAGTACGGGGTCAGCATCTCGACGGCTTTCTTCGGAAGACCGAAGGTGTTGATGACTTCCGTAGCGGTATAACCGACGGTCTTGACAAAGTCAGGGTGCTTGAGAAGCATCTGAACCTTGCTCATCGGGGTGACGGAGAGAATGTTCATGCTGTCGTAGACCCGGCGGCAGAGGAGCATGAGCTCATGCACCTTGTCATAGGTGCCGGGGCAGACCTCATCGATCTCTTTGGCGACGGTGGTGTAGCTGTCGTCATAGTCATGATGGAGGATCTTGTCGATGCCGGAGTTCGGCAGAGCGACACGGTAGCACTCGTTGACCGGGAGCCAGTCTATATCAATGCCCATATCTTCAAAGAACTGACCGACCTTCAGGCGCTTGCCGGGACGGCCGATGGACATCATCTCGTGCAGGGTGGCTTCAATCTCAAAGCCGTTGCGGACAAAATCGGTGGCGAGGCCGCCGGGCATGTTGTGCTTTTCAAGGATCAGAATATCCTTGATGCCCCAGGCCTGCAGCTGAAGACAGGCGGACATGCCGGCCAGTGCGCCGCCGATGATCACGACGTCGTAATGGTCTTTATAGAATTTCATATACGGTTCCTTTCGTCTTAAGGTACTTCATGAAAAGGGGGCGGTCAGGTGACCGCCCCTGCCGTGTGAGATCAGAAGAAGCGATCCACCAGCTCGCGGGAGTATTCGGCAGTCTCGTCCATGTCGCCGAAGCTCATGACCTCGCCGGCATAGAAAGTGTCGTACTTGCCCTGCATGGCCTCTACCTTGTCATACCAGCCGTCGGCATAGTCCTTGGTGAAAACATGGGGGAAGTAGTACACGGACCACTCGTTGATGATTTCCTTTGCAGGATTCTTCATGATCTTGAGGTCGTCCTGCACCATCTGGCGGCAGGTATCATAGGGAATCTCCGCAGAGTTCTTATGCTTGCGCAGCGCGTAGGTGGTGATGACCTGGTCAATCTGGTCTCTCCAGCGACGATAATAGACCATCAGGTGGCCGAGCTTCTCAGGAACCATGTTGTCAAACACATAGTAGGAAATCTCGGGGTGATCCTCGGGCTTGGTGAGGAAGGCCTGTACGTCATAGCGCTCGTAATCAATCTTGGAGAAGAGAGCCTTCTCGTCCTCGCGGGCATCGAAGTACTCGACCATGCCCTTCTGGCCGTCGGCGCGCTTGTTGGGGATGTAAAGCGGAGCGGTGACGATGACCTTGTCAAACTCCTCGACCTTGCCGTTCACGGTGATAAACACCTTGCCGTCCTTGCGCTCGACCTTGTCGATGCTGCTGTTCAAAACGGCGGGGTGCTTCAGGTGGTCGTTCAGCTGCTCCCAGATGTACTGGGTGCCGTTCTTCCAGGTCCAGAGGTTGACCTTGACGAAGTTCATGCAGGTCTGGTAGTCCAGGTACTTCAGAACATAGGCGGCGGGGATCTCGTCAAAGTAGCCGTAGCCGAAGGAGGTAAAGGGCCCGATCCAGATCTTCTGCACCAGGGGAACGCCGTTCTTTTCACAGAATTCCTTGAAAGGCAGGGCCAGGTCTTTCAGGTTCGGGTTCACGCCCTCGACCTTCTCGCGGCCGGGGGTCACGGCATAGCCGTCATAGCGGCCCTCGGCAACGCCGCGGTGGCCGTTGAGGTCATAGCCCTTGTACTTGGTCTCCAGCAGTTCGCCGAAGGTCTTGAGCTGCTTCTTCATCTTGAGCAGCCAAGGATTGCGGATGATGTTTCCGACGGTGCGGGCAAAGGGCTCGATCACCTTGCCGGAGCCGTCCTTGTAGTTGCGGTTGAGCTGCGGACCGTCATGGGTGATGCCGCAGAACTCTTCCACATCGTGCACCGCGTAGTAGGACGGAACACCCATGATGGCGCCCATCTCATAACGGCGTCCGTTGTAATGCGGAGACCAGCACTTTCCGCCGACACGGTCAAGGCGCTCATAGATGGTGTAATTCTCATAGCCCTTCTTTTCCAGGTACATACCAGCGCTCAGACCAGCGGGACCGCCGCCGATGATGGCGATGCGAATGTTTTTGTCCATTGTTTTCCTCCATATAAAATTGAAAATTTGGTCAGTTGTGCGTATTTGCTCAGATGTGTTAATTATACAACAGAATCAGGGCAATTTCACTATATACTTTTTGATTTATGTCAAAATACTTGTAAAATTTGCAAAATATCTTTTTTATTTTTGTGTCTTATGATATGATAGAGTCAGAAAAGCGGACAATAAAGCTGGAAGGAGGCTGTTACCATGCGCTTCTACGGATTTGGGGATCTGCTCGGCTACTGGGCCACACAGAGCCCGGACCGGGTCGCGCTTCGCGGAGAGCGGGAGAGCTACAGCTATGCGGATCTTCAGCGCCGAGTCCTGGAGCGGACGAAGGATCTTCAGAATTCCGGAAAAACCTGCCTTGGCCTGCTCTCTGACGGAAGCCCTGAATGTGTGATTGAGCTCTTTGCGGCAAACCTTGCAGGAATGCAGCTGGTGCTGCTGGATGAAGGAGCACCCGAAGCGGTGCTTCGCGGGCTGATTGCCTACACGGATATCGACATGCTCTGGGGCGATGCGGAGCTCTGCGAGGAACTCAGCGGAAATCTGACCCAGGGGGTGAGCGACGGCGCGAGAAAAATCCTGTTTTTTACCTCCGGAACAACGGAGCGCGCCAAGGCCGTGGTCCTGACGGACTCCAGCCTTTGCCAGAGCGCCTTCAACGGCTCTGAAAAGCTCCCGCTGCAGCCGGAGGACTGCCTGATGTGCATGTTGCCGCTGGGGCATGTGTTCGGCTTCGTCTGCGGCCTGCTGTGGGGCCTGAGCTGCGGGGCAACCGTGGCGCTCGGCCGCGGGGCCAGGCACTATCTTGACGATCTGAAGTTCTACCGGCCGACGGCCGTCTCGCTGGTACCGCGGCTGCTGGGCTTCCTTTTGCAGCAGAACTGCCTCAATGAAGAACTGCGCCTGATTCTGGTGGGCGCGGGTGACTGCCCGCCGCAGCTCCTGCAGGCGGTTCAGGCAAAGGGAATCCGGCTGAGCTTCGGTTACGGCCTTACGGAGACAAGCTCGGGTGTCGCCATCTCGGTGGGGGGGGATCCCTATGCCATGGAGGTCTGCCCGGACGACACCATCACCATTGCCGAGGACGGAGAGATCCTGATCGCAGCACCCACCTGCATGATGCAGGGCTACTACAAGTGGCCGCAGTATACCGAGGAGGTGCTGCGCCACGGCATCCTCTCCACGGGTGATTTGGGATACTTCGATGAGGACGGACGCCTGCACATCACCGGACGGAAAAAGGATATTCTCGTCATGGGCGACGGGACAAAGATCTTCCTGCCGGAGTACGAGGCGGAACTGATGCGTCTTCTGGGAACGACGGAGCTTGCCGTGGTCCTGCGGGACGACCGACCGGCCCTTATTCTGGAGGACGAAAACGCGAAGCGTGCCGGCCGGGACGCGCTCTGGCAAAGGCTGCGGCCGATGATGGAACAGCTGCCCCGGGGTCAGCAGCTTACAGACATTCTTTTCACAGAGGATCCGCTGCCCAGAACGGCCAGCGGCAAAATCAAGCGCTGGGAGCTCCAGCAGAAAGTAGGAACAAGGACATGACAAGACAGGATGTACTCGAGAAAACCAAGAGAATCATCTTTGACTGCTTCCAGGATATGGAAGAGGCGGGACTTGAGGAGAACAGCGTCATCAACACCGAAACAGCCATTGACTCGATGGGCTTCGTGCTGGTGATCTGCAAGCTGGAGGCGCTGTTTGATGTGAAGATCCCGGAGCGACAGTGGAAAAAACTGCAGACGCTGGGCGATGTGGTTGACGCCATCTACAAGCGCCTGCCGAACAAGGCATGAGCGAAATCTACACCGAACGGCTGACCCTGCGCAGCAGGGATGTGGACATGTTCCGGCACCTGCGCACGTCAGAACTCTTCAAGCTCCTGCAGGAAGCCTCCATCCGGCACACCGAGCAGCTCGGCATGGGACGGGACAAGACGCTGGACAAGGGAATCCTCTGGGTGTTGTTGATGCAGCGGGCGGAAATTACCCGCATGCCGGAATATGACGAGAGAATTGTCCTTCGGAGCTGGCCGGGGAAGACAATGCACCTTCTGTTCCCGCGTTTCTACAGCCTGGAGACCGAGGCGGGGGAAGGGCTTGTAAAGGCGAGTGCGCTCTGGGGACTGGTGGATGCGAAAACGCGAAAAGCGGTTTTCCCGGAACGCTATGGCGTAGAGATCGCGGGAATGGAAAACGGGGAAGAAATCGACCTGCCCGGACCGATCCGGAAACTGGACTGTGACCGGGAGAAGCGTTTTGAAGTCCCATACAGCTACGTCGACCTGAACGGGCATATGAACAATACCCGTTACTTCGATCTGGCGGAGGACTGTGTCGGCGCGGCGGTGAAGGGAAGACGACTGAAGGAAATCCGGGCGGAGTATGTGAACGAGGCCCGCATCGGCGAAGCGCTTATCCTGCACTGGAACGGGGAAGACGGCGAGGTCTTCCTCTCCGGGGAGAGCAGCAAGGCGGTTTTCCGGATGACGCTGCGGTATGAGTGAGAACACGGCGCAATGGGTGTCAAGAGGCGATCGAAAAGAAAAGCAGTATTGGTCCTGCTGACCGTGATGGCTCTGCTGCTGGCAGGCTGCTTCTGTGTCGTTCATTTTCGGCTGATCCCCCGGGTGCATCAGCGTCTCTGCCGGCATCAGACCTGGGAGAGCGGCATCTGTGCTTCCTGCGGACTTTCCTGCACGCATGAAGCATGGGAAGGCGGCCATTGCGCGGTATGCGGACTTCCGTGTGAACATGTCTGGGAGAACGCGCTGTGCCTGATCTGCGGGCAGCACTGTGAACATCCCGCCTACGAGAACGGTGTCTGCACCGTCTGCGGGACGGCATGCAGCCATGACTTCCGGGAAGGAGTCTGCGCCATCTGCAGAGAGGTCTGCCGTCATGCCGGGCATGATCCGATTACGCAGCGGTGTACCGTCTGCGGGCTCAAGCTTCCGCACAGCTTCTTCCACGGAAAATGCGCCTGCGGCGCAGAGCCGGTGTTTTACGACAGCCTTCTTCCGGCGGAATTCTATCAGGACTGTGCCCACCCCGGAACGGTGCAAAAACAGACCTATGTACAGAAGCTTCACTATCAGGGCGACGAAGAAGTGATGAAGAACCTCAACGTCTATCTTCCGTACGGATACAGCGAACAGGAAAAGTACAACGTGCTGGTGCTGATCCACGGGGGAGGGGACGACGAGAACTCGTGGCTCACGAAAGAATATGACTTCGGCTTCCCGCTGATCATGAAGAACATCTATGACAACATGATTGAGCAGAAGCTCTGCAGACCGCTGATCATCGTGTGCCCGACGACCTACAACGGACCGTATTATTCCAACGACGGCGGGATTGAACAGATGGCCGCGGAGCTCAGGGAAACGATTCTTCCCTACGTCGCCGAGCACTATAGCACCTATGCCCAAAGCGGGAGCCTTGCGGACCTGCAGGCGGCGAGAGAGCACTTCGGAATCGGCGGAATGTCAAACGGTGCCCTGTATGCGCTGGGCAGCGGCATGCAGATGGATCTCGACCTGTTTTCCAATTTCATCTGCTTCTCGGGAAACAGCCAGCCGTACGCGGTGGCCGAGGCAATCAACGCCGAAGACCGGAAGAACCTTCCGATTCCCTTTTTCTATGCAGGGGCGGGATACTATGACGGTCAATGGCAGAATACCTTCTACGGTTTTCAGATCATTGTGGAACAGACCGACAGACTGACGGAAGGAGAGAACGCCTTCTATCGGGACGTCGACGGCGGGCACGACTTCGGGGTGTGGAGTGTCAATATCTTCAATGCCCTTCAGATGGCCTTCCCCGAGGAAAGGGACGGCAGCTGAGTCAGACGAGGGATCATGTCCTGAAGATATGGTACAACAAGAATAATACAGAGAACAGGGAGAGCGACCGGTGGTGATCGCGTTCCCTGTTCTCTTTTTGGCTGATCTGATGAAGCTGTACAGACGCACTCAGAGCACGGCGCAGCGTATGGGACCGACGGAAACATAGCCGTTGAGGATGGCAAATATGTCGCTGTCTTCCGGGGCACCGGAAGCGTCGATGGGGGTGCTGGTGTTCAGAAGGGTGAAACTGCCGTCGGGGCGGTCTTCGCGGTGATACAGCTCCTGATAGAGCTGAACCGGGGCAAGTCTGCGGCCGTAGAGGACGCCCTTGCAGTCACGGAGCGGAACCGCCGGGAAGTTCACATTCCAGAGTTCCCAGGGAACCGGCGGCGCAGCCATCAGCTCCTCCAGCAGCAGGGGAAGATAGTGTTCGGCAACCTCAAAATCGGCGTTCAGCCCTCTGGAAAACGCAATGGCCGGGATCCCCTTCATCAGGGCTTCAGCAGCGGCACCGATGGTGCCGGAGTAGGCGTTGTCGAAACCGGCGTTGTAGCCGTTGTTGATGCCGGAGAGGACCAGGTCCGGGGCTCCGTCCAGCAGATAACCGACGGCGACCTTTACACAGTCGGCGGGCGTTCCGCCGATGCTCCAGGCGGCCTCCACCGGGGCGGGAAAGTCATACGGCCGAACCAGGATCGGGTCGAAGATCGAGATCTTCTGGCTCATGCCGCTGCACTGTTCATTCGGCGCGGCGACCCAGACATGACCGAAGCGGGAGGCGGCTTGGGCCAGACGGATAATCCCTTCCGAGTGAATACCGTCGTCGTTAACGATGAGAATGTTTTTGCTCATATTGATTCCTCATTCTTTCAGACTGCAGCCAGTATAAAGAAAAGGAAGAAAAAAGTAAAGGGAAAAGTCAAAATCTGCATCTGCCGGGAAATGTTGAACATGAACTGAAAACAGAGAATCCTGTTTTTGCGCAAGATGATAAGATCTTTAGAAACAAACCTTTGGAATTGTGCATAATGATTAATAGCGGCGGAATAATTTATGTTTTTTCAGGGCTGTATTGACAAATCACACAAAGATGGTATAATTGCTTCAGTTCTTTAAACGAAATCTTGATCCTCGACAGAAGGGGGAAATAGGAATGAGATAAAAAGATAGAAGCGGCCAGTATTCAATCATTTACAGAATGACCCGATCAATGATCAGATCGGAAAAAAAGAGGAGGTAAAAATGAAAAAAGTACTAGTAGCACTCATTATCGTAGCCATGATGCTCTGCATCGCTCCGTCAGCCTTTGCTGCGGACGATATGTATACCGTCCGTATGGTCTACTGGCCGGGCCCGGAATCTGATGCAATGGACGTTGTCCTGAACTATTGGAATGAAAACAAGGCTGAGGAAGCCGGCTTCTATGTGGAACAGGAACTGTTCGGCCGTGACAACATCATGCTGAAGGAAGAAGCCCTGATGGCGGCGAAGTCATCTGATGTGGACCTCTTCTTCACGGCTTCCCGCTGGCTCGGAAAATACTGGATGCATATGGAACCGCTGCAGCCGTATCTGGACAACCCGGAAATCAATATTTACGGGGCTGACACGGAAGGCCGCATTCCTGCCACGGTTGACGGTTTCCGCTGGCTGGATGGAACGCTCTATGGTGTGCCGATGGATCTGTCCAACCACTTCCTGTACTATCGCAGCGACCTGATTGATGAACTGCTGAGCAATGAGGAGTGGCAGGCCACTTACAAGAAGATCGCCATGGAACAACTCGGAAAAGAACTCGAACCGAAAGATCCTGCGGACTGGACCTGGGACGATTATCTTGCCGCGTCCTTCTTCTTTACCAAGGCCTACAATCCGGATTCTCCGACGGAATACGGCAACTTCACTCATGGTAAGGTCATGGGCCCGACCGCTTTCCTGTGGACCAACTGCTACTGGTCCTTCGGCGGCGACTGGTTTGATGCTGACGGCAATGTTGCTTTCGATAACGATGCAGCCCGCCAGGCGCTGGCAGTCTGGAAGACCTCCTTTGAAAAAGGCCTGACTCCGGAGTCCTCTGTGAA